>NZ_JAWPON010000024.1:0-55581 GCF_033344315.1 Vibrio sp. 2132-1 | reverse complement strand
CTTTAAAATACAAAACGCCCGATGAAGTACATCGAGCGTTTTAGTTAAAAAGTGTCAACCCATATCAGGACGGGTCAGGGTTACCCATGATCTTTTTGCTTTTTAAGCTTTTGACCACCCATGATCTTATTGCTGTGCGACCTTCTTTGTCTGGTCCATAAGACCCAGAGCACCAAAGCCAGTAATCACATCTAGGTTTGTTTTCAAGCCCGTTTCGTCACTTCCACCAATGTAATTTTGTGGCATCTGAACTTGGAAGTTTTGCAAATTGTTGTACAGCGAGTTCGCTACGTCTCGATTCAATTCTGCCAAGTAAACTTCACGGTTTGCTCCTAACGCTGCATACTTACCTTTTAGGACTTCAGATTCTGCGCGACCTTTCGCTAATATCGCTTTCGCTTCAAACTCAGCAGAAAGTGCGTTCGCTTTTTGAATCGCTAAGTTAGCCTCTGCGATAGCTAGCTCTTTCTCCTTCTCGACTTCAGCAAGTCGTTTGGTTTTTTCCACTTCAACGATTTCACGCTCTGCAATCTGACGCGCCACTTCCACTTCTTTTTGTTGAGCAATAATTGCGAGTTCTTTACCACGCTGGGCGTCTTGCACCTCACGTGTTCGTTGAATCTCTTTGCGTAACTGCTCGGTCTCTGCCTGTGCTTTCGACGTTTCTTGTTCCTGAATCGCGCGAATACGATCCGCCACTAAACGCTTTTTATCTGCCAATAGCTGATCTAATTGCTTTTCTGGCTGCGGGTCACCAATGGTCACCTGCGTCACTTGAATACCGTATTGTTGTAACGGATTGTCTTGACGAATTGGTTGCCCGGTTTTGTCTACGACTGGCACAGTTTTCCATACCAGTTGATTGGTGCGCTGTAATTGGTTCGGATTAGCTTGATTCACCCCAACAGGCGCAAGATCCAACTCTTCCACTTCAACCTGACGTCGCTCTGTTAGATAAATCCCCTCTCGTAACTGATCGCCAAGTTTCGATTTGAACTGGTTCAAACCACCTTGGAAAAACTCTTCACCCGTGTATTGGGTTGCGGTAATCACCGTTACGTTACGTGCGTTCTTTACAAGCAGCGCATCGATCAAGTTACTGTTGTTGCGGAACTCTTTATGCATCTTCTTCACCGCTTCAGGGTCATTACTGAGCTTAAAGCGGAATGTTACGGGGATCTGACCAATATAGGTGTCGGCAAATCGAACCTGAATCGCATCAAGACGTTGATAAAAATCTTCGCCCTTGCTGTTACCGAATGACACGGTGATCACTTGGTCATACTTGGTGATTTTGGACAGAAATGGCATACGAAAATGAATGCCAGGTTCAGTAAACACATCCAACTCACCAGTAATATTATTCTGATGCACGTAGCTGTAACCCGCATCGGTCATCAGCACCGAGCTATTAATCGTTAAGCCTATTGCCAACAGCGGTACGCCAAATACGGCTGCTTTTAATCCTTTATGTAGTAACTGACGTCTTTCTTCCACCTTTAAACCCCTTCCTAAACCTCTGCTTTCCATTTTGTTCTCCTTTTTTGGATTGTTACTGAGTTAAATCGATAAAAATCAGATTGCTATGCAACTCAGCAACAAGTACTAATGTATCAAAATGTTACATTAAGGAATAATCGACAGATTCATGGAACAAATAAGATTTTTACGAATAATACAAAATCATCAAAAATTTGCGGAGGATATCGATGTTTTACGCAGAGGGATTAAAAGAGAAGAATCACAGGCAATAAAAAAGGCCGCCGAAGCGACCTTTCTAACAATCATATAAAGTGCTTACTTCACACGACCTACGTATTCAGCAGTACGAGTATCTACGCGAATCACTTCACCAATTGAGATGAACAGAGGAACACGAACAACAGCGCCAGTTGATAGCGTCGCTGGTTTACCGCCAGTACCTTGAGTATCACCTTTCAGGCCTGGATCTGTGTCTACAACTTCTAGCTCAACGAAGTTTGGTGGAGTAACAGTAATTGGGTTACCGTTCCAAAGAGTGATCATACAAGTGTTGTTTTCTACCAACCACTTAGCGTTTTCACCTACCGCTTTTGCATCCGCTGCGATCTGTTCAAACGTTTCACTGTTCATAAAGTGGTAGAATTCGCCGTCTGAATATAGATAATCTAGGTCGATATCCATTACGTCTGCCACTTCACAAGTGTCACCAGACTTGAATGTTTTCTCTAGCACTTTACCAGAAAGAAGTTTACGAATTTTAACACGGTTGAACGCTTGGCCTTTACCTGGTTTAACGTATTCGTTTTCCAGAATTACACAAGGCTCGTTATCAAGCATTAACTTAAGACCGCCTTTAAATTCATTGGTGCTAACTGTAGCCATTTTTTCCTCTTACATTCTTAGAGCTAAATTCAATGCCGCACATAATAACCCGAAAAGTCGAATCTGTTGAGCAAAACTGGCTCAAACAGTTGGCGAATGGGATCTCTGATCCTGCAAAATTGCTCGAAATACTGGAAATTGATCCTTCACCGTGGCAAGACGGGTTTGCCGCGCGCAAGCTGTTTGCACAGCGTGTACCGCAAAGTTTTGTCGATAGGATGGAGAAAGGCAACCCTAAAGACCCTCTTTTACGTCAGGTTTTACCACTGAGCGACGAATTTGAGGTGCATCCGGGTTACTCCAATGATCCATTGGAAGAGCAGGACAATGAAGTCCCTGGCCTGCTACACAAGTATCGCAACCGCGCCCTGATGATTGTCAAAGGTGGCTGCGCGGTAAATTGCCGTTACTGTTTTCGTCGTCACTTCCCTTATCAAGAGAACAAAAGCGGGAAACAAGCCTGGACCAAGTGCTTAGAGTACATGGCACAACAACCAGAGTTGAACGAAGTCATCTTCTCAGGTGGTGATCCATTAATGGCAAAAGACGATGAGATTCATTGGCTTTTAGAGCACATTGCTCACATTCCTCACATCAAACGTCTGCGTATTCATAGCCGTTTACCTGTGGTGATTCCAGCTCGAGTCACTGATGAACTATGCCAACTTCTGCAAGCATCAAGGTTACAAATCATCCTCGTCACTCACATCAACCATGCCAACGAAATCAATGACGAATTTGCTGAACAGATGTTCAAGCTCAAAAGAGCGGGCGTTACGCTTCTAAACCAAGGCGTTCTGCTGAAAGGCGTGAATGATTCGGTAGAAGCTCAAGTGGCGTTAAGTGAGGCCTTATTTGACGCGGGTATCTTGCCTTATTACCTCCACGTTCTTGATAAGGTGCAAGGCGCAGCGCACTACTTTATTTCGGACGAAGAAGCGAAAGCTATTATGCGCGGACTCATCACGCGTGTATCGGGTTATCTGGTACCAAAACTCACACGAGAAGTTGGTGGCAGGCCAAGTAAAACGCCGTTGGATTTGCATTTAGAATAAGCTCTGACACTCAATTAAATTTGTCGTCTAGATTGATTATTTTTGTTCGCTTTGCACGGTAAGTCTATGCATACTCCGCACTTTTGGAGGTCAAGATGCATACAGCATTCGAACAAATTTTCGATCTTGGCCCATTCAGTTGGCCTGCCCTACTATGCTGCGCCATTAATGGGCTCATGATCGGTATAGAGCGCCAAACTCGTGGTAAACCGGTTGGCATTCGCACAGCAATATTAATTATTTCAGGCACCTACCTGTTTATGTCGATGGCAGTGTCGTTATCGCCAAATACTCTTGATCAAGCACGAGTGCTTGGTCAGATCATTACTGGCGTCGGCTTCTTAGGCGCTGGCGTTATGATGACACTTGATGGAAAAATCCATGGCGTAACATCCGCGGCTGTAATATGGGTGCTAGCAGGTTTAGGTTTGATGATAGGTTTGGGTTATTTAACGCAGTCGGTGGTTATTACTCTCCTGACATTAACCGTGTTGTTAGGTGTGGATAAAGCAGAAAACCACATCAAAGCATTACGCCGCGGTGTTCATCAAAGAATTCAACAACGCAAAACTTCATCACGATTAATTAAATAGTTAACGCTCCGAGAAACTCGCTTCATCTCATCAGTAATTAAAGAGCCCTCGACGAACATCGAGGGCTTTCTGTATATAAAGATTCTGACTTTCTCAGGGATTACTTAGCAAAGTTGATGAGTGGGAAACACTTGAAGAAACCGTTATCCGCACAGTTCAAAAGACCAATTTGCACACCATCGATTTGATCGGTCATGTTGAAGAAACCAAACTGGAAATTAGACTTCTTAGAGATACTCGCTAAGCCCACATCCGCCATGGTGTAGCCTTCAGAATAGTTCACCGCGCTCCAGTTCAAGCCTTTTACGTTGTTCGTAATGTTAACAGCACCCAAGTTAACACCCGTCGTCTGACCTTGGTTCCAGTTAACTAAGCCTAAAGACGCGCCTTTCATTTCTTGATTTACTTTTGCTGCACCAAAAAACAGACCGAAGTTCACACCTGTCGTACGATCCGTTTCTGACATACCAAGCAGTGAAAAGTCGACACCTTTAACCTCATTTACCTGCCCATGCAACACAGCTAAACGAACGCCACCTACTGAAGAATTAGAGGGTGCGTTTGTGTTATCGATAGTAGAGAACATCACAGGTGTACTGTCGGCAAAAGCAACAGGTGATGCGATAGCGGCTGCAACCGCCAATGACGTCATAAGCTTTTTCATTTTCATCTCCATGATGGGAAGCAACAATTTACAACATAGTGTAATGTTCAGATTTTGCTCTGTCCCCGTTCAAAAAGTGTTAGCAATAGGTCAGATTTAACCATCTGACTCAAAAGAAAAAATATTTCTCTTCGATTTTTTGCTTCTGAAATGGCGCTTTTTACGCTCAAAAATTTCATGATAAGCCACACCAGAACGTCATGTTTCTCAGGTGACACGCATAAAAAAGTCGAGGCATCTGCCTCGACTTTTAAGGGTTTGGTCGGTTATCTTTCCGCTATAAGGTTTCCCTAGAGCGATGAGATAAGCTGGCTTACATCATGCCACCCAAAAACACAAAAAAGCCTTAAACTACCGATATTTAAGGAGTTGTGGTATCATTTGTCTCTACATTAGTCTCCACTTTTGGGTACACAATGCCTCAAGATACCAAATATTTAAAGAAGCGTAAGAACCGAGATGTTTGGCTTTTTTCTAAACGTATCCCTAAGCAGATCCAGCACCTATACGAAGGAAAAGAAGTCTATACCAAGTCCTTACAGACCTCGTGCATCAAAACAGCCAGACTACGTAGGAACGCCCTTCTTGCAGAAATGAGTTTAAAAGAAGAGCAAGCTATTGATGGAGGACGAGCTACTTTCATCAGCTTCTATAGAACACTCAAAGAAGCCAAAGAAATACACGGTTATGACCCTTACGGACAGCACTACAATATTGATTTAGAAGATGTAACCAATACAGACCTCTACCCTGAAATACAACAGGAGGCGTTGAGGGCTGTCTATTCAGGTGAAACACCACTCAAATATACCTGTACATTACGGGAGTCTATGACTGAGTGGTTAGAGCTGAATAGAAACAAAAATAAAGACACTATATCCAAAGTTAAATCTACAACCGAACGCTTTCTTAAGCACTGTGGAGTGTTTGACTTGCCGCTGCTCAGTATTGAGCGGTCTTCTGTTGTTAACTTCATTCACGAGCTATCAGACGAGTGCTCTGTATCAACGATTAGGGCTCACTTAAGTAGGCTGAAGACTGTCTATAAACATGCATGGGATATGGGACGAATCAAGAACAAAGACAACCCTTTTGCAGATCATTCATTGGCTCACCTCGAAACGCAGAAGGAAAAGAAACCTAAGCAACTCTTCACTAGAGAGCAAATGCAATTATTGGCTCAATGGGCTGATGAACAAACGGCTAAAGGTTCAAACATGGGTCTTCTATTCCGCCTTGGTCTCTTCACTGGGAGTAGGATTGGGGAGCTCTGTAGGATTAAGGTTAAAGATGTCTATACAGATTCTGGGGTTACTGCAATCAAAGTTAGAGTTGGTAAGACCTCAGCAGCCCAACGAACGGTGCCATTGACAGATTCATTAGCTACAGAAGTATTACAACTGGTAGAAGGGAGAGACCCTGAAGCCAAGTTACTTGGTTTAAATGGAGACAAGGCTAGCCGTGATTTCTCTCGCTTTAAAGTAGCAAATGTTAGCAAAGACTCATCTCAATGCTTTCACAGCCTTCGTGTTCATCTCTCAACAGCGTTGCTTAGAGCAGGAATACAGGAGGTTCGCTCTGCCTTCATTGTTGGTCATGAAGGCGGTAAGACTATGACTTATGGTTATTACGCTAAAGGGGATGAGCTAACGACCCTTAAAGAATATGTAGACAAAGCTGAAGAAGTTATTAAACGTGACTGGCTAAGCTAAAGAATTAGTTTCTACCTAGCAGACCCGAGGGTTGATTTAAATTCTCAGCCCTACGGGTCAAAATATTATTGACCAGCGTTGCTGCTTCCCTAATCAACTACAATAATTTTTACTTTCCCTACCGATCACCAATCCGTATTTTATTAGCAAAACCCCTTCTTTTCTTTATAAAAACCATGCCAAATTGAAACTTTTAACACATTGTTCCGCTTAGTTAAAGGTTTAGCATTGCCACATATGCATCACATCACATAAAAGCCGTGATAACATAGATGTTTTACACCACAGGAGAACATTTACACATGGAGCGCTTTTACCTAGATTTGGACCGCAATGAACCAATACCCGAGCTTAAGAATATGCATCTCGATTCGCGCATGATGATACATGTGGACGTCTGGCATCGGAATAAAGAAGAAGCAGAGGGGTGGGAAGCCTTTTGGGCTCCAATGTTTGACACAATAGAAAGGTGTGAAGAGCGCTTCGATGGAGAAAAACTAGTAATGCTATCTGCTGCGCTACGTATTGACAGTGAACTTCCTCCCGGAGGAAGAAGAATTTTGGTCCGCATTTGTAATGTAGGGATGGGAGAAGAAGAGGATTAACCAACCGTGAAAATACCTAGCTCAAAACCATTCGTTTATGAACCTACCTAACTGATAGGAGAGGAAACTGTCTCCTAAGTACCCCATTGACATTTTGAGCTAGGCTCATAAAATGAACCCTACTTTATTTGAGGCGGAGAGCTGTTGCTTATGACTGCTAGGACTTATTTTTATTGCCGAGTCTCCACGACAGAGCAAACCACAGCAAACCAGATCGAAGCTTTTAAGAAAGCTGGTTATGAGGTCAACCCTGACTTTGTGGTTGAGGACACCATTTCTGGTGCTGTATGCGCTATGGAACGCAAAGGCTTTAAAGTGCTGGTGGAACATAAGCTTGTAAAAGGCGATACGCTGGTGGTCTTGAAGCTTGACCGTTTAGGTCGTGACAACATAGACATCCAGCAAACCACTCAGCTCCTATTGGAAAAAGGTATTGATGTCCATTGCTTAGACCTGCCACACAAAGACCTGAGCAGCTCTGAAGGCAAGTTGATGTTAGACATCTTTGCTGCATTTGCAGAGTTCGAGAGAGCCCGTATTCGTGAACGCACGATGGAGGGACAAGCAAGGGCTAGAGCTGAAGGTAAAACCATTGGCAGACCTCCAAAGGCAACGCCTCAAAAAGTGGCTCAGCTACGCTCTGAGGGGCTTTCCATAGCGAAAACCGCAGAGAAGCTAAATATATCAATTGCAACTGTTAAACGCTTATCAGCAGAAGCTAAAAAGAAAGGAGAGTTATGACAACGACCACACCACCAGCAAAGACTGTAGACACAAACACCGTTATCCGAGCGTATACCGATGGAGCCTGTAGCGGTAATCCGGGACCGGGAGGTTGGGGATTCGTTCTGGCTCGTGATGATAAACGCTTGAGAAGGTCTGGCGGAGAGAAGCAGACAACTAACCAGAGAATGGAGCTAACAGCCGCTATAAAGGCTCTGGAGGAGCTCAAGGGAAGATACCCTAACAACCCTATTACGGTTTACACAGACAGCACATACGTGCGTGATGGGATCACTAAGTGGATTGTTAATTGGAAAAAGAATGGCTGGCGTAAATCCAATAGAACCCCTGTCCTCAATGCTGACCTGTGGAGACAGTTAGATACCCTAAATGAAGAGATGTCTGTTACTTGGGAGTGGGTAAAGGGACATGCGGGTCATAAAGAGAATGAAGAAGCAGATGCGCTAGCCAAACAGGCAACTCCAAGAAAATAGAACCAACATTAAGCAAACGGAGATAATCACAATGACAGAAAAGAATAATGAATTAAGTCTTTGTACTTGTCCTGAATGTGGTCACGTCAATAAAGTTGAAACTGTAGACCTTTGGAAGCTCAGTGAGGACTGCTGGTCTCACCTGATACCGGATAGTGAACTAGGTGAGCTTTATGAGTTTCACGACTTAACAGAAGCAGCTTAAAGCCCTATTAGACCTCGGGGCTTGTAGAGAGCCTTGGGGTCATCTTTAATTAACTCGCTAGATGTTTAACTTTTAACCAAAAAAAATCAACTTTTTAAATCACACTTTGTGTAAACGTAGCCGGACGACGCAATCGCTTATAGCCCAGCGTACTCCGCACCCTCCTCCCCTACGGGGCAGCACAGTAAACCTCAGAAAAAATTATTTTAGTTTTGACCATATGCGCATACAGCCTAGAACGAATTAGTAATAGAAGTAGAACATTATGAACCAATTCATGGCAGATAGCAGACACTCCGATTTAGACCCAAGAATCCTGATCTTAGACCCAATGATGCAAGCTCGTGACGTTGAGCTCATCAAGGATAAACGTTTGAGATCAGCACAAGAAACAAAGCAAGAAAGCCAAGATAAAGAGATTCTTGAAGACCTACGTAATGGACAACAAATACGACAGCCTATTACCGTATTTGTGGTTGATGACAGGCATTATGTGGTGGACGGATTTCACCGTACCAAAGCCTGCCTTAAATATCTTGAAGAGAATCCTGAAGTGGATTTATTCCTGCCTGCGTTAGTCGTTGATAATAGAACCTACGCAGAAGCTTTCTCTGCTGCACAGGATGCCAATCAATCTCATGGGGTTGGAGTTACCCACGATGAGGTAATGCAGGCAAAGTTTCGTAAACTCATTGTGAATCGAATGTTTGACCTCAGCATATCAGAAGTAAAAGAAGTGGTTGGTTGTAGCCAAGGCCAAGCGGCACATATTGCTAGAGGGCTTAAGGTCTGTGGTGCAGCATTGAAAGGGTATACCGATATTGAAATCGTTGATATGGATGATTTTGTAGACTCTCTCAAGTTTGGCCTAGAAAGTCAGTATGCATTACCCCGAAGCTGTTGGGACTCTAAGGGGTTCCCTAAGATTAGACGCCTATCAGACGCTATCACTGGTAAAGACAATTTCCCCATTGATGAGGATAACGAATGGGAAAAGCATCAAATCAAGGATGCTTCAAACAAACTCAGCCGTCTCATCGAAGATTATGGAGAGGACATATTTAGAGAAGGTTTACGGAAAGCCGTGAGGGGCTATAAAAGTTGCAAGTTAGGTATATCAGTCTCTCAGCGTAACCTGTGGCGTGAAAAGAACGGGATAACTGAAGATAGCTTGAAGTTCTAAAACCCAGACTTTTCAAGAAAAACCACTGCTGACATTGACGACTTTTAGAAATCCATAAATTAGCCTGAAAGCCTTGTAACACGGGGCCTACAGGCTATTTTTGGTCTGGGTGTACACGTGTGTACAGTGAGGGAGCTTAGGGTGTACACAACAGTATAATTTGATAACGATATAAGCCGTAAAATCCAAAGGTATCTTGCAATAAAATACCGCAAAGTGAACGGCTACAACGACGATCTAAGTAATACAATTTATCTGGATTAGTCAGGACGTGCTCTGCCAGTTCTCTAACAGAGATATAATCAGATCTGACAGATTACTCTAGCTCATTTTTGCCCCAAAGTGTGTTATGGACCTAATTCTTACCTCAGATTAGTTACCACTTTTGAGATAAAAAAGTAATGGATAGCAAAAGCAAAGATCTGACGCCATAGCTATCTTTTCCTAGAGCATTGAGTAACCAATTATTTTATGTAGTGAACTTGTTTTACTTAAAGTGACAACTTCCAGCTAACACTTCATATGAGTGCCATCACATTAAAATTAATTACATATGTTAATCTCTAATCACCTAGAACGCGATAGGAGCAGATAGTTAGTGAAGAAGATTGACTTGCACATTCATACTGTTAGTACGCCCAGTGATAGGCGATTTGATTTTAGTATGGAACGGTTGGAGTGGTACGTAACAGAGGGCAACCTAGATGCTATTGCAATAACCAATCACAACATGTTTGACTTAACTCAATTCCGGTTAATCCAAGAACAGCTTGAGATAAAAGTATTTCCGGGGATCGAAGTTGATGTTGAAGGGACGCACCTGTTGGTTATAGCCGAAGATAATGAACTCAATGACTTTAAGGCTCGCTGCGATAAAATCACGGAATTGATACCTGACAAGCACACTTCAATCACTTTTGAAGAATTCCACGAAGTATTTACTGATCTATCAAAATATCTTCTTATCCCTCACTATAAGAAATCCCCTGAAGTAAAAGAAGAAACGTTAATTAAACTCTTTGATTTTGTAACAGCGGGAGAAGTTACTAGCCCGAGGAAATTTACTTATTGCATAAAAGATGAAAGCGCACTAGTGCCTGTATGCTTCAGTGACTTGCGTATAGAAGAAAACCTCAAAGTTGTTCCGGCGAGACAAACGTATATAGACATCGGCGATATTACACTGACAGCTCTAAAGGTTGCATTATCCGACAAACATAAAGTACACCTATCAAAAGACGATGGACACCAGTTCTTTGAGGTTTTAAGCAATGGCCTGACGTTATCTACTGGGCTAAATGTCGTTCTAGGGGAACGATCAACAGGTAAATCGCACACTCTAAATCTAATTGCAGAACAGAATGACACTGAAGATATACGAGTTAAGTATGTTAAACAATTTTCTCTCCTACAGAGAGATGAAGATGACGAAAAAGAGTTCTCAAGAAACCTTTCCACAAGTCAGTCTAGAATTACCGAAGATTACTTAAAAGAGTTTAAAGAATCGGTAGATTTGATGAGAGATGTTGATTTAGCCCGATCAAATAGAGAACTCAACGCCTTTGTAGACTCCTTGCTCAATCACGCAGCGGAATCTCATAAACTTGACTCTTTTGCCAAGGCAAAGCTCTTTACAGAGTCAAACTTTACTGTAGATGATTTGGATTCATTGAAATCACTAGTCAATGCCGCAATGACTCTAGCTGATAACATTGGGTACAAAGAGATTATCAATAGACATATTTCAGGTGATGACCTAAAGGGTTTGGTCATCGACTTGATAAAGGAATATAACAAAAACAGAGAATTGGAACTCAAGAAGTCATTTGTCAATGATATTGTGGACAATATCAAGAGTGAGCTGAAGATGCACACTGCGGCTGCACCAATCAGTGAGATCGACTTATACAAACTTGCTCTGGACCAAAAGAAAGTTGGTAGGTTTGACACCTTGTGCAACTCTATTCAACAAGAAAAAGAATTTCTCCGGAAAGACATACAAGGTTTTTCTAAGGTCGCAAGAAGAAGCGCATTTGCTAATGCTCGTGATGTTGGTGCAGTTCTAGGAAAGCAGATAGCTTTTTCCAACGCGTTCTCTCAGTATGGTTCGGGTGGTTTTGCTTACCTCGAAGAACTACGAAAAATAGAAGCTCTGGCCGAAACTGACTATCACAAGCTTTTCGCAAAAATTAGCTACGATATTTTAAACTCGTCTGGCTATCAGGTATCCGGCGGAGAACGCTCGGAATACAGGCTGCTACAAGAAATAAGTGATGCAAGTCAGTTTGATCTTCTGCTTATTGATGAGCCTGAGTCTTCTTTTGATAACAGATTCCTATTTAGAAAAGTTAATAGCCTTATAAAGGAAATGTCCGGCTTTATGCCCGTGATTCTCGTGACACACAACAGTACTGTTGGCGCATCGATAAAACCTGACTATCTGGTATATACGAGTAAGAGAATAGATGAAGGCAAAGTGCAGTACGAGCTATACACTGGGCATCCAACAGACAAAGTGCTTATCGGGCTTGACGGTCGAGAAACGAACAATCACACGGTACTACTTGATTGCTTAGAAGCGGGTAGCGAACCATATTTAGCTAGAAGGAGAGAATATGAAGTGCTTGAAGATCGATAATGGCAAAGGCGTTTTTTCATTGGATGGCGAGTCTTGGAAAGTACTCGACGAAGTATCTAAAGAAGACATACTAGTCATTGTGAACAAGTGCTTAGAAGATGGCTTTGAAATGGACGATCCTTCTGAAGCTACAGTGCATAACAAAGCACACGAAATAATATACAAACATCTATATGCAAAATTTGCAGAGCTTAATAATCAGCGAGATAGGTTCAAGGATGAAAGCGAAAACCTATTCAAAGAATCCTTAGCAAAATATAGCTAATTTAAAGTGTCTCAAAGCTGGGAGGTTTCTCCCAGTTTTTACTATTCGCAGTGCGATTTTATTAGCTAAACGAATAGTTCATTTCGCTGATTAATTGATGATTTCAGCCACTTCATCAAAGCTTATGAAGCACGTTAATCTCTATCAGCAGCTAATCCCATCCTAACTCAGCTTTGTCCGGAAGCGATTTTGGTGGCATAAAGGACTGTCTGTACGGCTAGGTCACGCTTCACCACCATAGGTGTCAGATCGTGTATGAGTCAGTACAGTCTAGCGGTATAGAATCAAACCTTACATTTTTTCTATTCGTGATTTGTAAACGTAAGTATGAGTAGTCTCACCAGAAGTAGTTACATTAGACAAATTACCATCTCTTAGGGCGTATATTACAAAAACAGGCTCAAACAAAAACATAGAGAACTTAAAACAAAAGGCTACCAAGCGATTAAGCCTGATAGCCTCTTAGAGTGCTTACAATGAGCGTTTTAACGTCTTACCTAGACCATGCCATTGATACCCCAAACGGGGCTATAAACGTCTCTACATGCGTCTCTACACATCCAGAAAAAACCCTTATAAATCAACAGCAAGTCATGGCATGGATTGTTACATCATGCCGCCCATACCGCCCATGCCACCCATGCCGCCCATGTCAGGCATCGCTGGCGCGTCTTTTTGCGGTAGGTCAGTAACCATCGCTTCAGTTGTGATCATCAGACCTGCAACCGATGCTGCGAATTGTAGTGCAGAACGAGTAACTTTAGTTGGATCTAGGATACCCATTTCTAGCATGTCGCCGTATTCGCCTGTTGCCGCGTTGTAGCCGTAGCTACCTTCACCCGCTTTCACGTTGTTCGCAACAACTGAGTCTTCCTCACCTGCGTTCTTCGTGATTTGACGGATTGGCGCTTCCATTGCACGTAGTGCAACGCGGATACCAACGTTTTGTTCTTCGTTGTCACCCGTTAGGTGAGCAATCTTAGATGCCGCGCGGATAAGTGCAACACCACCACCAGCAACAACACCTTCTTCAACCGCTGCGCGAGTTGCGGCTAGCGCATCTTCTACACGGTCTTTCTTCTCTTTCATTTCAACTTCAGTCGCTGCACCGACTTTGATTACTGCAACACCGCCAGCCAGTTTAGCTACGCGCTCTTGTAGTTTCTCTTTGTCGTAGTCTGAAGTTGCGTCTTCGATTTGTTGACGAATCTGAGCAACACGGCCAGAGATCATCTCTTCTTCACCGATACCATCGATGATAGTCGTGTTTTCCTTCGTGATAGAAACACGCTTTGCTTGACCTAGATCTTCTAGTGCAACTTTTTCTAGCTCTAGACCGATCTCTTCAGAAATCACAGTACCGCCAGTTAGGATAGCGATGTCTTGTAGCATTGCTTTACGGCGATCACCGAAGCCAGGTGCTTTCACAGCTGCAACTTTTACGATGCCACGCATGTTGTTCACAACCAATGTTGCTAGCGCTTCGCCTTCTACATCTTCTGCAATGATAAGCAGTGGACGAGATGCTTTCGCGACAGCTTCTAGCGTTGGAAGAAGCTCACGAATGTTTGAGATCTTCTTGTCTACCAGAAGAATGAATGGGTTTTCTAGATCAACACTGCCTGATTCTTGGTTGTTGATGAAGTAAGGAGACAGGTAACCGCGGTCGAACTGCATACCTTCTACTACGTCTAACTCGTCTTGTAGCGCCTGACCTTCTTCAACCGTGATAACGCCATCACGACCCACACGCTCCATTGCTTCTGCAATGATATTACCTACGCTTGCGTCTGAGTTTGCAGAGATAGTACCAACCTGCGCGATCGCTTTTGTGTCGTTACATTCAACAGAAAGCTCTTTTAGTTGCTCAACTGCCGCGGCAACAGCTTTGTCGATACCACGCTTAAGATCCATTGGGTTCATGCCCGCTGCGACTGCTTTTAGACCTTCGTTAACGATAGATTGTGCTAGTACCGTTGCTGTTGTTGTACCGTCACCCGCTGCGTCGTTTGCTTTAGACGCAACTTCTTTAACCATTTGTGCGCCCATGTTCTGGAATTTATCTTCCAGCTCGATTTCACGCGCTACTGATACACCATCTTTAGTGATAGTCGGTGCACCAAAAGATTTGTCTAGAACGACATTACGTCCTTTAGGACCCAGTGTTACTTTTACTGCGTCAGCCAGAACGTTTACACCTTCCAGCATTTTAACTCGTGCGTCATTACCAAATTTAACGTCTTTAGCAGCCATCTTTGATTTCCTTTCTAAAATTCTTTGTGTGTAATTTCGTAATTGAATCTGAGCAAAAAATTACTCAATGATTGCTATTATTCAACGATCGCCATGATGTCGTTTTCAGACATGACAAGCACTTCTTTACCGTCGATTTTTTCAGTTTTTGTACCGTAACCTTCAGCGAAGATAACGGTATCACCGACTTTAACGTCTAGTGGCAGTACGGTGCCGTTTTCTAGGATGCGGCCTTTACCCACAGCTAGAACAACACCGCGAGTCGATTTTTCTGCAGCAGAACCAGTCAGAACGATGCCACCAGCAGACTTAGATTCAACTTCTTTACGTTCAACGATAACTCGGTCATGTAATGGACGAATGTTCATCGGTCGTCTCTCCTGAAAATTTCCATGTTTATTTGATAATTGTCCTTAGGGACTGTAGCCCCAGACACGTGATCCCTATATAAGGGGTCGAAGCAGCGATCCCAAGGGGGTGGCACAAAATTTTTGTGACTTAGTTAAAATAACGAACAACTAGGCAACGGTTTGCGTTAGAAATGCTCACTCGCTCGGCATCTCGCTTTCTTGTATCCTTGCAGTTTGCTCACCAGATAGTTGTCACACATGCAGGAAAATAACAAGCTAGAACCCCAAGCGACCGATAAGCATGGTTTGTTGACCGCACCCATTCCTGAAACGCTGCGGAAAATGACCGTCCCCATGACTATGGGCATGATCGCAATTTTGATGTTTAACTTGGTGGACACGTTTTTTATCTCGCTGCTTGGCACTCAAGCGCTAGCGGCTATCAGCTATACCTTCCCTGTCACCTTTGCGGTTAACTGCATTACGATGGGGATTGGGATGGGACTATCGACCAATATTGGTCGCTTGCTTGGGCAAGGTCATGCACCACAAGCTGCTCGGTTCACCACCCACGGTTTGTTGTTAGCCGTGTTACTTGTGGCTATCACGTCTTCTATTGGCTTTACCACCATTGCGCCATTGTTTCGTTTTCTTGGTGCGTCTGATGATCTCATCCCTCTTATTGAGCAATATATGCAGGTCTGGTATCTCACCATTCCTCTGCTAGTGATCCCAATGGCGGGCAACAGTGCTATCCGAGCTACTGGCGACACAAAAACACCAGCAAAAGTCATGATGTTGGCTGGTTTGATTAATGGCATGCTCGATCCATTGTTGATTTTCGGTTATGGCCCTTTTCCGGAACTTGGCATTCAAGGCGCAGCCATAGCAAGTGCCTTTAGCTGGTTAGGTGCTTTGTGTGGCTCATTCTATGTGCTAATTAAACGGGAAAAATTGCTTGCTCAACCCCAATGGGCTTTGCTGAAACAAGACTGGCAACAGACACTAAAAATTGGTACCCCTGCTGCGCTATCAAACGCGATGAATCCGTTGTCCGGTGCCATTCTGATGATGCTGTTATCCAACCATGGTACAGCGGCGGTTGCTGCTTACGGCGCAGCGCAGCGTATTGAGTCTATATTGATTTTAGTATTGATGTCGCTGACCTCTGCCCTCACACCGTTTATGGCACAAAATTTAGGAGCCAAACAACCGCAACGAGCCTTTTCCGGTTTATTTATTAGCATGCGTTTTGCAGTGGTATTCCAAGGGTTTATCTTCTTAATGATGGTGCCACTGAGCATTCCTCTGGCTGCGCTGTTTTCTCAGGAAGATGCGGTGAAAAACCTGCTTTGGCATTATTTACTGGTGGTGCCATTTAGTTATGGCTTCCAAGGCATCGTGATGATGTTAGTCAGTGGTTTGAATGCGATGCACAAGCCATTGCGTGCATTCCAGTGGAGCTTTATGCGGCTGTTCATTTTTACCTTGCCATCGGCGTGGATCGGGAGCCAAATCTACAGCATTGAAGGCTTGTTTATCGGTATCGCGGTTGGAAATACGTTGGGTGGGCTACTGGGCTACTTGTTTGCGCTGCGCGAGCGAAAATTAACGCTCATAGAGCAGAGCAGCGTGTCTTAGCACTCGTCTATCGCTAGTTTCTTTTTTGTTGATTCTCAAATACAAAAAAAACCGCGGAAAGCCGCGGTTTTGTTTATCTATTTCAAGCTTGCTTAGAACAACTCTTCAGCAACTTTGTATAGATCGTTGCGTACTGGACGCTTCATGTTTTCGATTGCGTCGATGATATCGTGGTGAACAAGTTGCTCTTTCACGATACCTACACAACGACCACCATGACCTTCGATCAATAGGTGAACAGCGTAGTTACCCATACGAGATGCTAGTACGCGGTCAAATGCAGTTGGACGACCACCACGTTGGATGTGACCAAGTACTGTTGCACGAGTTTCACGACCTGTCGCGGCTTCGATGTCACGTGCTAGTTCATTAGCATCCATCATTAGCTCAGTAAGCGCGATGATCGCGTGTTTCTTACCTTTAGCGATACCATCTTGGATGTTGCTGATCAGCTTGTCTTTGTCTAGACCAGTTTCCGGAGTGATGATGTATTCACAACCGCCCGCAATTGCAGACATCAGAGTCAAATCACCACAGTGACGGCCCATGATTTCTACAATTGAAATGCGTTGGTGAGATGAAGAAGTATCACGTAGACGGTCGATTGCATCGATAACGGTGTTTAGTGCACTTAGGTAGCCCACAGTGTAATCCGTACCTGCGATATCGTTGTCGATTGTGCCCGGAAGACCGATACATGGGTAACCCATTTCAGTCAGTTTCTTCGCCCCCATGTACGAACCATCACCACCGATTACCACTAGTGCATCGATACCATGTTTTTTCAGGTTATCAATCGCTTTTTCACGAACTTCCACTTGTTTAAATTCAGGGAAACGTGCAGAACCTAGGAACGTACCACCTTTGTTGATCACATCTGAAACGCTAGAACGATCTAGCTTCTCGATGCGGCCTTCGTATAGGCCTAGGTAGCCGTCGTACACACCGAATACTTCCAATCCTTCGGATAGTGCTGTACGTACTACGCCGCGTATCGCAGCGTTCATACCAGGTGCGTCACCGCCACTTGTTAAAACACCGATCTTCTTAATCATGCTCACCCTCGATCTTTGGCAATCAATTATTTAATTTTCTTTTAGGCCCCTTGTTACCAAGCAACCTGCATAATCCAGAACTGTGCGTTATGTTACATTTCCTCTACAGGATTACCAATGAAAACGCACTTTTTTATGTAACTTTTCTACTTATGTAAGAGTATTACAGTTTCTCTATGAAACTTTGTTGATTCATATCAGGATCACGAATCTTAATAAGTATTGATGGAAAGATAGTCAATAAGTACCTGTTTGTCGTCGGGCACTGATGGATTTTTCAAGCCTACCAATCTTGCGCTTTCTGCTCTTTCTCAGGTCCGAAAACGACAGACAATGGATCTTGATGGATCAATACATCCGCATCAGGAAACAGAGCCAATAAATTATCTTCCACTTTATCAGCGATGTAATGCGCCTCAATTAATCGTAAGTTATCGTCTAGCTCTAAATGCAACTGTATAAAGCGCGTCGGTCCTGACATTCGTGTGCGTAACTGATGCACACCCAATACCCCTTTTACGCTCAAACAAGCTTGGCTAATTTGCTCAAGTTCTTCATCGGGCAACTTTCTATCAAGTAAGGTTTGAATCGCTTCGCTGACCATTTTGAAAGCGCTATAAAGAATGAAGACACCAATACCAATCGCAAACACAGCATCCGCTTGAGTCACTCCAAAATAACTGAGCCCCAGAGCCACCATGATCGCAGCATTCATATACAAGTCAGTCTGATAATGCAGAGAATCCGCCGCTATTGCTTGGCTCCCCGTCACGCGAACCACATGTTTTTGGAACATCACCAAGCCAAGTGTGACCACAATCGCAAACAGCGATACATACACACCTAACTCCGGTGCGTGTAAAGCATGCGGGCGGAAAAATCGGTCAATCCCGTTAAGAATCAAAAATACTGCCGAGCCCGAAATAAACATTGCTTGGGCTAGGGCCGCTAAGGACTCAGCTTTACCATGCCCAAAAGTATGTTCGCGGTCTGCAGGTTGTAAGGCGTAACGAACCACCACAAGATTCACAACTGAAGCCGCGATATCTAACATGGAGTCAATCAATGAAGCCAATAAGCTCACTGAGCCAGTTACCCACCACGTGATGACTTTTACTATCAGAAGAAGCGTCGCCACAATGGTTGCAGTCCAAGCGGCGGTCGTAACTAAACGTGCGTATTGCTGTTTCATAATCAAAGAGTTAACTAAAACCATACGTTGAGTATATTGAATGACCATGAAATAACCAGATCAAAAAGAGGCAACCAATGGCTGCCTCTTTATATAACATCAATTCATGACTTAATTATTGCGCGACTTTTCCATGCGCTTGTGCATTCTGTCGCCACACTCTTGCATACGTTCATTTTGTAGCTCAACAAATTTCGCTTTCTGCTCAGGTGTTAATACGCTAAGCATTTGGTGCTTTCTTTCTAGCATTTGCACGCGACGTTCCGTTTGGCGCTCAACCATCTCTTTTGCTAATTCGCTAGCTTGAGCTTCATCAAAGTTATCCGCCAGCAAAAGCGATTGTACTTTTGCGTGATGCGCTTGACGCTCAGCCATACGTGCTTCTTTGCCATCAGCGAATTTTGCTTTCATTTCTGCTTTGTTTGCTTCACGCATTTCTTTTAGCTGATCTTTTTGTGCATCAGTCAGGTCTAGTTGACGCATGACACCTCGGTCCATACCCATGCCGCATTCGTCACGAGGGCCTTTATGATGGTTTTTACCACCGTAAGCGAATGCGCTTGCGGCGCCAAGAGTAAGAGGTAGAACAACAGCAGCTAACACAAGTTTTTTTGCAGACTTCATAATACGATTCCTTACACAGGTGAGTGGTTCTTCTGAGCTGTTCTCACAGCGCTTGAGTATAGAATACGACCCGCTAGGTAAAGCGACGTATAGGGAGCGTAAAGAATCGTAAAGAGTGATTTTTCTCCTCTTCGTTGCGCATCATTCCAATGTAATATTAGGCTATCGGTAACTTACTATAGGTGCCCCCATGGCAAACATTCTTTTAATCGATGACGATATCGAGCTAACCAGCTTATTAAAAGAAGTACTCAGTTTCGAAGGGTTTGACGTCAGCGAAGCAAATGACGGTGAAGCCGGCTTAGCCGCGATCAATGATAAGATTGATTTGATTTTGTTGGATGTCATGATGCCAAAACTCAATGGCATGGAAACGCTGAAACGCTTACGTGAAAATTGGGAAACTCCCGTCTTGATGCTGACCGCTAAAGGGGAAGAAATTGATCGCGTGATCGGCTTGGAAATGGGCGCGGATGATTATTTACCAAAACCTTTTAGTGACCGAGAGCTGTTGGCGCGTATCCGTGCGATTTTACGCCGCACTAGCAGCACACAAAAAAATACCAAAAACAGCGATTGCATTGAGTATCAAGAAATCCGCCTCTATCCCGGTAAGCAAGAAGCGTATTGTGAGCAACAGCTACTCGACCTCACAGCAACCGAGTTTGCGCTACTCACCCACTTCGTACAAAACCCAGGACAAGTGCTGACCAAAGAGACACTGAGCTTAGATGTGCTTGGTAAACGACTCGCTGCTTTTGATCGCGCTATCGATATGCATGTCTCGAACTTACGTAAAAAATTACCAGATCAAAGCAATGGCAAGCCGCGAATCAAAACCCTGCGTGGTCGTGGCTACATGCTGCTTGAGGAGGATTAATGCGCCTATCACGCATCAAACTGCCAAACATCAATAGCCTGTATGGACGCATCTTTGCCATTTTTTGGTTCACCATGTTATTAGTATTGATAGCCGTGCTATCACTGCCACATTTGGACCCACGCAAAGCTCGCGATATTCCAGAAGAACACTACAAACGTATGGTAGAAACGCGTGACTCAATCCAACAAAAATACAGCCAGCAAACAGATTTAGGCCGCATACTTTTTCGTATCGAGGGCAACCGCCACGGCAAGCACGACCCTCGCCCACGAGTGTTTTTTTCTGACTACAGCGGTAATGTTCTTACGACAGAAAAACGCAGCAATTTTCAATTGCGTGCAATGCAAAACTTTGTCACCAGTATCGAAGATTACAATAATCCAAAGCAGAAGCTGTATGGTCGATACATGATTGCGGGCCCAATTCCTATCACTTTGGCAGGTTCCGATATCTTGATGTACGTGGGCTTCAAGTGGAATGAGCCACCACCTCTACTCCTGCGTCTGTTTGATCACCCATTCCAGCTCTTGCTTGCGGTCATGCTGGTTAGTACACCATTGCTGTTATGGCTTGCTTGGGCTTTGAGTCAACCAGCACGTCGTCTTGAAGCCGCTGCTCAACGTGTGGCGAAAGGTGAATTTGTCACAGACCCAAATTTAGAAAAAGGCACGGCGGAGTTTCGTCAAGCAGGTAGCAGCTTCAACCAGATGGTCGAAGCGGTTAATCAGATGATTTCAGGACAACAACGTTTGCTATCCGATATCTCTCACGAGCTGCGCTCACCTTTAACTCGTCTGCGCATGGCAAGCGCATTAGCGACGCGTAAACAAGGCGAAAGCCCAGAACTGACTCGTATCGATACCGAAGCGCAGCGCTTGGAACAGATGATCAGCGAACTACTAGAGCTTTCTCGCATGCAGGCGAACAGTCATATGACTCGCGAAACACAGCCATTAGAAAGTTTATGGGAAGAGATCATTAAAGATGCGCAGTTTGAAGCAGAGCAAATGGGCAAACAGCTACACTATTCAGAATTACCTAAGCGCAATATTTCCGGTAACCCTAAACTGCTGATGAGTGCGGTGGAAAATATCGTTCGTAACGCCATTTACTACGGAAAAGATGAGGTACAAATCGACATCAAAGCCGATGACGATACGCTTCGTATCACGGTTGACGATAATGGAGAAGGTGTACCAGAAGAGGAACTGGCCGCGATTTTTCGCCCGTTCTATCGCGTTTCCACGGCACGCGATCGCCACTCTGGCGGCACAGGTCTCGGCCTAACCATTACCGAAAGTGCCATTCGCCAGCACAGTGGCACGATCGCAGCCAGCCGAAGTCCTTTAGGCGGATTGCGCATGAGTATCACCTTACCGATCAATTGTTAGTCTCAATTTGATGAACTAACAATAATTCGCACCATATTTCTAGAGTGAGTGATTCACAGCCCCACCCTCACTTTAGAAATTGGTGAGGCTTCTTAGAATACCCTTACAAAGATCAAAGTTGATAATAATTATCGTTAGCATTAAAGTAAATTTTCCAATTAAGGAGGATTTACTATGTCACATACATTTCCCGCTCTGCCTTACCCGTACGATTCACTAGAGCCGTACATCGACGCGAAAACCATGGAAGTGCATTACAGCAAACACCACAAGACGTACTTTGATAAGTTTGTAAATGCCGTTGAAGGGAGCGAGCTCGAAACTCAGTCATTAGACGAGATCTTTGACAATATCTCTAAGCTCAGTCCAGCAGTACGTAATAATGGTGGCGGCTATTACAACCACATCATTTATTGGAATTGCATGTCACCAAACGGTGGCGGAGAGCCTCAAGGCGCGCTTGCTCAAGCAATTAACGATAAATTTGGTAGCTTTGCGCAATTTAAAGAGGCATTTGCCCAAGCTGCCATCAATACCTTTGGGTCTGGCTTTGCATGGCTGATCGTAAAAGATGGTGAGATTCACATTACGTCCACCAGCAATCAAGATAACCCTCTGATGGACGTAGTGGATGTGCGCGGTGAACCAATCCTCGCATTAGACGTGTGGGAGCACGCGTATTACATCAGTTACCAAAACCGTCGCCCAGAATATATTGATGCGTGGTGGAACGTCGTCAACTGGCGAGCAGTTGAAGAAAACTATGCTCACGCTCTCTTATAAGAAGCATTAAGCCTTACGGTATTAACATCCGCGCTAATGCCTGCTTTCATACCCAGGTCAATCTTGCTGAATCTCGCATATTTCGGTGACTTGGGTATATACTGCCCCTCTCTTTGACCAACTCTATTTCAATACCATGTTTGATATCGCTTTATACGAACCAGAAATCGCGCCGAACACCGGCAACATCATTCGACTATGCGCCAACTGCGGTGCAAACCTTCACTTAATTGAACCTCTGGGTTTCGATCTTGAAGAGAAAAAAGTCCGCCGCGCTGGTTTGGATTACCATGATTTAGCTCGCGTAACGCGTCATAAAGATTATCAAGCATTCTTGGAATACTTAGAGAAAGAGAAGCAAGGCAACTACCGCCTGTTTGCGTGTACGACAAAGACCACAGGTCATCACGTTGATGCACAATACCAAGCGGGTGATGTTTTGATGTTTGGTCCAGAAACTCGTGGCTTGCCTGCTGAAATCATCGATAGCTTGCCAATGGAGCAGCGTATTCGCATTCCAATGATGCCAGATGCGCGCAGCCTAAACCTTTCGAATGCCGTTGCGATCATCGCTTTTGAAGCATGGCGTCAAATGGGCTTTGAAGGCGCATTGTAAGCGACACGAATTCCAAATACAGAAAAGGGCGCTTGGTGCGCCCTTTTGTTTTCTTTGCTGACTAACTCAATCAGTTGAGCTTGTTGCGATCATCATCGTCTTTACGCTCGTATTCCCCTTCGAAGGTATTGCCATTATCTGACTGGGAATCAAATGGGTCACGACGGAACGGGTCTTGCTCAAATGGCCCCTGGTTAGAGAAACCACCTTGGAAGCCACCGCCATGCATGGTTTTCACCACCATTTTGCTCATCAAGTATTTAGCTATCGCGGCGCGTGGCGCAGGAAGCAACACCAACATACCAAGGGCATCGGTCATAAAGCCCGGGGTTAACAGTAGCACGCCAGCCACCGCTAGCATTACGCCTTCAAAAATTTGCTGGGCTGGAATTTCACCTTGTTCAAGACGCCCCTGTACTGACATCAGTGTTTGTATACCTTGGCTACGAACCAACGACGCACCAACAAATGCAGTGATTAAGACTAGTGCAATGGTCGGCCATAAACCTAAAAAGCCGCCCACCTGAAT
Source organism: Vibrio sp. 2132-1 (assembly GCF_033344315.1). Classification (NCBI taxonomy): domain Bacteria; kingdom Pseudomonadati; phylum Pseudomonadota; class Gammaproteobacteria; order Vibrionales; family Vibrionaceae; genus Vibrio; species Vibrio sp. 2132-1. The sequence goes on along the minus strand of NZ_JAWPON010000024.1, from coordinate 31,763 downwards.
AAATAAGCCGATTTCAATGATCGGAACAAAAATAAACGCTAATAATAAGATAGGAAACACACGCCCTCCTTTGTTTAATTCAGTGTAATGGTAAAAGCAGACTAAGCTCAAACGAATCGTTGTAAAAAAGCGTGTTCATACTGGTCTCCTTCTTTTTTAGACAAAGTAGCGGGAGCGCGTTTCATTCAATTGCATACCGATTTTTTCGTGCTTTTAAAGTGCTAATTTCGAACTCTAAAAACTCATGTTTGTCGAGGAAAATCGAGTACCCATAAAGGGTTATTAATAACCCGTTCATACTTTGCAAATTATTGACTCATGAAAAACGAAAAAGGTGATCTAGTTACTATTTTTATGCGCTAGGTGCAGTATCATGTGCCACATAAGTCAGGACGGATTTTCCAGCCAAAAATTCTGATGAATGGATTCTAGATTGCAGAAATGGCTAATAAATAACTTTATTATCAGAATTATCATCTAAGGATCCTGCTATGGCTACCCTATCTGATGCTCCAAAAACAGCAAACCCAGCCACTCGTATTGAAGAAGATCTATTAGGTCAACGTCATGTCCCTGCAGATGCGTACTACGGTATTCATACGCTACGTGCGATCGAGAACTTCAACATCTCCAATATGACCATCTCTGACGTACCAGAATTTGTACGCGGCATGGTAATGACCAAAAAAGCAGCAGCGTTAGCAAACAAAGAACTTGGCGCTATTCCAAAAGACGTTGCAAACTACATCATCGAAGCGTGTGATTTGATCCTAGAAACTGGCAAGTGTATGGATCAGTTCCCATCAGACGTATTCCAAGGCGGTGCAGGCACTTCAGTTAACATGAACACGAACGAAGTGATCGCAAACGTTGCGCTTGAGTTGATGGGTAAAGAGAAAGGCCAATACGAATTTGTTAATCCAAATGACCATGTAAACAAGAGCCAATCAACCAACTGTGCGTACCCAACAGGCTTCCGTATTGCGGTATACAACAGCGTACACAAGCTAATGGAAGCAATTGAGTACCTAAAAGGCGCATTCGAACTTAAAGCCGTTGAGTTTAAAGATGTACTGAAAATGGGCCGTACTCAGCTTCAAGACGCAGTACCAATGACAGTAGGTCAAGAGTTCCATGCGTGGGCGGTAACACTAAACGAAGAGATTCGTGCTCTAGATTACACATCTAAACTCCTCCTAGAAATCAACCTAGGCGCAACCGCAATCGGTACTGGTCTAAATACACCAACTGGCTACCAAGCGCTTGCAGTAAAACACCTAGCGGAAGTAACAGGCCTTGACGTTGTTGCAGCAGAAGACCTTATCGAAGCAACGTCTGACTGTGGTGCATACGTAATGACTCACGGCGCACTAAAACGCCTAGCAGTGAAACTATCGAAGATCTGTAACGACCTTCGTCTACTTTCTTCTGGTCCTCGTGCGGGTCTAAATGAATTGAACCTACCTGAAATGCAAGCAGGCTCTTCAATCATGCCAGCTAAAGTAAACCCAGTTATCCCAGAAGTAGTAAACCAAGTTTGCTTCAAAGTTCTCGGTAACGACAACACGGTTTCTTTCGCAGCAGAAGGCGGTCAGCTACAGCTAAACGTAATGGAACCAGTTATCGCACAAAGCGTGTTTGAGTCTATCTCTCTACTACACAATGCGTGTGTGAACCTACGTGATAAATGTATCGACGGCATCACTGTGAACAAAGAAGTTTGCGAAAACTACGTTTACAACTCTATCGGTATCGTCACTTACCTAAACCCATACATCGGCCACCACGAAGGTGACATCGTAGGTAAGATTTGTGCGGAAACTGGTAAAAGTGTTCGTGAAGTCGTGCTAGAGCGCGGTCTGCTTACAGCAGAGGAGCTTGATGAAATCTTGTCAGTAGAAAACTTCATGCATCCTACTTACAAAGCAAAACGTTACGAGTAATAACGAATCCGAAGGGGGCCACTCAGGCCCCTTTTTTAGGCTCTCATACGGTTAACCACATTTTTTATATGCTTTTATTGCCGCTAAACCACTAGGTTCTCATTCTCTGAGCATTTACTCCTGTTCCTGAGTGTTCAAAAAATCAGAATCAAATAAAAAACTAAAGAGGTATCAATATGGTCATGGTCGAACTCTTCGTGGTTCTGCTCTTCATCTATTTGGGGGCAAGAATCGGTGGTATCGGCATTGGTTTTGCCGGTGGTGCAGGGGTCATTGCGTTGTCTTTGATCTTGGGCGTACCAACAAGCCAAGCTTACATTCCCGTTGACGTAATTTTGATCATCATGTCTGTAATCACCGCTATCGCAGCAATGCAAGTAGCTGGTGGTTTAGACTGGATGGTGCAAGTTGCTGAAAACTTTTTGCGCAAGCATCCTGAGCGCATCACCTTTTATGCGCCTATCGTAACTTACCTAATGACATTAATGGCGGGTACTGGCCACACGGCATTCTCTACTTTGCCAGTGATTGCAGAAGTAGCGAAAGGCCAAGGCGTGCGCCCTTCTCGTCCACTGTCTATCGCGGTCGTAGCATCGCAAATCGCTATCACCGCATCACCAATCTCAGCGGCTGTTGTAGCGTTCGCGGCAATGCTGCACCCATTTGGCGTTGACTACCTAACACTACTAGCAATCTGTATCCCAACGACGTTCATCGCGTGCATGATCGGTGCGTTCGTGGCGAACTTCATGGGCTGTGAGCTAAAAGACGATGCTGAATACCAAGAGCGTCTAGAAAAAGGCTTAATCAAGCTAAATACAGAAGCAAAACGCGAAATCCTACCAACAGCGAAGAAAGCCACCTTCATCTTCCTAGGCGCAATCGCATTTGTCGTGTGTTACGCAGCAGCAATTTCTGGCTCTGTGGGTCTTATCGAGAACCCTGCTCTAGGCCGTAACGAAGCTATCATGACGGTAATGCTAGCAGCTGCGGCAGCTATCGTAATGAGCTGTAAAATCGATGCTGGCAAAATCCCAGCCGCAGCAACATTCCGCTCTGGTATGACAGCGTGTGTGTGTGTTCTTGGTGTGGCATGGCTAGGTTCTACGTTCGTTAACGCGCACGTTGACGGCATCAAAGAAGTGGCTGGTGCGCTACTAGCAGACTACCCATGGATGCTAGCACTCGTTCTATTCTTCGCTTCAATGCTGCTTTACTCACAAGGTGCAACCACTGTTGCGCTGATGCCAGCAGCACTAGCAATCGGTGTCGCACCACTTACCGCAGTTGCATCTTTCGCAGCAGTAAGTGCGCTATTCGTGCTGCCAACTTACCCAACGCTTCTAGCAGCGGTTGAGATGGACGACACGGGTTCAACTCGTATCGGTAAGTACGTATTCAACCACCCATTCTTTGTACCTGGTGTGGTAACCATCGCTTCTGCGGTAGCACTTGGCTTCGCATTCGGTGGTCTACTGATCTAGTAGAAACAGAGTCTTACTCGGGGAGCTTCGGCTCCCTTTTTTATTGCCTGTTGTCTTGATTTATGCTCAATAAATCTTCATTTTCATGAAACTTATTGACTCGCCTCCGGGTCTGATTGAGTTACACTAACGGCAATTATCTAAGATGAATTGACTCTTTTATGCGCGCATTACTTTCCGTTTTACTCTTAGGGCTCATTACCTTTTCCACTCCGTCTTTAGCTTTATTTGGCAAAGACCAGTTTAACAGTAGCCAGAACAACAGTTTTGGTAGCAGCAGCGACAGCTTTGTTCCGGTTGATCAGGCGTTTCCATTTAACTTCTACCAGCAAGATGACAAATTGATGCTCGATTGGCAGGTACGTGACGGGTACTACCTATATCAAGAGCGCTTGTCTGTAGCTGGTGAGAAAGTATCGCTAGGCGAACTGCAAATGGAAGACGGCACACCGCATAAAGATGAATTCTTTGGTGACGTGCATATCTATACTCAACCTCTCTTCGTTAATGTACCAATGCATGATTGGCAAGACGGTGCGCGCGTGGTGGTGCAATACCAAGGTTGTGCGAAAGCAGGCTTCTGTTACCCGCCAGAAACTCGCGTGATTCCTATCAGCGCGTTTACTTCGTCGAACTCAGATTCAACAGCGGCGACGACAATACCAAAAGCAGAACAAGCACCAACAGCAACGCCACCAGCGGCGCAATCATCTACGTCTGATGACACATCATCAGCGCCAGTAACACAGCAAGATAGCCTTGCAGCCAACCTTGCTGATAACTGGTGGACACCACTTCTGTTCTTGGCGCTTGGTGTGGGCTTGGCGTTTACACCTTGTGTGCTGCCGATGTACCCAATTCTGACCAGCATCGTGCTTGGCAGTGGCAAACTGAGTCAGCGCCGTGCGCTAGGCTTGTCGTTTGTCTATGTACAAGGCATGGCGCTGACTTACACCCTACTCGGCCTTGTGGTGGCATCTGCAGGTATGCAGTTCCAAGCAGCAATGCAACACCCTTATGTGCTGATTGGCTTGAGCGTACTGTTCATCGCACTCGCTTTGTCTATGTTTGGTCTGTACTCATTACAGCTACCAAGCAACGTTCAAACATGGTTGAATAACTTAAGTAATAAGCAACAGGGCGGCAGCAGTGCAGGCGTATTCGCCATGGGGGCGATTTCTGGACTGGTGTGCTCACCATGTACCACGGCACCTCTGTCTGGTGCGCTACTTTACGTGGCACAAAGCGGCGATTTGCTTACCGGTGGTATCGCGTTATACGCGCTGGCGATGGGCATGGGTATTCCGCTGATCCTTGTAGCGGTATTTGGCAACAAGTTGCTACCAAAAGCCGGCGGTTGGATGGACCGCGTGAAAACGCTGTTCGGCTTTATTCTGCTTGCCGCACCTATCTTCTTACTAGAACGCATCATGCCAGAAATGTGGTCAACGATTCTGTGGTCAGCACTGGGTATTGCTGCTTTTGGTTGGCTATACCACATCAAAAACAGTCTAGAGTTTGGTGGCTGGAAACAAAGTGCCGTGGGCATAATCGCCGTCTTAGGTTTGCTAGCCGCAGCACAACCTATCTTAAATTACTGGTTTGGCAACAGCACAACACAAACTCAGCAAGCCACTGTTAGCTTTACTCGCATTGCTAACGTGGCGGAGCTTGAAGAACAACTGGCACTTGCGAAAGCGGCAGGTAAACCCGTCATGCTCGATTTCTACGCCGATTGGTGTGTAGCATGTAAAGAGTTTGAAAAGTACACCTTCCATGACCCAAGCGTCGAAGCAAAACTGCAAGACTTCGTTCTTCTGCAAGCGGACGTGACCAAAAACCAAGTGCAAGACATCGAACTACTGAAGCACATGAATGTACTTGGTTTACCAACAATTGAGTTTTGGGATGCCAGTGGCGAACACGTTTCAAACGCTCGTTTGACGGGATTCATGCAAGCTGAGCCTTTCTTAGAGCATATCAAGCAGTTCTGATAACCAGATATTCAAACGCCAGTGATGTCCACTGGCGTTTTTTATTGCTCAGATTTGAATAAGAACATTGCGTTTATATGCAATTTTCCTAATAAAAGTCGATTTGGTTCAGACTTTTAGCGAATAAATATTGTCCACTCTCTCAAAGCTGGACAATAATAAATTTAACGAAATAGTCAAAAGTGTTTAACGTCATGGATTCGACCTACACCATCATTATTGCAGATGATCACCCACTCTTCCGGAATGCCTTGTTTCAATCTATCCACATGGCTATTAGTGGTGCAAATTTGCTGGAAGCGGACTCACTCGACGCACTTCTGGCTTTGTTGGAGCGAGAGGAAGAGCCAGATTTAGTGCTATTGGATCTCAAAATGCCAGGAGCAAATGGTATGTCTGGCTTGATTCATTTGCGAGCAGAGCATCCAGATTTACCTATCGTCGTCGTTTCAGCGAGTGAAGAGCCGGCGATCGTGACGCAGGTGAAAAGCCATGGTGCATTTGGTTTTATTCCCAAGTCCAGCGACATGCGCGAATTAGTGAACGCGCTCAATCAAGTGCTGAATGGCGACCCATACTTCCCTGAAGGGTTGATCACCAATAACGCGGCATGTAATGACTTAGCGGAAAAGATTGCTGCGCTAACACCGCAGCAATATAAAGTGTTGGGAATGTTGTCCGATGGCTTGCTGAACAAGCAAATCGCTTACGAATTGAATGTTTCGGAAGCTACCATAAAAGCGCACATGACAGCGATTTTCCGTAAGCTCGGTGTAAAGAACCGCACGCAAGCCGTGATTATGCTGACGGAAATGAGCGACTAGATTGACATCTTATCGTCAGACTTACTTTTTTCGTTTGGCAATCGGATACCGACTTTAGTGACCTGCTGATCAACAACATCAGCGACGATCCAATGCAAACCTTGCCACTCGAAATGGTCTCCCAATACTGGCGTGCTACCTAATTGCTCTTCGACAAGGTTTCTCAAACTTTTATCCAGCGGTTCATCCCCCAGATTCAAACCATACATCACGGCAATATCGGCAAGCTTCACTTCAATATCGAGGAAGAAGTCACCGAAGAATCGCGCTAGCGACGCTTTCTCTGGGGCTTCACTAAACAGTAAGCTCAGTGCATCTAAATCCTTTTCTTGTGCTAATACACACAAGGTATCATCTTCCTCAAGACGCGTACTGCCGGATGGGTGCAATAGCTCTTTACTGCGAAATACAGCGGCGATACGCGTTCCTTCCGGCATCGAAAGACTACGTAATGGCTCACCAATGCACCATTTATCTGCTTTAAGTCTATAGATAAACAGCTCCCACTCACTGGTCGGGTAAATCTCTACACCCGTACGCGAAATTGGCTCAGGCTTAGAAGGTAGCTCGACCTTTGCAAGAGACATCGCCTTAGTCAACGTGCCCCCTTGTACTATCAAAGACACCATTACTACAAAGAATGCCAAATTGAAGTACAGTTGAGCATCTGGCAACCCTGCCATCATCGGAAATACCGCGAGGATGATAGGTACAGCACCACGCAGTCCTACCCAAGAGACAAACCACTTTTCACGTGGCGTGAAACTCTTGAATGGCAGTAAACCAATCCAAACAGAGATTGGTCGGGCAAACAAAATCATCCCGAAAGCAAGCGCAAGACCTGGCAACGCAATAGAGAGTAAATTAGATGGTGTAACCAACAAGCCAAGCACCAAGAACATACCAATTTGAGCTAGCCACGTCATACCATCTAAAACATGAAGAATAGAGTGGCGGCTGCGTGTTGGACGGTTACCTAATAAAAGACCAACGAGGTAAATCGACAAAATACCACTGCCACCCAAAGTGTTAGATAAAGCAAAAATAAGCAAGCCACCACTGACCGTTAAAATAGAATACAGCCCATCTGGTAATTGATTGCGATTGATAACTTTCCATAAGATCCAGCCACCAGCGAAGCCAAGTAACGCGCCGATACCAAACTGCTTAAGAAAACTGAACGCCAAAAAGCCCGCACTTAAATCTGCGCCAGGGTTCGCTAAAATAGCAATCAGAGTTACGGTCAGAAACACCGCCATAGGGTCATTGGTGCCGGATTCAATTTCCAGCGTTGAACCAACACGTTCGTTCAGGCTACGACCTTTGAGTAGAGAGAAGACCGCGGCAGCATCGGTGGAGCCAACAATCGCACCAACCAATATGCCTTGCAATAAATCTAAGTCGAATAACCACGTTGCCATCAGCCCGGTCAAAATGGTGGTGATCGCAACGCCAAATGTCGCCAAAGAGACCGAGGGCCATAACGCAACCCTAAAGCTGGCGACCCGCGTTCTCATCCCACCATCAAGCAAAATGATGGCTAATGCGAGGTTACTAACCAAATAAGCGATCGAAAAGTTATCGAATAAAATGCCGCCTAAGCCGTCTTCCCCCGCTAGCATTCCAACGGCTAAAAATACCAAAAGAATTGGGATTCCCAACTTAGAAGACACTGGGCTTAAAAGAACGCTAAGTGCGATTAACAACGCACCTATTAGAAAAAAACTGTTAATGGTGTCTGCGTCCATTCTCACCCTCCCTTAATGAAAAACGATAATAATTGTGATGAGCAAGGCTACTTCGTTAATGAGGTAATGCCCTAATCTGCCTCCCCTTTACACCGTCTCAAAATGCGAGGTTGTACGAGAATGACTCAGTTATATTACTTTATTGTGCGTTAAAACGGTGATTTGATGCGAAAACTTTATGTAAATAAATTACTTGTGAGCTTTCTTATCTACGCCTTCTCTCTTTAAGAGCCACAAGATCACCACCAATACTTACACAGCATCTCCAAGTTCAATGAAGAAAAGATTAATGGCCCGTCTTAATCATGCCTGTTTATCCAATCAACCTTTAGACCTTTGGCTAACTTAACAGTTTATTAACATAACGTTTTACCCCTTTTTTCGCTGCAAAAGCCCATAATATGGGGGTTCTTCATTTTTAACACCCCGACTAAAGTTGAAAAGAGTTATTGCCAACACCTTGCTAATGTACATATTGAAACATTTCATTAACAACAATACCAATCGTAAGGAGACGGCAATGGCATTTGAAAGCGAAGAAAGAGCCAAAGCCTATTGGGACAAAAACGTGAAGCTCATGATCGGCCTAATGGTCATCTGGTTCGTCGTGTCTTTCGGCTGCGGCATTTTATTTGTCGACGTACTAAATCAATTTCAACTAGGCGGTTACAAACTCGGTTTCTGGTTTGCTCAACAAGGCTCCATCTATGCGTTCCTAGGAATTATTTTCTATTACGCATGGAAGATGCGCCAAATTGACCGTGAATTCGGCGTGGACGAATAAGGAGTCACTCAGATGGATTTGAAAACTATTACCTACCTGGTCGTTGGCGCCACGTTCATCCTGTACATCGGGATTGCTATTTGGGCTCGCGCCGGCTCAACCAAAGAGTTTTATGTTGCTGGTGGCGGTGTAAACCCGATTGCAAACGGTATGGCAACCGCAGCCGATTGGATGTCCGCAGCGTCGTTTATCTCAATGGCAGGCTTAATTGCCTTCATGGGCTATGGCGGCTCAGTATTTCTAATGGGTTGGACTGGTGGTTACGTTCTGCTTGCGCTGTTGCTAGCACCTTACCTACGCAAATTTGGGAAGTTTACGGTGCCAGAGTTCGTTGGTGAACGCTTTTACTCCAATACCGCACGTATCGTAGCGGTTGTTTGTCTTATCATCGCATCAGTGACTTATGTTATCGGTCAGATGAAAGGCGTGGGTGTTGCGTTTGGTCGCTTCTTAGAAGTGGACTACTCCACTGGCCTATTAATTGGTATGTGTATCGTTTTCATGTACGCGGTTCTTGGCGGCATGAAAGGCATCACTTACACGCAGATTGCTCAATATTGCGTACTCATTCTTGCTTACACTATCCCTGCAATCTTTATCTCTCTGCAACTCACTGGTAACCCAATCCCACAAATTGGTCTGGGGAGTACCATGGCTGGTACCGATGTCTATCTACTCGATCGGCTTGACCAAGTTGTGACCGAACTCGGATTTAGTGAATACACGACCCAAGTACGTGGCGACACACTTAATATGTTTGTCTACACCATGTCACTGATGATTGGTACTGCCGGTCTACCACACGTAATTATCCGTTTCTTTACCGTGCCGAAGGTTCGCGACGCACGTACATCAGCAGGCTGGGCTCTGATCTTCATCGCAATCCTTTACACTACAGCACCAGCGGTATCAGCGATGGCTCGTCTCAACCTAATGAATACGGTAAATCCAGCTCCGGGTCAGCACCTAGCGTATGACGAGCGTCCTGCGTGGTTCAAAAACTGGGAAACAACTGGACTACTCGGTTTTGACGATAAAAATGGCGATGGCAATATCCAATACACTTCAGATGCGTCCACCAACGAACTGCGCGTTGATAACGACATCATGGTATTGGCTAACCCAGAGATCGCTAAACTACCAAACTGGGTGATCGCACTTGTGGCAGCAGGTGGTCTTGCAGCTGCACTATCTACCGCAGCAGGTTTACTACTCGCCATTTCTTCAGCTATTTCCCATGACTTAATCAAAGGGGTTATCAATCCGAACATATCCGAGAAAAAAGAGCTACTTGCTAGTCGAATATCAATGGCAGTAGCGATAGCAGCCGCAGGCTATCTCGGTCTAAATCCGCCTGGATTTGCCGCAGGTACGGTAGCACTCGCCTTTGGTCTTGCCGCTTCATCCATCTTCCCTGCATTGATGATGGGCATCTTCAGCAAGAGCATCAACAAAGAAGGCGCAATCGCCGGTATGATTGCGGGTATCAGTATTACGCTGTTCTACGTATTCCAACACAAAGGCATCCTTTTCGTTGCTGATTGGAAGTATCTAGAAAGCTGGGGAACAAACTGGTTCCTAGGTATTGAGCCAAACGCGTTTGGTGCTATCGGCGCACTATTTAACTTCATCGTCGCATTCGCTGTCTCCAAAGTAACTGCAGAAACGCCACAAGAAGTAAAAGACCTAGTCGAACACGTTCGCGTACCAGTAGGTGCTGGTAGCGCAGTGGATCACTAAAAACTAATCAAAACCACAAAAGCCCCGTTTGGAACCAGCCGTCCGGGGCTTTTTTATTCTCACTTTTCAGTTACCATATTCGCAGTATGTCGTTGCAAGGAAGCCAAGATGTTCAAAAACAAGCACTTTATTCTCGCTCTACTGATTGCGCCAGTTCTCTCTTTGATCGCTTACTTCGGTACCGATATGGCCCTCAGCGAGAAGCCCCACGCGGCGCAAGAAGGGGAAACTTACAAACTCGCGAGTAAGTCTAATTGTCGTTACACCAGCGGTCTGTGTGATATGGAAAATGGCGATTTTAAAGTGAAATTTCGCTCGGAAAAACTCACTAAAAATAACTTAGAATTGTCACTCAACGCCGCTTACCCACTCGAAGGGGTTAAAGTTTCTATTGTGAGTGACAAAGAAAAAAACGCTCAACCGATTGATATGAAGCCCGCCGATCAAGCAGGCCAAAGCTGGTACATCACCTTACCAAAGCCTGCATCTGCAGAAAGCTGGTTAAGAGTCGTCATTCAATCAGGCGGCACACTATATTATGGTGAAACACAAACCGCATTTGTGAAGTACGAAACCTTATTTACTGAATAACGGTGACAAGCTAATTCACCGGTCTTCAAACGACATTGAATTAGTTTCACTTAGCATAAATGAATTCCTACTCAGCCGACGCCTTTGCGTCGGCTTTTGTTTCCGTAAGTCTTTCTTCAACAACCTCTTACTCTAAAAAGGGTTGCCAACCCACAAGTTAATTGATAATAATTATCATTACATTCAATGAGAGGTGGTTATGGACAACAAACGGGACATCTTTAACGCATTTTTTAAAGCCCAAGATAGATTCCTTCTCGCCGCACCACATGGCTTTGAGCCAGACGTGATTCATGACTATATTCATTGGGGAATGGTGTTGTCTTCCTGTTATGAACACGATGCCGATGAAGAAAATCTATTGTTGTGTGAGCTGTTTTTACGTCAGGTTTATTTCCATTTACTAGACGCAATTCAAGACTCAACTCGCAGTCGTATCTTCCGTCGTGTTTGTCTCGATTCTATCCATACGCCATTATTCTGCCTCAAACGCTATTACTACCAGTTTGAACAAGGCGACGTGAAATTTCTCGCACTACAACAACAATTACGCCTGATTCAAATCTCACTCGATTAACCAAAAGGATCCCTACCATGAGCACCGAATTCCGCATAGAAACTGACAGTATGGGCGAAGTAACGGTCCCTGCAGATGCTCTCTACCAAGCCCAAACTCAACGCGCCGTCGATAACTTCTCATTCAGTCAACATAAAATGCCATCTGGTTTTATCAAAGCGTTAGCACACATCAAGCAGACTGCGGCACTCACCAACGCACAGCTAGGGCTGCTTGAGGGAGATATTGCCAACGCGATTGCTGACGCAGCTCAAGCAATTATCGAAGGCAATCATATTGAGCAATTCCCAATTGACGTGTTCCAAACGGGATCAGGCACTAGCTCAAATATGAATGCGAATGAAGTAATTGCAACACTGGCCTCCCAGCATCTAGGCGGCACTGTCAGCCCTAATGATCACGTCAACATGGGGCAAAGCAGCAACGATGTGGTACCAACGGCCATTCAAGTTAGCGCAGCATTAGCCATCGAAAAACAGCTCTTCCCGGCCCTGTCACACCTAAGCCAAACACTAGAGTCTAAGCAACAAGCATTGAAAGATGTTGTAAAAACCGGTCGCACCCACTTAATGGATGCGATGCCAATTACCTTTGCTCAAGAACTTGGCGGTTGGCAGTTCCAAATCGAGCATGCAAAACAAGCGATTGAACAAACACTTCCTGCTGTAAAAGCCTTAGCCCAAGGTGGTACGGCGGTTGGAACGGGGATCAATGCCGATCCACGCTTTGCAGACTTATTCGCTAGCAACCTAACCCAGTCAACTCGTATTCAGTTCACGGCCAGTGATAACTTCTTTTTCAATTTAAGCAGTCAAGATGCGATCGTCGCTCTGTCGGGACAGCTCAAAACAGCAGCAGTTGCGATCATGAAGATCGCAAACGATCTTCGTTGGATGAATTCAGGCCCATTGGCTGGTTTAGGTGAGATAGAATTACAAGGCTTGCAACCGGGTTCTTCCATCATGCCTGGCAAAGTAAATCCTGTGATCCCAGAAGCCGCAGCGATGGCATCAGCGCAAGTCATTGGTAATGACACCACCATTACCGTCGCAGGCCAAGCGGGCAACTTCCAGCTTAACGTCATGTTGCCAGTTATTGCTCATAACGTATTGGAGAGCATCGAGTTACTCTCTAACAGCGCAACCGCTTTAGCTGACAAAGCCATTGCGACGTTTGAAGTTCGCCAAGATAACTTGGATGTAGCACTCGCCAAAAACCCAATTTTGGTCACGGCTCTCAACCCGGTCATTGGTTACCTAAAAGCGGCAGAAGTCGCGAAAAAAGCCTACAAACAGGGGCGCGCGATTATTGATGTCGCGGAAGAAGAAACTGATTTGGATAGAGCCACACTAGAGCGATTGCTTAATCCAGCCAAACTGACCCAAGGCGGCGTCGCAGAATAAACGGCAAACTCAGCCTATCAACTAAGATTACAAACATCGAGACCTCCATTCGGAGGTCTCTTTTATAGCGATTTTTCAAACACTCCAATCCTAAGCGACTCGATTGAGCACCGAACGCAACTTAAGCGGCTTAACTGGCTTAGCAATAAAGCTGAACCCATTTGCTTTGATGCCATCAAGCATATCATCGGTACGATCTGCACTGATGATGACGCCTTCAAAGCTGTGGCCTAATCTCAGGCGGCATTGCTGTAGCACTTCTAAACCAGTACGACCATCATCAAGTCGGTAATCGGAGAAAATTACATCCGGAATCCAACCATCCTCAAGCGCTTGTAGACTTTCAACTAAATCAATCGCAACTCGTGTATCGCAACCCCATCGGGAAAGTAAGTTTTCCATGCCGACTAGAATGTCAGGCTCATTATCGACACATAGGATTCTCAGATGACCAAGTTCAGATTGCTTATTCATCGCCACGTGAACTGGATGAGGCTGAACATGATCAGCTTTATCTAGGGTGATGGAAAAAACACTGCCTTTTCCAACCCAAGAGCGCATCGAAATTTCATGCCCAAGTACCTGAGCAATTCCTTTCGAAATCGCCAAACCAAGTCCGAGACCTTGGTCGGAACGAACTTGAGTTCCGCGATTAAACTCTTCAAAAATCTCTTGCTGCTTCTCTTCTTCAATCCCCACTCCATTATCCCATACATCAATACGCACTCGCCCTTTCACGCGGCGAACACCGAGTGCGACTTTGCCATTCGGGTTATAACGAAACGCATTGGTCAGGAAGTTTTGCACCACACGGCGCAGCAGTTTGGGATCCGACTTAACCATGAGTGAGGACGGAATCATCGTGAACTCTATACCTTGCTGTTTGGCTAACGCACTAAACTCAGCATTCAAATTCGATAACACATCATTTAACGCAAAGCCATGCACGTTGACTTCCAACTTGCCCGATTCCAAACGCGAGATATCCAGCAAATCTCCAATTAAGTCTTCGGCAGCCTCTAAAGCACTTTCAATGTGTGCTGACAGCTTTTTGGCTTCGCTGTCTTTGGCGACTTCCGATAGTGAAGAAGCGAATAGACGCGCCGCGTTGAGCGGTTGCATCAAGTCATGGCTTACTGCCGCCAAGAACCGTGATTTGGACTTCGATTCCAAATCCGAGCGCTGCGTCGCTTCCACCAGTTGCTTGTTAAGTTGTTCTAATTCTCGAGTCCGCAGACGTACCCTTTCTTCCAATGTCTCGTTGGCGTCTTTCAGTGCTTGCTCTGCATCACGGAATACGGTGATGTCGGTAAAGCTCATCACAAAGCCACCACCTGGCATTGGGTTACCTTGCACCTCTATCACGCGACCATCGGGACGAACCCGAGAAGAGGTGTGCCGAGTCCCTTGCTCAAGGTGATAAACACGGCGACGGACGTGGTCATCAGGGTCACCAGGGCCACACAACCCCTGCTCTGCATTGTGCCGAATCACATCCGCAATCGGTCGACCTACTTGAATCAGGCCTGGCGGAAATTCAAAGAGTTCTAAATAGCGTTGGTTCCACGCTACCAAGCGTAGTTGCTTATCGACGACCGCAATACCTTGTCCAATATGCTCAATCGCGCCTTGGAGTAAACCCCGACTAAAATCGTACAGTTCAGAGGCTTCATCAACGATAGTCGCCACCTCTTCAAGCTGCATGTTTCTTCCTTGCAGAGCGGAAGTAAGCACTAACTTAGCAGAAGATGCACCAAATACCCCTGCCAGCACACGCTCCGTATGCCGAATCAGAGAAGATGGCGCTTGCTGATTCGGCATTAACTCTTCTCGTTGTTGGCTCCAGTAGGCTTGAAACGCCGCTTTAACTCGCGTTCGTCCTACAAATCTGGACGCTAGCATTTCCAGTTCTGCAACCGTAACGCGGCTCTGGTACAGACTCATATTTTCGCTTTCAGGCAACGGTGTACCAACGAATGATGCCGATTGTAAGCGCTCACTTAGGCTTGGTCGGGTAGCCATAGAAACCACAACAAAACACACTGCATTAGCGACCACGCTGAGGATCATCCCCCAATCTGAAATCGCGATATCAAAGCTAGCCAATACCTCTGGTGGCGTAATCAACCAGATCAGGAAGTTATTACTGGCGTCTCCGGCAAGCATGTCTGTTTGGCTCATTAACGTAATCAACCAGGTAGCAAAACCCACCGCGAGGCCAACATACACACCTTTCTTATTCCCTTGACGCCAATACATACCGCCAACCAGCGCAGGAGCGAATTGCGTGATAGCCGCGAACGAGAGAAAGCCGATAGCAGAAAGTGAATGAATAGTGTCCAACGCTTGATAGAAACACCACGCGCCAATCAACAAAACTAATATCAAACCACGGCGGATCCGCAGTAATAATTCAGAAAAATGGTGATGGTTACGCTGCGTCAGTCGCATGCGACGCAATAGCAATGGCATAACCAAGTCATTCGAGACCATGATCGCTAAGGCAATCGTCGATACGATAACCATGCCACTTGCCGCTGAAGTACCGCCTAAAAACGCAAGCAAGGCGATTTCACTCGCCCCTACCGACATCGGCACACTGATGACATAAGTATCAGGCGAAGCGCCACTCAAGAGACCTTGCCCTACCCACGCAATAGGTAAGACAAAAATCCCCATTAAGATCAGATAAATGGGGAACAACCAACGAGCCACATGCAAATCTTGAGCACGTTCATTTTCTACCACCATCGTATGGAATTGTCGCGGAAGGCAAACTATCGCCAGCATGGTCAGTACAGTATGAATCAATATAGTCGGGATATTTGGTGACTGATACGTCTGTGCGGCAACATCAATTAAGCTCAAATTCTCGGAGTTCATCGCCAACCAAACAATGAAGACACCAACCACTAAAAAAGCCAGCAGTTTGATAATGGATTCGAAGGCAATTGCCATCATCATCCCACGATGGTGTTCCGTGTTATCAATGTGGCGGGTACCGAATAGCATCGTAAAAATCGCCAATGCGACCACAACAAACCACGACACGCTATCGTTTTGATAACCAAAATCAGTAGCCAGCTCCGGAGCAATAATTTCAAGCCCCATAGTGATACCACGCAGCTGTAAAGCGATGTACGGCAAAATTCCCGCAACCGCTATGAGCGTAACAACCACGGCCAAACCTTGGGATTTACCGTAGCGTGCTCCGATAAAGTCAGCAATCGACGTGATGTGTTCCCGTTTAGCAATCAAAATAAGCCGAGCTAAAACGCGCCATCCGATGGTAAACACTAAAATGGGGGCAATATAGATGGGCAAGAAAGACCAAGGATTACTGCTGGCCTGCCCGACCGTGCCGTAGAAGGTCCATGATGTACAGTACACCGCAATGGAAAGACTATAAATCCAAGGCCGCCAGCGCGCTAGCCACCTTTTCTGAATGTCGCCGTACCACGCGATGATAAATAAAGCTCCCAAATACGCTAAAGAAACGGGAACCACCAGCCATCCTTGCATCCGATATCCTTTCTTGCCTTTCTTGCTACTTTTAAAGCAAGAGAATAAAAAAACCTCTCCATGAGGGAGAGGTTTCATTTAACACCGCTTTGATAACGGAGACAAAGCTTAGTTTTTAACCTTTGTTACATAAGTCTAATTCTGTGTTTCAAGTGGCTTGTCTGATACATCAACCACCTGATGTGGGTCTTGTGAATCAAGCTTGATGAACAGAGCCAATAACCCCATCGCGGCCATGCCCCAGAACACAAGCGGTCCCCAGTGCTCATAACCCCAACCACTCAATACGGTCATTAACGCGATAAATGCGCCCAACGGAATCGCGTTATACAACGCTTGCAACGCTACGATCTTATTTTCTTCGGAGTTTTGGATATATTGGATCGCGGCAATGTGTGCGGTAGCGAAAGTCACACCATGTAGTAGTTGAACAATCACCAAAGCAATAATCGATGTTGTCGACGCCGTAATACCCCAACGCATCATTACACCAACGGCAGCAGCAATAAACAGCGCGCGTATTGACCAACCTACGAATAAGCGCTTACTCAGTGCAAACACTGCCACTTCTGCGGCCACTCCTAAGCTCCACAAGTAGCCAATGACATCTTCCGAGTGACCAGCGGCCTTCCAGTGAATCGCACTAAAGCCGTAGTAAGCCGCATGACTGCCCTGAATTAGTGACACCAACACTAAGAATTTTAGTATCGGCTTGTCGGTCAAAAGAGCGGTCAGCTTTGGACGTTCTGCGCTTTGCCCACCGTGCGTTACAGGCATTGGGTTAGTCGGTCGCATAGCAAACAGCAACGAGATAAACACGCCGAACATCGCAGTATACAAGATCATATCGGAGCCAAATTCAGCCACCAGGTAGCCCACTGCCGTCGAGCCTGCGATAAAGGCGATCGAACCCCATAGCCGCGTGCGGCCATAATCGAGCATTTTCAGGCGAGCGTAGTAATTTGCCATCGCGTCCGACAACGGAATAATCGGTCCACAACAAAGATTGAACAACACTGTCGCTAGTGCCATTAACCAAAAGCTACCACCCGTAAAAAAGTGAAATCCAACAAAAAGGAGGGCAGCGAAACTCAACCAACGTAAAGCAGGCATAAGATGTTCGACTTTGTGTACTCGTGGGGTGATCACGATATTGGCAACACAACGTGTCGCAAGGCCTAACCCGACCAGCAAACCGATATCTGTCGAAGATACGCCCTGATCCTTAAACCAAAGTGACCAAAATGGCAGATACACGCCATACGCAAAGAAGAATCCGAGAAAGTACTGGGAAATCCAGCCATACGGAGAAGGTTTCAACATTACTAATATCCTAAAACGGGAACACCAACGTTCGAGCCGGGAATTATGGATCGCCATGCGTATTATAAAAAGGGAAGAATAAGAAACTTATCGTTTCCTCGATGGAATACTAACTTTGCGACATTTGGCATCTTCAAGCGAAAACATCGTAATTTAGACCAAAGTCGTCTGGCTTCCGGTAAGAAATTTGTCAGACTTAGAGAGTGTTCCTTCCATCATTATTGGGTGTTCTCATGCCTGACAAATTTAACATGCAGTCTCCACCGTTCGATCGCTTAACTGAAGCACAACAAACGCGACTGCGATCCTCTCTGGACGTCGCCTACTATCGAGCTCGAGATGTTATTTTATCCTGCGGACAGAAGAACCCCCACTTACATATTCTGATCAAAGGCGCGGTAGAAGAGCGCTCCAACGATCAACAGGAAGTGTTCGCACATTATGCCAACGACGATATGTTCGATGTACGCTCGTTACTTGAAGACAAGGTACGTCATCACTACATCGCGCTTGAGGACACGCTCTCTTACCTACTGCCGAAAGAAATTTTCCTTGCCCTTTACAACGAAAATGGCCAGTTTGCAGCCTATTTCGATAACAATTTATCGAAACGGCAAGAGCTCATCGAAGCGGCCCATCAACAGCAAAACTTAGCGGAGTTTATTCTCACTAAAGTTGACCGCAGCATTTATCACCCACCGATGATCCTTGAACCAAATACACCAATTAACGAGGTAACACGTTCCTTAAAAGAAAATGGGATTGACGCTGCATTGGTTCAACTCCATGGCGATGATCCACGATTGGAAAAATGGCCATCAGCCCACCCGTACGCAATAGTGACTCGTACTAATATGCTGCATTCTGTGATGATAGATGGTTGCGCGCTCGACACACCAGTGGGTGAGATCGCGAGCTTTCCTGTTTATCACGTTGATGATGGAGACTTTCTATTCAACGCCATGATCACAATGACCAGAAATAGAATGAAACGCCTCATGGTATGTGAAGGCAACAGAGCTGTCGGCATGCTGGATATGACCCAAATTCTCAGCGCATTCTCAACCCACTCTCACGTGTTAACGCTCAGTATTGCTCGAGCAAGCAGCGTGGAAGAGCTCGCTTTGGCCTCAAACCGCCAACGTCAATTGGTCGAGAGCTTATTGAAAAACGGCATCCGCACTCGCTTCATCATGGAGCTTATCTCAGCCGTAAACGAACAAATTATCGAGAAAGCGTTCGAGTTAGTGATACCACCAGCCTTGCACGACCATTGTTGCTTGATCGTACTCGGCTCTGAAGGCCGAGGAGAGCAAATTCTCAAAACTGATCAAGACAATGCCCTGATTATTCAAGATGGTCTGGAATGGCCTCATTGCGAACAAGTGATGCAATCCTTCACACACACCCTACAACAGCTCGGTTATCCACTTTGCCTTGGCAAAGTGATGGTTAACAACCCGAAGTGGGTCAAAACACAGCAAGAATGGATAAGCACCCTAAACCACTGGATAGCTAAAGCCGAACCAGAACAAATCATGGACTTAGCCATTTTCAGTGACGCCCATGCTGTTGCTGGGAATTGCGAGCTGCTGGCTCCAATTGCGGCGCATCTTCGTGACACAATGAAAGATCGCATGTTGATATTGTCTGATTTTACTCGCCCTGCCTTGCAGTTTTCTGTGCCCCTAACTCTATTTGGCAACGTAAAAAGTGCTAAAGACGGATTGGACATTAAACGCGGCGGTATTTTCCCAATTGTACACGGCATTCGCACCTTGTCTTTGGAATATGCCATTGAGGAGAAGAACACGTTTGAGCGCATTGAAGCTCTGAGAAATAAGCGCATCTTAGAATCCGAAACGGCAGATAATCTCAACGAAGCACTGAAATTGTTCTTTAAACTTCGCCTCAATCAGCAACTCAAAAAGCAAGAAGCGTTGAATAACATTGATATTAAACAACTGGATAGAACTGAGCGTGATTTGCTTCGCCACAGCTTACATGTGGTGAAGAAATTTAAGCAATTTTTAGGCTTCCATTATCAAATTCGTGATTAACCCTGATTTTCATAAATCACAGAGGCGTAAGCAATGAACTGGTTACAACGCAAATACTGGCATTACAAATTGAAAGGCTCGCCTTATCAGTCGCTGTTTTGCACGCCAGATAAAACAGAATACGTCTCTCTTGACTGCGAAACCACCAGCCTTGACCCAAATCGCGCCGAGCTGGTGACTATTGCAGCCACCAAGATCATCGACAACCGCATCATCACCAGTCAACCATTTGAAGTCCGCTTACGCGCGCCGCAATCGCTCGACTCTGGCTCGGTCAAGATCCATCGAATTCGCCACCAAGACTTAGTCGATGGCATCAGTGAAAAAGAGGCGCTGCTCGAGCTGCTCGAATTTATCGGCAACCGACCACTTGTGGGCTATCACATTCGTTACGATAAAAAGATCTTAGACCTTGCTTGTCTGAGGCAACTTGGCTTCCCACTTCCTAACCCACTCATCGAGGTCAGTCAGATTTATCACGATAAGTTGGAACGACATTTGCCGAATGCCTATTTCGACTTAAGTCTGGATGCCATTTGTAAACACCTCGAACTTCCTATCCAAGACAAACACGACGCCTTGCAAGACGCGATTTCTGCCGCTTTGGTCTTTGTCCGCTTAACGAAAGGCGATTTACCCAACCTAACCGCACCGTATACATAAAAATCAGTTGACCTAGCTCCCAGAAATACTTTTGTTTCAGCGATTTCCCGGCGCTTCTATCACTCTCATCCTAAAGTCTAATTGTGGAAATACGCGCGGTGACTGACAGTTATAAGCACAACGTCGTCATTACCACGACCAAGTTATTTAGAACCAAAAAACAGCCCTACAAAAATATATTCAAAATCTTATCTAGATTGGTGTAAGGCCGAGAAATAAGGCACAAGGAGAGAAGCCATGAGCGAAGCCCACGTTTATCCGGTAAAAGAAAATATTAAAACTCATACACACGCGGATAATGATACTTACTTAGCCATGTATCAGCAGTCGGTAACCGATCCAGAGGGCTTCTGGAACGAACACGGCAAAATCGTTGATTGGATCAAACCTTTCACCAAAGTAAAAAGCACTTCTTTCGACACTGGCCATGTTGATATTCGCTGGTTTGAAGATGGCACACTGAACGTCTCGGCTAACTGTATTGACCGTCATCTTGCAGAACACGGGGATGACGTCGCCATCATTTGGGAAGGCGATGATCCAGCCGACGACAAAACACTCACTTTCAACGAACTGCACAAAGAAGTGTGTAAATTCTCCAACGCATTGAAAGAGCAAGGCGTACGCAAGGGCGACGTGGTGTGTCTATACATGCCAATGGTGCCAGAAGCTGCAGTGGCTATGCTCGCTTGTACCCGTATTGGTGCGGTTCACACCGTAGTATTTGGCGGTTTCTCACCAGAAGCGCTATCCGGCCGTATCATCGACTCTGACGCTAAAGTCGTGATCACCGCAGACGAAGGCGTACGTGGCGGACGCGCTGTTCCACTGAAAAAGAACGTGGATGAAGCACTAACCAACCCAGACGTAAAAACCATCAATAAAGTCGTCGTGCTTAAACGTACAGGTGGTGATGTTGAATGGCATGAACACCGTGATGTTTGGTGGCACGAAGCAACAGCCAACGTTTCTGACGTTTGCCCACCAGAAGAGATGAAAGCCGAAGACCCGCTGTTCATCCTCTACACATCTGGCTCGACAGGTAAACCTAAAGGCGTACTACATACTACAGGCGGTTACCTCGTCTACGCGGCAATGACCTTTAAATATGTCTTCGATTATCAACCAGGAGAAACCTTCTGGTGTACCGCGGATGTGGGCTGGATTACAGGCCATACTTACCTAATTTATGGTCCACTAGCGAACGGGGCCAAAACCATTCTGTTTGAAGGTGTTCCAAACTACCCAAGCACGGCTCGTATGAGTGAAGTGGTTGATAAGCACCAAGTGAACATTCTCTACACTGCGCCAACCGCTATTCGTGCACTAATGGCAAAAGGTAACGAAGCGGTAGCAGGGACATCTCGTTCAAGCTTACGTGTGATGGGTTCAGTAGGTGAGCCTATCAACCCTGAAGCGTGGGAGTGGTACTACAAAACGATTGGTAACGAGAGCTCGCCTATCGTTGATACTTGGTGGCAAACAGAGACCGGCGGTATCTTAATTGCACCACTACCAGGCGCAACAGATTTAAAACCAGGCTCAGCAACTCGACCATTCTTCGGAGTCCAACCTGCACTGGTTGATAACATGGGCAACATCATTGAAGAAACCGCAGCAGAAGGTAACTTGGTGATCCTTGATTCATGGCCAGGTCAGATGCGTACTGTTTATGGCGACCACGAGCGCTTTGAACAGACCTACTTCTCAACCTTTAAGGGAATGTACTTTACTAGTGATGGGGCTCGTCGTGACGAAGACGGTTACTACTGGATCACGGGCCGTGTTGATGACGTACTAAACGTGTCGGGTCACCGCATGGGTACCGCTGAAATAGAATCGGCTCTTGTCGCACATCATAAAATTGCTGAGGCCGCTATTGTGGGCATTCCGCATGATATCAAAGGCCAAGCTATCTACGCTTACATTACCTTGAACGATGGTGAATTCCCGTCAGCAGAGCTACACAAAGAAGTGAAAGATTGGGTGCGTAAAGAAATTGGTCCAATTGCAACACCAGATGTACTGCACTGGACGGATTCCTTACCGAAGACTCGTTCTGGTAAGATCATGCGTCGAATCCTGCGTAAAATTGCAACGGGTGATACTAGCAACCTCGGAGACACATCAACGCTTGCCGATCCGAGCGTTGTAGATAAACTTATCGCAGAGAAAGCAGAATTGGCATAAATTCAACCAACTGTTTTAAAAGCACTTTAAAAACCGCCATCACTCATGGCGGTTTTTTGCTTTAGTGCACAAATTGGCCACACAAAAAATATGGCAATTATGTTGTTTTTGTTAACTTGGTTACAGAAACGAGAGTGGCTATTAGGAGATTAGACCAGTAAATTGCTGCTAATTGCTATGAATTAGCTATAATCTTGGTCGATTTTTTAAAATTTGCTCGGTTTTAACAAAAAAATCGTGCTGAACTATCGTATATTTGGGAATATAAACGTTCCACTCACGATAAGGGAAGATAGCAACACAATGTCTGCAAAGTCACGGATTCTTGTTCTAAACGGACCAAATCTTAATCTATTGGGTCTGCGCGAACCGACACACTATGGTCACAGTACCTTAGCTCAAGTTGTGGATACTCTTACAGAGCAAGCCCATAACGCTGGGGTAGAACTGGAACACCTACAATCAAATCGTGAGTACGAACTGATTGAAGCCATTCACGCTGCCTATGGCAAGATTGACTTCATCATCATCAATCCAGCGGCTTTCACTCATACTAGTGTGGCGCT
Organism: Vibrio sp. 2132-1; assembly: GCF_033344315.1. Classification (NCBI taxonomy): domain Bacteria; kingdom Pseudomonadati; phylum Pseudomonadota; class Gammaproteobacteria; order Vibrionales; family Vibrionaceae; genus Vibrio; species Vibrio sp. 2132-1. The sequence goes on along the minus strand of NZ_JAWPON010000024.1, from coordinate 8,351 downwards.
GCGAGATGCATTACTTGGCGTCGCCATCCCATTTATTGAGGTGCACTTATCAAATGTGCACGCACGTGAACCATTCCGTCATCACTCTTACCTGTCAGATAAAGCAGAGGGTGTGATTTGCGGTTTAGGCGCACAAGGTTATGAATTTGCTCTGTCTGCAGCGATCAATAAGCTACAGGCAAAGTAACCCTAACACTCTGCAACCCTACGAGGGTTGTCTTAATCACAAGATAAAAGAGAAAGAAAAGATGGATATTCGTAAAATCAAGAAGCTAATTGAGTTAGTTGAAGAGTCTGGCATTGCTGAGCTAGAGATCTCTGAAGGTGAAGAGTCAGTGCGCATCAGCCGTCATGGCACTGCAGCCCCTCAAGCACCAATTCACTACGCAGCAGCTCCAGCGGCGGCACCTGCTCCAGTAGCAGCGGCACCAGTAGCGGAAGCGCCAGCAGCAGAAGTTCCAGCAGCAACACCTGCAGGTCACCAAGTTCTTTCTCCAATGGTTGGTACTTTCTACCGCTCTCCAAGCCCAGACTCTAAAGCATTCGTAGAAGTGGGTCAGAAAGTAAATGCTGGCGATACTCTATGTATTGTTGAAGCAATGAAAATGATGAACCAAATCGAAGCGGACAAATCTGGCGTTGTTACAGCAATCCTAGCTGAAGACGGCCAACCAGTTGAATTCGACCAACCTCTTGTTGTAATCGAATAAGCGGGGCTTGCCTTATGCTAGACAAAGTAGTCATCGCGAACCGAGGTGAAATTGCACTTCGTATTCTTCGCGCTTGTAAAGAATTAGGTATTAAGACCGTCGCTGTTCACTCGACAGCTGACCGCGATCTTAAGCACGTACTGCTCGCAGACGAAACCGTATGTATCGGCCCTGCTCGTGGTATCGACAGCTACCTAAACATTCCACGCATCATTTCTGCAGCAGAAGTGACTGGTGCTGTTGCTATCCACCCAGGTTACGGCTTCCTGTCTGAGAACGCAGACTTCGCAGAGCAAGTTGAGCGCAGTGGTTTCATCTTCGTTGGCCCAAAGGCAGACACTATCCGCCTAATGGGCGATAAAGTATCTGCTATCAATGCAATGAAGAAAGCAGGCGTTCCTTGTGTACCGGGTTCTGACGGCCCTCTAGACAATGACGAAGAGAAAAACAAAGCATTTGCTAAGCGCATTGGTTACCCAGTAATCATCAAAGCATCTGGCGGCGGCGGCGGTCGTGGTATGCGTGTTGTTCGCGCAGAGAAAGACCTTATCCAAGCTATTGCAATGACACGTGCTGAAGCAAAAGCGGCGTTCAACAATGACATGGTTTACATGGAGAAATTCCTAGAAAACCCTCGTCACGTTGAAGTTCAGGTTATTGCTGACGGTCAAGGCGGCGCAATCCACCTTGGTGAGCGTGACTGTTCAATGCAACGTCGTCACCAAAAAGTAGTGGAAGAAGCTCCAGCACCTGGTATCACCGAAGAAATGCGTAAGTACATCGGTGAACGCTGTACTCGTGCATGTATCGAGATCGGTTACCGCGGCGCAGGTACGTTTGAATTCCTATACGAGAACGGTGAGTTCTACTTCATCGAAATGAACACTCGTATTCAGGTAGAGCACCCAGTAACAGAGATGGTTACTGGCATCGACCTAATCAAAGAACAGCTTCGCGTTGCAGCGGGTCAGCCTCTGTCATTCACTCAAGATGATATTAAGATCCGTGGCCATGCGATTGAGTGTCGTATCAACGCAGAAGACCCTGAGCGCTTCCTACCATCTCCGGGTAAGATCGAGCGTTTCCACGCTCCTGGCGGTATGGGTGTACGTTGGGAATCTCATATCTACACAGGCTACACAGTACCACCTCATTACGATTCAATGATTGGTAAACTGATCACTTACGGTGAGAACCGTGATGTAGCGATTGCACGTATGAAGAACGCACTGGGTGAGATGATCATCGAAGGCATCAAAACTAACGTGCCACTGCAATTCTCCATTATGAATGACGAAAACTTCCAACACGGTGGTGCAAACATCCACTACCTAGAGAAGAAGCTTGGCTTACAATAAACCTAAGCAAACGTCTTAAAAATGCCCACTCCCGTGGGCATTTTTGTTTTATATGTACGCGAACGGCTCAACATATAAATCGGCTTATTTGGGTATATACTCAAACAAATCGTAGAGTTCTGGTAAACTCTGCGCCACTTCATTCACTTTAAGAGCAAAAACCAATGCCTTGGATTCAAATCAAACTCAACGCGACCAATGAAAACGCTGAGCAAATCGGCGATATGCTAATGGAAGAGACTGGCGCGCTGTCTGTTACATTCTTAGACGCGCAGGATACACCTGTATTCGAACCTCTACCTGGCGAAACTCGCTTATGGGGCGATACTGATATTCTGGCACTGTATGATGCAGAAGCAGACACTAACTTCATCATCGACCAAATTAAAGCGAGCAATATGCTGGCTGACAATTTTGCTTACAAAGTAGAACAGCTTGAAGATAAAGACTGGGAACGCGAATGGATGGAAAACTTCCACCCAATGAAATTTGGTGAACGCTTATGGATTTGTCCAAGCTGGCGCGACATTCCAGATCCTGACGCTGTTAATGTTATGTTGGATCCAGGCCTTGCATTCGGTACGGGTACTCACCCTACAACAGCACTTTGTCTTGAGTGGCTAGAAAGCATGGACTTAAGCGGTAAGACCGTTATCGACTTCGGTTGTGGCTCAGGTATTCTTGCGATCGCAGCGATCAAACTGGGCGCTGAAAAAGTGATAGGGATCGACATTGATCCTCAAGCCCTGCTTGCTTCAAAAGACAATGCTGAGCGTAATGGCGTTGCAGACAAACTAGAAGTTTACTTACCGCAAAATCAACCTGAAGGTCTCGTCGCTGACGTCGTTGTGGCCAACATCCTTGCGGGACCTTTACGTGAACTTGCACCTATCATCAAAGGACTAGTTAAGCCAAATGGCGACCTCGCTATGTCCGGCGTATTAGACACTCAAGCTGAAGATGTTGCGAACTATTACCGTGACGAGCTTCACATTGACCCGATTGTTGAGCAAAGTGAATGGTGTCGCATCTCTGGTCGTAAGCAAGGCTAGACAAGGTTTTCAGAGCTAATTGTTTGAAATTCATACAATTTACAAAAACAATTTGTAAATGCTCAAATATTAGTCTTTTCACGCAGTGAAAAAATGCGTAAAATGCGCGCCCTTGCTGGTACAGAACTGTGATGACGTTTTGAAAATCGGAAACTATCAACTTAAGAACAATCTAATCGTAGCCCCTATGGCTGGTGTAACGGATAGACCGTTTCGCGAGTTGTGTCTTCGCTATGGTGCGGGAATGGCCGTCAGTGAAATGATGTCTGCTAACCCAAAACTATGGGGAACGTCAAAGTCGAAACAGCGCATGGTACACGAGGGCGAATCGGGCATTCGCTCTGTACAGATTGCGGGTTCCGATCCACAGCTTATGGCGGACGCAGCTCAATTCAGTGTTGAGAACGGTGCACAAATCATCGACATCAACATGGGCTGCCCGGCAAAAAAAGTGAATAAGAAGCTAGCGGGCTCTGCTCTGCTTCAATACCCAAACATTATCGAAGAGATTTTGAAAGCGGTCGTGAATGCAGTGGACGTTCCTGTAACGTTAAAGACTCGAACTGGCTGGGATACAGACAACAAGAACTGTGTCCAGATCGCTAAATTAGCCGAAAACTGCGGCATACAAGCTCTTGCTCTGCATGGCAGAACGAAAGCATGTATGTACAAAGGTGAGGCCGAATATGACAGCATTAAAGCGGTAAAAGAGGCGATTTCAATTCCGGTTATCGCGAACGGTGATATCGATAGCCCGGAGAAAGCCAAATTTGTACTGGAGTACACCGGTGCGGACGCTTTAATGATTGGACGCCCTGCCCAGGGTCGTCCTTGGATTTTCCAGGAAATCCATCACTATTTGGAAAACGGCACCACAATGGAGGAGCTTCCAACTGAGGAAGTGAAAACCATTATGCTTGGTCATGTAAATGCTCTGCATGAGTTTTATGGGGAGTTCTTAGGTCCACGTATCGCGCGCAAGCACGTTGGGTGGTACCTGAAAGAGCATGAACAGGCAAGTGAGTTTCGCCGTACCTTCAACGCTATCGACGCAGCTCCGCTGCAAATTGAGGCGTTAGAAGGTTATTTTGATAACGTTGCATCATAATTAAGAGAAGAGCTAGACCGAATATGTTCGAACAAAATCTGACTTCAGAAGCATTAACAGTAACTACAGTAACGTCACAAGACCAGATTACTCAGAAGCCTTTACGTGACTCTGTTAAAGCGTCTCTTAAAAACTACCTTGCTCAACTAAACGGCCAGGAAGTAACAGAACTATACGAATTAGTTCTAGCTGAAGTTGAACAGCCACTACTAGATACTATCATGCAGTACACTCGCGGTAACCAAACTCGCGCAGCAACTATGATGGGTATCAACCGCGGTACTCTTCGCAAGAAACTTAAGAAATACGGCATGAACTAAGACCGTTTTTCAAAAAGTATTTGGAACAAGCCGTTACCTTTTTAGGTAACGGCTTTTCTTTATCTACTAAAACACTACGAATAACGCTCACTTTGTGCAGTATTACCAACTGGCTTTAAGATAACCACTGCTGAGCCAAACAATAGCAAAGCCACGACAGCGACACATTCATTGCCTACAGAATACGCGAAGCCCGCCAAGGCAGACCAAATCGCGACACCAAAGTGCATCATACTCATTCCAGAAGACATCAACACACCTCGATATTCATCAGATAAGTTTGTTATATGTGCTTGTAATGCTGGAGAACCAACCCCTCCAGCAAGAGACCAGAGCACTAGAGCTGGAAGATAAGCGGTAACCGTACTCATCTCACTTGAGAACACCCATGCACTGCAAGGTATGCACACCATTAAAGCCACTCGCATAACAGCTCGAGAGCTACCAAGCCAACGGCAAGCTCTCCCCACGCACATATTTCCAACCACACTCACGATCCCTAGAGCAGCATAAATAGCGCCCACCCAACCGAGCGCCAACTCGCTGGTATCTCGAATATGAAGGCCTATCAGGTTAAATACACCAATACCTCCCCCTAGGCCTAAACACATCGCTAGAATCGCCCTCAACGCGCCTGGAAGATGAATGACGTCTGTGATAGGTGGCAGAGTATCTGACTTCTTGGACTCATTATGCTTGTTGTTCATGGACACTACGCTCATGGCACCGACAAAAAGAGCCGCCACGCCCAAAATAATAAAAGCGGTACGCCATGATAAAAGCTGGGTCAACAATGCTCCGATCGCCGGACTAGTTATCATACCTAGCGTTAATCCCGCCTGAACCATCACAATTTGACGCATCGCTCTATTACCCTTCGCGTCTCCCGCTAACGCGAATGCAATTGGTAACATGCCTGCACTTGCAATACCAGTGATCACACGAGTTGCAATAGCAAGTTCAAAATCATGAACTATGCCCGTCGTAATAGACGCAACCCCAAATACAAAGCAAGCAGGCACCATGATACGAATACGCCCAACTCGGTCTGATAAACGGCCCAAGTAAGGAGCGCAAATTGCTATGGCTAAACTATATGCCGTAATAAATAAGGTCACCTGACTCGGTTGAACACTTAAATCATTTCCGATAGGTTCAAGAATAGATCCAAGCATCAACTCATCAGCACCAACAAGAAAAGCAACGAGAAATAGGATCATGGACTGCATCATAGCTCCACCTCCTGTTCTGTTTCCGATTCAGCACAAGTGAGCAACGAAATATCTAAAACTCTATCAGGCCAAGATTGCAAAAATGCCTTCTCATGAGATACCACAATCACGCTACCGGAAAAGCGCTGGAGAGCCTCTTTAAGCGCATTTTTACTGCTGCTATCCAAATGTGTTGTTGGTTCGTCCAACAGCAAAACATTGCATTTCTGAACCGATAAACAACACAGTTTCACCCGAGTTTGCTCACCACCGCTCAATGTATCTAAGTGGCGCTGCGTCTTATCCCCCGAGATCCCAAAGCGAGCTAATAGCTTGCGTGACTCTTTGCTTGAGATTGTTGGCGCACAAGAGCACAGCTCCTGTTCAGGCGTGTTCTGAGGATGGCGCCAAGACAAATCTTGAGAAAAATAACCAATCATTGCACCTTTTGCCAATACCACCTCACCAGAGAGTGGCTCGATCTCCCCCATCAGGGTTTTAAGTAAGGTCGACTTACCCACGCCGTTAAAGCCAGCAACAACCAACTTTTCCCCGCGCGCTAACGTGATATCAAATACTGGAAGCAGAGGCTGCTGATAACCGATCATCAACGCTTTTGCCTCAACCACATTCGGTTGCTCAATGGGCTGGTAAGCAAAGTCAAACGTCGATACTTTCTCTACATTATTCAGTTGAATACGTTCGATTTTATCCAGTTTTTTCTTACGCCCTTTAGCAAGACTCGCGTTAACTCCTGCACCATTTTTGGCAATAAATTGCTCTAGCTTTCGAATTTCACTTTGCTGAGCCTTATATTGCTTTTCTAATAAAGCACCGTCGTGCTGCTTTTGCTGCATTGCTTTGACATAAGTACCGCTGTATTTTCGAACCGTTTGATAATCAATATCACAAATACTGGTCGCTACTTGATTAAGGAAATCAACATCATGAGAAACCAGTAAAACTGTGCCAATGTAATCATTGAGAAACGTGACTAGCCATTCAATGTGCGGAGCATCAAGATAGTTTGTCGGCTCATCAAGAATTAACACATCGGGGTTGCGGAGTAACAACCTGCCTAAAAGGACTTTGTGTCTTTGACCGCCACTTAGCGAGACAAGCGGTGTATCTAAGCCAAATTGATAAATACCAAGACCTACAGCAACTCGTTCAATTTTGGTATTAATTGCATAGAAGTCTTCATCTTCTAAATATGCCTGTAGCCGAGCGACTTGGCTTAAAAGAGATGTAGAGTGAGACTCGGTCATCGCCTGATACAAAGTCCAAAGCTTCTGCTCGGCAGCGTATAAGTTCTCAAAAGCACTCTTTAAGCATTCATAAACCGTCAGCGCATTATCCATCTTAAAATGTTGCTCTAAATACCCCACCTCAAGGTTTGGTAACCAGTCAATGCAGCCCTTATCTGCAGATAATTCACCAATAAGCAGTTTTAATAAGGTGCTTTTTCCAACGCCATTCGCTCCAGTGATACCTATTTTCTCTCCCACGTTAATTCGAAATGTCGCGTTGTTATATAAACTCTTATCAGCGATCTGATAAGACAAATTTTTAACTTGTAAAATACTCATGCTTTTAACCAAATAAAAAGGGCCGGTGATCAATACCGGCCCTTATTTCAATACTGGATAATGCTTTGTAGCTGCTTAACAGATACAAAAAGGCCGATGATGAAATATCACCGGCCATCTCTTCTCTTTTATCAGGTGTACAGACGCCTGCGTATAACTTCAGCGAAGTTACTCACGCATAAAACACCTGATGAAGATTAATTTAAGACTCCGGGCAACACTTCATCGCGTTTTTTGCACGGAGTTCAGCCTTCTTACAAAGCTTTTAAACAAGAGATATAACATGATTTACTGTCGAAAAAATATTCGATGTGAAGCGTACACCTTTAGAATAAAAAGTACCAGATAATTATTAAAACTATCGTGACTTACACGAAGGTCCACAGAAAGAAGACTTTTCCTCAGTCAATGTGCCAGGTGAACTGCTTACTCAGCAAACACAGCTATGAAAGCACCTATACCGCTCACGTTATACGTACGTAGTGATGGCTTTGAAGGTTGGAGAGGGTTAGAGGGAAGAAGTAGCGAATATACTTTAAGACACTGGCTTAAATAGGTCGACAAAACAAAATCCATGTTTGGAAAGTTTTAAATGCGCTGAGTTTATATTAATAAGCGCCTATGGCTAAATCAAAACATCTAAAGCAGAGAAATCTCCCCCGAAAATAACATAACCTAGTGAATAAATTTTCCAGGTAATAATAAAGGAAGCTTTGGTAAGTAAGCACAAGGGCTGAGAACTAGCGCTCGATACTAGGACCCGGTTCAGTAGAAACCACACAAAACTGAGTTCCACTTCACTCATAACAGGGCTTAGAAAGCATCGCCAGAGGGAAGCCGGCCTCTCGATGCAAGGTTTCAATACGAAAGTGGGTTTAAGGTAAGTCGGGGAACCAAAACGAAAAAAGCCCCAGTCTTTCGACTGGGGCTTAATATAAGTGGCGGAGTGGACGGGACTCGAACCCGCGACCCCCGGCGTGACAGGCCGGTATTCTAACCAACT
>NZ_JAWPON010000248.1:0-769 GCF_033344315.1 Vibrio sp. 2132-1 | reverse complement strand
GCAACACAAGCTCTTCTGTATGAGAAGCGCCAGTGAGGAAAGAGAAAGTAGACTGACAAAATAATTCTGCGTAACTCATAACGACTCAACAAAAATAGCCATGAAGAAACCAATGTTTATGTTGATCGCGAAATACCCATAACCAGCGACCTTGCTTGGTATGAGCAATGTAGTAATCGCGCATAATTTCGTCGCCATCCCACCATCCAGATACGATTCGTTCTGGCCCATGCACCAGCGATACTTGTTCTTGCAGAGCAATTGGGGCAGGCAGTTGCATTGCTGGGCGCAGCAAATCTGGGATGCTATGAGTGGGTACGTCTGGCTCATCGGCTAGTCGGTATTGGCTGGCTTTCTCCGGTCTTGGGTCGTAGGCAATATCTGGCTTGAGCACTGCACTTTTCCCAAGTTTAGCTTGGAGTAAAGAGAGCAGTTCTAACGCATTCATCTGTCCTTTTGGCCCAGAAAAAAGATCTCGCGCAGCACTTAAAGGCTCACCCTGACGAACAACTTTGAGTGTCAAACCGACCACCGCTCCATTAAGCGTGAGCGACTCTAAGCTCAAACTCGCCAGTTGTTGCCAGCGATGGCATAGATAATCGCCTTGAGCAGAGGTGAGTTGAAGATGCTGCTCGTGTTTATCGCGTTGATGGAGCGTTAAGCGAAGTTCAAAGGCGACTTTGTCTCGCAATTTTAGAAAGGTTTCGAGTTGGCGAAGGAGCTTTGCTAACGGTTTTTCAATCCACTGAACATTTTCGATCTCAAACAG
>NZ_JAWPON010000247.1:0-771 GCF_033344315.1 Vibrio sp. 2132-1 | reverse complement strand
TTGAACATCAAGACAAGGCGAAGGCACTCAACATGGGTTACCAAGTCGTGGACGACGGTACCGTGATCGCAACACACATCAGCAAAATCATGAAAACCAACCTTGCAGAATTGTTTACACACGATGATGTAGAAGCGATGACGCAGCGATTAACCCAACAAGCGCCGAAATTGGCAGAAGCCTTAGCCGCTGCACTTAACCCAGCTCAACAGCTCAAAGTGTACCGCCAGCTATTGCTTGATCAGGTGCCACTAAAAGACATCCGAACCATTGCGAATACCATGCTGGAGTCTTCAGAAAACACGAAAGACCCGATTTTGTTAGCTGCTGATGTTCGCTGCGCACTAAAACGCACGCTAGTTAACTTAATTGCAGGGCAAAAACCTGAGCTCAATGTTTACGCTTTATCGGATGAATTGGAGCAAATGCTACTGACGTCGCTGCAACAAGCGCAAGCTTCAGGTACAGTGGTTCTCGATAGTTTCCCAATCGAACCGAATATTCTTGGTCAGTTCCAACAAAACTTACCTTTGATTCGACAACAACTTAAGCAGCAAGGCTTACCACCAATACTACTTGTAATGCCGCAATTACGCCCACTACTGGCGCGTTATGCGCGTACTTTCACTCAAGGATTGGCTGTGCTGTCTTACAACGAAATTCCAGAAAACAAACAGATCAATGTGGTAGGAAACCTTGGTTAATCTTATTTCAACACACGCGATATACGAATATCTTTGTAGTCTCGCGGTACAACACATCGTCACGGAC
>NZ_JAWPON010000246.1:0-772 GCF_033344315.1 Vibrio sp. 2132-1 | reverse complement strand
TTCTCTAGTGCGAGTGCTTTTGATTTTGAGTTCAGAACTTTGTCTTCATGCTCTTTAAGCTCAGGAATAATGTAGCGCTCGGCATTTTTCAGAGTTTGGCGACGCACGTAATGTGGCGGTACCAAATGGCTTTGGCCACGGCTTACCTGAATGAAGAACCCATGTACAGCGTTGTAGCCAACTTTCAGCGTATCGATGCCATGACGCTCGCGTTCGTCCGCTTCGAGCTTTTCTAGATACTCGGTTGCACCATCAGCGAGCTTGCGCCACTCATCCAATTCTTCGTTATAGCCTTCTGCAATCACACCACCATCGCGGATCACTACCGGCGGGTTTTCTTTGATAGCACGTTCAAGAAGCTCACATACCTCATCTATTGGCGCAGCATATTGAGCCAACTTCACTAGGTATGGATGAGTTAAGGATGCAGTGAGCGATTCTAGTTCAGGAAGTTGCTGCATGGCATGGCGTAGGCGAGCCATATCACGTGGACGAGCAGAACGTAGAGCAAGACGCGCTAAGATACGTTCAATATCGCCAATCTGTTTTAAAGTTGGCTGAAGATCGGTAAATAAGCCTTGATCTTTAATTTCACCAATCGCATCCAAGCGGTTGTTTAGCGTATCAATACAACGCATCGGTTGATGCAGCCAACGCTTTAACATGCGGCTGCCCATCGGGGTTGAGCAATGGTCGAGAACTGCGGCGAGTGTATTGTCCGTGCCGCCAGCTAAATTTTTGGTGATTTCTAGATTGCGACGCGTAGCAGCAT
>NZ_JAWPON010000245.1:0-772 GCF_033344315.1 Vibrio sp. 2132-1 | reverse complement strand
CACTGCAAGAGTTACAAGAGTTCTCTGACGTCATCGACAACGATGTGTACGACATCCTAACGATTGAGTCTTGTCTAGAAAAACGTAGCGCGCTTGGTGGCGTGTCACCAAAACAAGTCGCTTATGCCGTTGACCAAGCGGACAAGCGTTTGGCGCAGCGTGATAGTTCGGCCGTTAAAGTACGTCCTGCACGTTTAACGGATATCGAAACGCTTGAGGGCATGGTTGCGTACTGGGCGAATATGGGCGAAAACTTACCTCGTTCTCGTAATGAACTCGTTCGCGACATTGGCTCATTTGCCGTTGCTGAACATCATGGTGAAGTGACTGGTTGCGCATCTCTGTATGTGTATGACTCTGGACTTGCGGAAATTCGCTCGCTCGGTATTGAGGCGGGTTGGCAAGGACAAGGGCAAGGCAGCGCGATTGTGAACTATTTGGTGGATAAAGCACGTCAAATGGCGATTAAGAAAGTCTTCGTACTAACACGTACGCCAGAGTTCTTTATGAAGCAGAGTTTCTTGCCAACATCTAAGTCTCTGTTGCCAGAAAAAGTGTTGAAAGATTGCGACCAATGCCCGCGTCAACATGCCTGTGATGAAGTCGCGTTAGAGATCAATTTAGTTGAACAGATCATCCAACGCAGTCATGTCGCATAGAATATTGATTTTGTTAGTATTTAAACAGATATCGTTAGAGAACGATCATTTACATAAGTTTTTGCTAAAAAAATCGAAAAAACTTTGAACCTTTGAGAGGAAGCTCGGTCTAT
>NZ_JAWPON010000244.1:0-773 GCF_033344315.1 Vibrio sp. 2132-1 | reverse complement strand
AGAGTTGTTTGTCTTCCCAACGGATCATCGTCAGCGAACCACCCCAGACACAACCTGTATCGAGTCCAATGACTTTTTCATCGATATAGCCCTGCAATGCTGCCCAGTGGCCGAATAACACTGTTTTTTCTAACGGTATGCGGTGCGGCAGTTCAAACCAAGGTACCAATTGGTCACCTGTGACTTCTTGCGGAGGCAGTTTGCAGTCCATATCTAAACGACCATCAGAAAAGCAGAAACGCATTCTTGTAAAGGCATTGATGATATAGCGATAGCGATCCAGACCTTCCAGTGAGTCATCCCAAAGATCTGGTAAGTTGCTGTACATGTTTTTTAGCAACCACGGCAACTCTTCGCCTTGGATAATATGTTCTACTTCGCGAGCGCATTGTCTGGCTGTCTCTAAATCCCATTGCGGTGAGATACCCGCATGACACATCACAAACTCGTCGTGCTCTGCCAGAAGAGGTTGTTTAGCTAGCCAAGAGAGCAGTTCTTCGCGGTCTTTAGCGAGGAAAATAGGGGTCGTTTTATCTTTGTCTTTTCGCTTTTTCAGGCCGTAAGATACTGCCAGTAAATGTAAGTCATGATTGCCGAGTACGACTTTTGCGCTGTCACCGAGTGACTTTACGAAGCGCAGTGTTTCGAGTGATTTCGGGCCGCGAGCCACCAAATCTCCTGCGAGCCAAAGTTGGTCATGTTGAGTGGAAAAGTTGACGCGCTTGAGTAGCTGCTGTAGTTCGTCAAAACAGCCTTGGATGTCACCAACGATA
>NZ_JAWPON010000243.1:0-774 GCF_033344315.1 Vibrio sp. 2132-1 | reverse complement strand
AGAGAAGTACCAGTCTTGGTCAGCGCAAGCATTTGAGGCGAATGCCAACTCGCTTGTCTGTGTGGCTGAGAAAATATAAACCAATGTTGAGGGATACAATGCAAGGGTTTCGAATTACTACATTGTTAGATGACATGGATTTAGGCGTTATCTACGAGTTCATTTCAAACAGTTATTGGGGAAAGGGCATTCCAAGAGAACGCCTTGAGAAGTCATTGCGCCATTCGTTCTGTTTCGCGGTTTTGGATGACGAAAATCAACTCGTCGCTTTTGCTCGGTTAATTACCGATCGCACCACGTTTGCGTACCTTGCCGATGTGTTTGTAGTGGAGGTACACCGTGGTAAAGGCATCAGTAAGTGGTTGATCTCAGAAATTGTTGCTCATCCAGAACTACAAGGCTTACGCCGTATGATGCTTGCAACCCGCGATGCTCATGGGTTGTACGAACAGTTTGGGTTCACTCCTATTGCTCCAGTAGAAAACTTCATGCAAATCTGGAAACCGAATGTTTATCAGAGCTAAATCATGATGAGAGTTGAAGCTCAACAAGTGGCAATCAGATACCTCAAAACAACAGACGCTGATCCCCTGTTTGAAAACTATTTAGGCGATGAGCAAGCATGCCGCTTCCTCAGTCGCCAAGCCCACCAAAATGTTAATCAAACCCTTGAAGCGATCGAAAGATGGCTCGCTCAATATGATCAAAAGTCTCCCAACCTATTAGTCTTCGCTATTGAAGAACTCACTTCTCAAACTCCTATTGGTTGTCTGG
>NZ_JAWPON010000242.1:0-774 GCF_033344315.1 Vibrio sp. 2132-1 | reverse complement strand
GGCTCTCCATGGCGATTTATACGAGCTTACGGCGTAAAAGTAGCTACACCCAGCTCATCTTCGCGACGTGTTTTCGCCATCATTTGTGTTGGAGAAATCACACTACGAAGGTCCATGTCTTTTTCTGTACGTACTAGCTCACCACGTAGCGAGTTTGCAAATACGTCCGTAATCTTCACGTCAACGAACTGACCAATTAGGTCTGCGCTACCTTCAAAGTTTACTACACGGTTGTTTTCTGTACGAGCGCGCAGTTCCATTAGGTTTTTCTTAGAAGGGCCTTCAACCAGTACACGCTGCTCAGTACCAAGCATTAGGCGTGAGTAACGCATTGCTTGTGCATTGATGGTTTGTTGCAGCTCGTATAGACGCTCTTTCTTCACTTGTTCTGGTATATCACAAGGGTAATCTGCCGCTGGTGTACCTGGACGAGGTGAGAAGATAAAGCTGAAGCTCATGTCAAAGTCTACGTCTTTGATTAGCTTCATTGTGTCTTGGAAGTCTTTGTCTGTTTCACCAGGGAAACCAACAATAAAGTCAGAACTGATTTGGATATCAGGACGCGCTTTACGTAGTTTACGGATGATTGACTTGTACTCGATAGCTGTGTGAGGACGCTTCATCATCGTTAGGATACGGTCACTACCACTTTGTACTGGCAGGTGTAGGAAACTCACAAGCTCCGGGGTATCTTCGTAAACCGCGATGATGTCGTCAGTAAACTCTAGCGGGTGGCTAGTCGTGAAACGAATACGGTCGATACCATCGATAGAT
>NZ_JAWPON010000241.1:0-776 GCF_033344315.1 Vibrio sp. 2132-1 | reverse complement strand
GAGCAGGATAAATATGTTCTAAACCAGACCCGAGCACAGCTATCGTCTTACCACCCGCTTGTAGCGCACCATCATGAGCATGGCCATCAATCCCAAGCGCTAAGCCGCTAGTGACAATCAATTCTTGTTGAGCCAACTCTGCCGCAAATTGACGTGCATGGTGTAAACCATCAAAACTGGCGTTCCGGCTGCCCACCATGGCAATTTGTGGTTGCGATAAAAAGGTAGGATTCCCCTCAACAAATAACAACGGAGGCGGAGCGACAACTTGCTTGAGTAAAGGGGGATATAAAGGATCGGCCAGCGTCAGAATGTGATGATTTGTAGAAGTGGCTAGCCACGTTAAACAAGCATCGACCTCTTTATCGGCCGAAGCCCAAGCTTGCAACTGTTTGTTCGTCAAACCCAATTGATAGAGCTGATCAGAAGAGGAATTGATGATATTGCGAGGCGTATCTTTGGCGAGCAGCTTATTCATTTTGACCCCACCGATGCCTGGCAAGCAACTCAGCTTAAGCCAGGCAGCAAGGTCACTGTCGTTATTGCGTGGTTTCATTGGTGGTCGACTCTTGCGTCAGAGGCGAAACCACAGAGACCTCTTTATTGATGGGTTTAGTGCTGGTTGTGATCAACGCTAAGCTAAAGTACTCATAAGGACGAATGACCAGCAACTCACCAACTTTGCTTTGAGGTAAGGTTATTTTCTTATCGAGGACACCAAACTCTTTCTTGAATTCATCGCCATCTTTGTAAACCGGATGCGCGTCTTCTTTTAA
>NZ_JAWPON010000240.1:0-777 GCF_033344315.1 Vibrio sp. 2132-1 | reverse complement strand
AATGTGGTGCTGCACGGCAGCAACTTTGATGAAGCCAAAGCCGAGGCCGAACGCTTGTCAGAACAACACGGTTATACGTTCGTGCCTCCTTTCGACCACCCATTGGTGATCGCAGGCCAAGGCACCATCGGCATGGAAATGCTGCAGCAAAATGGTCCTCTCGACTACATCTTCGTGCCGGTTGGAGGCGGTGGCTTGGCCGCTGGTGTAGCGGTTCTGGTCAAGCAACTGATGCCAGAAATCAAAGTCATCGCCGTCGAACCGGAAGACTCGTCTTGTTTGAAAGCGGCACTAGATGCTGGTGAGCCAGTGGTACTCGACCAAGTCAGCATGTTTGCTGATGGTGTGGCGGTAAAACGCATCGGTGAAGAAACGTTCCGCTTGTGTCAGAAATACATTGATGGTCATGTGGCGGTTTCAAGCGATGAAATCTGCGCTGCCGTAAAAGACATTTTTGAGGATACTCGAGCGATTGCTGAACCATCCGGGGCGCTTGCGCTTGCTGGCTTGAAGAAGTTTGTTGAGCAAAACCAACTGGAAAACAAAAACCTTGCCACGGTGTTGTCTGGCGCGAATACCAACTTCCATGGTTTACGCTATGTTTCAGAGCGTTGTGAATTAGGTGAGAAGCGTGAAGGTCTATTGGCCGTGACAATTCCAGAACGCCAAGGCGCTTTCTTTGAATTCTGTAATCTGATTGGCGGCCGCGCTGTCACCGAGTTTAACTACCGTTATAACGATGATGAACTGGCGAATATCTTTGTTGGTGTACGCCTG
>NZ_JAWPON010000023.1:0-71345 GCF_033344315.1 Vibrio sp. 2132-1 | reverse complement strand
CTCAATGAATACTGAACATTACATAAGTAATGTTTGAATTGACTGTGCTGAATCTTTCGATTCAATGGTCACTTCGTTTCATTGAAACCTAATTTGATACCGAGGTATCTAATTGGATTATCATCAACGAGTGCCCACACAGATTGATAGGTCTATATTGTTAAAGAGCAACTCTTCTTTGTGATTGACATCACTTGGGAAGAGGCGGCCATTCTAGCGAGATAATTTATTGTGTCAAACACTTTCTTCAAATTATTTCGTTTTTCTTTTCAGCCTTATCAACTTCGCTTAACCCCTTGTGAGGCCTTGCCCTGTCGACGAGGAGGCATTATAGAGATCGCGCTCACATTGGCAAGTGTTATTTTTCAAAAATTGCAAAAATAATGGTTAAACGATGAGTTTTCGATCAAACCTTTATTTATTCAACTTTACCCCAAACTCTCACACAACTTATCCACAGAATTGTTCTTTGAGACGTGTTTTTCAAGTACCATAAATAAAGAAAGCTGCTTTATTGCAGCTATCTTTATTAAACTTAACCTAAACTCTATTTAAAGAGCATTATGGCTATATGCCAGACCCATCTTGTTCAGAGCCATCATCTTCGTGTAGGCCACATTCTCGCTTTAAGCCAAAGAATCGAGTTTCTTCCTCTGACATTCCCGGCTCCCATTTACGAGTAGTATGTGTATCACCAACTGAAAGGTAACCTTCATCCCACAATGGGTGGTATTTAAGGCCGTGTTGTTCTAAGTAGTAATGAACGTCTTTATTAGTCCAATCAATTACTGGTAGAAATTTAAACACACCGTTCTGAATTGATAGAATCGGTAAACCTGCACGAGATTTACTTTGCTCTCGACGCAGTCCAGAGAACCACGTTCCAACATTAAGCTCTTTTAACGCTCGACGCATCGGCTCAACTTTATTGAGCTTGTTGTATTTTTCAATTCCCTCTACGCCTTGCTCCCATAATTTTCCATATCGAGCTTCTTGCCAATTCGCACTTTCCTTGGCTCGATAAACTTTTAAATTTAGGTTGAGAGCATCTGTCAGCTCATCGATAAATCGGTACGTCTCAGCAAACAGGTAACCAGTATCGGTTAGAATGACGGGGATGTCCGCTTTGGCGCGAGTAACTAAATGAAGCATAACCGCGGCTTGAATACCAAAACTAGAAGAAACCGCGAACTCGCCTTCTAGATTATCTAAAGCCCACGCTACTCTCTCTTGTGCTGAAAGCTTTTCGAGCTCGACATTAATTTGAGCAAGACGGAGGATTTGCTCCGTCTTTGTTAATGTCAGTAACTCTGTGAGCTCCAGCTTGGATGCTACAGAATCAAGCATGAAAGTCCCTCTTTGATACGAGCACTTCTTGGATAATGCCAGCACGAATAGTGAAATCGCCAAAGGCTTCGCCTTCTTCACGCTCTTTCGACCATCGAGCCACCAGCAGATCAATCTCTTCTAAGATTTGCTTATCCGTGATGTTCTCTTTATACATTTTTGGTACTCGAGTACCGGCACGGTTACCACCTAGGTGCAAGTTGTAACGACCCGGCGCTTTGCCAACTAGACCAATTTCAGCCAACATTGCGCGACCACAACCATTTGGACACCCAGTTACACGCAAAATGATGTTGTCATTTTCTGGTAGGTTGTGCTTATTCAGAATCCCCTCAACATCAGTAACAAACTGAGGAAGGAAACGTTCAGCTTCTGCCATCGCTAGCGGACAAGTTGGAAAAGCAACACAAGCCATTGAGTTCTTACGCTGTTCACTTACGCCGTCGTCCATTAAGCCATGTTCACGAGCGATCTTTTCAATCTTCGCTTTTTCGTTTTTAGGTACACCCGCAACAATTAGGTTTTGGTTTGCTGTCATGCGGAAATCGCCTTTGTGGATTTTGGCAATTTCAGCAACACCCGTCTTAAGTGGTTTACCTGGAAAGTCTAATAAGCGACCGTTTTCGATGAAAAGCGCTAAATGATATTTACCATCAATTCCTTCTACCCAGCCAATACGGTCACCACGTTCTGTGAATTCATATGGACGGCTTTGCTCAAACTTAACACCAGCACGTTTCTCGACTTCCGCTTTAAAGACATCGCTACCTACACGATCCAATGTGTATTTGGTTTTTGCGTTCTTACGGTTTGAACGGTTACCCCAGTCGCGCTGAGTTGTTACTACAGCTGCGGCAACATCAAGTGTCTTGTCCAGCGGAATAAAGCCAAAGTCGTCAGCGCGGCGCGGATAAGTTGATATATCGCCATGCGTCATCGCTAAGCCGCCGCCGACCAGGACGTTAAAGCCTACCAGCTTACCGTTATCTGCAATCGCTACGAAGTTGAGATCGTTAGCGTGTACATCTACGTCATTTTGCGGTGGGATAACCACTGTAGTTTTAAACTTACGTGGTAAGTAGTTCTTGCCTAGAATCGGTTCGTCTTCTTCCGTGCTTTCTACTTTTTCACCGTCTAGCCAAATCTCTGCATAAGCGCGCGTCTTTGGTAATAGATGCTCACTGATCTTCTTCGCCCATTCGTAAGCTTCTTGGTGTAACTCTGACTCCACTGGGTTAGTGGTACACAACACGTTACGGTTTACATCACCCGCGGTTGCAATCGAATCAATGCCAATACTGTTGAGCGTTTGATGCATCAACTTAATATTCGGTTTTAATACCCCATGAAACTGGAACGTTTGGCGAGTCGTCAGACGAATACTTCCATATAAAGAGTGCTCCGTTGCGAACTTGTCGATCGCTAACCATTGCGTTGGCGTGATGATGCCTCCAGGCATACGAGCACGAAGCATCACATTATGTAATGGTTCCAGTTTTTGCTTTGTGCGTTCATTACGGATATCACGATCGTCTTGTTGATACATACCGTGGAAACGAATTAACTGGAAGTTGTCGGCAGTAAAGCCACCAGTAATACGGTCCTGTAAATCTTGCTCAATAGTGCCACGTAATAAGTTGCTTTCTCGCTTCAGGCGCTCGTTATCAGATAGCGGCCCTAACTCTTCACCTAATACAACCTGCTTATTATTGTCCGTAGAAAAAGTCATTAGTACACATCCCTCTGATAACGTTTCGCTTTACGTAGGTCATTAATAAATTGTTCTGCATCGTCACGCGGCATCTTGCCTTCTTGTTCAGCAACGATAACCAATGCGTCGTGCACATCTTTTGCCATACGCGTTGCATCACCGCAGACATAGATATAAGCGCCTTCTTGGATCCACTGCCACACTTGAGCTGCGTTTTCTAAGATGCGATGTTGTACGTAAACCTTTTCTACTTGGTCACGACTAAAGGCAACATCCAATCGGCTTAGTACTCCTGACTTGAGATACTTTTGCCATTCCACTTGGTACAAGAAGTCTTGAGTGAACGTGCGATCACCAAAGAACAACCAGTTTTTGCCTTCAGCATCGCGGTTTTCACGTTCCTGAATAAAGCTTCGGAATGGTGCGATCCCTGTGCCAGGACCAACCATGATAATTGGAGTGCTATCATCTTCCGGCAGTTTAAAGTTGTTGTTATGCTCAACAAATACTTTAACTTCATCTCCCTCTTCGAGACGCTGTGCTAAGAAACTAGACGCTCCACCATATCGTTTTTCGTCGTTTTGTTCGTACTCAACCAAAGCAACCGTTAGGTGTACTTCTTCATCGACCTCTTCTTGGCTTGATGCAATAGAGTAAAGGCGTGGAGTAAGACGACGAAGCAAACCAATCAATTCATCTGCGGTTAACTTGGTTTTCTTTTCTGCCAGTACATCAACGATTTGAGTATTTGCAGAGTACTCGCGAAGCTTATCTTTATCTTCAACTAACTTTTGTAGCTTCTTGCTACCGGATAACTCGGCAAACTTTGTGATGAGCTGTGGGTTAGATGTTGTGATTTCATATTTACTCACAAGAGCACTGTGGATTGACAAGCTTTCACCATCAACGTCAACAGTCTCAACCCCAGACAAACCGACCTTACCAAGAATGGCGTTTGCAAGTTCCGAGCTATTTTCAAACCACACACCTAGTGCATCACCTGGCTGATACGTTAAACCCGAGCCTTCTAAGTCGATTTCTATATGACGGACGTCTTTTCCAGAGTCACGGCCCGTGATTTTTTGACTGGTCAGTAACGTCGCAGTGTACGGATTCTGTTTATTGTAAGGAGAGTGCGCAGTCGCAGCTTGACCCACAGGAAGTTGAACCACATCCGCTTCAGAGCCAGAAGACAGTGTATCTTTTACCTTGTCTAACGCATTCTTACGCCATTCAGTTGCAGGAGCCTCATAATCCACATCGCAATCAAGACGCTCGATAAATGGAGTCGCGCCTAGCTTTGATAGGTAAGTGTCGAAGTCTTTACCGGTCTGACAGAAGAATTCGTAGCTAGAATCTCCCAATGCAATAACACCATATTGCAGGTTTGGCAGCTTAGGGGCCTTCTTCGATTGCAAAAACTCATGTAGCTCAATGGCATTGTCTGGCGCTTCGCCTTCGCCGTTAGTCGATGCCACAATAATGACATGCGTTTCTTTGGCTAAGTTTTTACCTTTGTAATCGCTTGCATCAAAAAGTTCGACTGCAATTCCTTCTGCTTTTGCTTCCTGCTCCAGAGCTTCAGCAACACCTTTAGCATTGCCCGTTTGGGAAGCAAAAATAATACTCAACTTACCTGCTGGCTTCGCTGATACGGCTGCCGTTGCTTGTGCAATTGGCGTTACCGCTGTGTTTGGTTGATTTTGAGCTAATCCCCAAAAATACCCACTGACCCAAGCAAGTTGCTGTGAAGACAACTCAGAGACAGTTTGTTGGAGTGAGCTAATTTGTTGGTCATTCAGAGGGCTTGCGATTGGAGGATTTCCTCCTTGCCCATTATTATCTTCAGACACATTCTTGTGAGAATACTCATTCTTTTGAAAAGACATTATCACGACATCCCTATTCATTGCGTGACGATAGAGTACCCACTCTCCTTAATAACAAGAAAGAATAGAAGTGAATGTTTTATAACTTTTTGGAAGTAAGAACGGCTTACTTTTTGCTCATCGATCTTCAATGCGGACTTGTTGAAAGCCTACTGCCATTGCCGATTTTGACGCAGTATCCAAATCTTCATAAAGACATTCTTCGCCGTGACTGTCCGTTAGAAAAACAAAACCACCGCGCGCATGTCTGAACTCTACAACCCAACCACCCTCTTGGATTGCAGGCTCAATAATCGCTTCGATAAGCTGATTTTCACGGAATAGATGTCTTAGTTCATTTATTGTCATCGCTATCCCTGCTTTAACTTTCACATTGCTCCTAGGTAAGCATGGTCTAAGTCAGCCAAATAGGGAGAAATTTCGATTAGATATAATGAAGTGATATAAAAAAACGCCGCTTATAAAGCGACGTTTTAAGTAAATCGAATATCTAACATGGCTGAATTTAGAACGCGTATTCCGCACTCACAAAGAAGCCGTTAGCAAAAATAAACTCTTTCCCTAGATCCGACATGAATTTATCGGACTCTAAATCAATCACACGGTAACCTCCACGAAAAGCCAGTCGAGCTTTTTCGAGCGGTACATTGTATTGAACACCTGCCATGAAATCGGTGCTTTTGATACCTTTGTTGTCACCAAAGTTTATCTCACCAATCACATCAAAGTTTGTATCCGGAACTTGAATTTCTGCGTAACCATACCAAGCCCAAATCAGCTCATCAAATTCTTCTACACGCCTGCTTGAGCCAGCATCAATGTATTTAGTGTCACTTAAATTACTGAACGTGAGACCCGCATCAAAGTGCAATAAATCATGCTCTAGAACGTGGTAATACAAGGTTAAATCGAGCTTATCGAACCCCATGTAATCCGCATCAACACTTGAGTAACGAAGGCGCGCATTAGGGACGTATTTAACATCATGTTCAATCGCCGCGTAAAAAGTGCCTGCGGTACTGCTATCTCGTCTCACTTCATTAACTTTAGTGTCGGCAGCCCATACCTCTGCGCCGACTTTTGTCGATACAGAGTACTCTGCAAAAACAGGAAAAGATACTGCCAACGATAATGCCGTTAAAGCGATGTTCGCTTTATTTGTCATGTAGTATTTACTCCGAGATAGCTGATATTCACGTAGAGGACGTGGGAGGAAATATACCATATTCTCACGCCTCTCCATCAACTAAATGATGTTACTCATTATTTATAGCGGGGCTGAGCGACGTAATTCTTGAAGAACCAAATCCCCAATGCAATCACGATTAACCATGGTAATAGTTTGAGTACCGCTCCAACCATTCCCAGTAAAAACATCACAACTAACGCAATACCAGTTGCTGCGAATACGGTCATCATTGTGATACCCGTAACCAACAAGGTCGCCGCAAAGACTAAAATAAAGATTAGCTCCAACATAATCACTTCTCCATTTGTTTTCAATAAACAGAGCAGTTTCCATACCAACTTATAGAGAAGAATTTAAGATTATGATTTTTAATCAAAAAACAAAACCAGAGGCATTTCTGCACTCTGGCTTTATCATTCTTTAGTTGGTAATTTTAGCCATTCACTGGCGAATTTTACACATTCAATTCTTTTGGAATCTTAGCTAGCGCGTCTTGCAATACTTCTAGACCAGAACCTGGTTTGTGCGCATTTTCACTGATATGACGACGCCATTGACGAGCACCGGGCATGCTTTGGAACAAACCTAACATGTGACGGGTAATGTGACCAAGGTACGCACCTTTCGCTAATTGCGCTTCAATGTATGGGTACATCTCTTCAACAATTTCGCTGCGTTTCTTCACTGGAGCGTTAGAGCCAAACAACTCTTGGTCTACCGATGCCAGTAGATATGGGCTTTGGTATGCTTCACGACCAATCATCACACCGTCAAGATGCTGAAGATGTGCTTTTGCTTCTTCTAATGACTTCACGCCACCGTTAATCGCAATCGTTAGGTGTGAGAAGTCTTGCTTCAATTGGTAAGCGCGTGGGTAATCCAATGGTGGGATCTCACGGTTTTCTTTTGGGCTTAAACCACTTAACCAAGCTTTACGAGCATGGATAGTGAACTGCTCACAGCCACCCTTTTCTGAAACAATAGAAACGAAATCCGTTAAGAACTCGTAAGAATCTTGATCATCAATACCAATGCGAGTCTTGACTGTTACAGGGATATCGACCACGTCTTTCATTGCTGCGACACAATCCGCAACTAACTGCGGTTCAGCCATTAGGCAAGCACCAAATCGACCGTTTTGTACGCGGTCAGATGGACACCCCACATTTAGGTTAATCTCATCGTAGCCACGCTCTTGCGCTAGCTTGGCACACGTAGCCAAATCTGCTGGGTTTGAACCACCAAGTTGAAGGGCTAACGGATGCTCTTCTTCGTTATAAGCCAGGAAATCTCCTTTTCCATGAATGATCGCACCTGTCGTCACCATTTCAGTGTACAGCAGGGTTTCTTTGGTCATTAAGCGATGGAAGTAGCGACAATGACGATCAGTCCAATCTAACATTGGTGCTACGGAGAGCCTGCAAGAATGAGTCATGATATAAACACCCGTTTTTATGTTGCCAAGGTCGAGCGCAGCAGTACGCTCAAAAAATAAGTCGGGTATTGTATACCCAAGCACCTCTGGGTGCTAGTTTCAGCGAGAATGATTTGGTTGGCTGACTAGCCAAGTGCTTAGGAATACGCAGAAGTAATACGAATGTGTCATTCGTTGATTCATTCTGTGATGATTATTCCGCCTTCACACCACCACCGACTTGCTTTAATTCATGATTTTCGTTCTGATAGTGGGTAAAATGAAGCATTTCTAAACGAACTTCGTATAGAAATGATTTATCATAGAGCACGTCCGATAGTTATGGTGAAAGGTTTGAACCCAACAATCATTGAACAAATTGAAAGTATCTGCGCAGAGCGTGGAGTACGACTGACTCCGCAACGCCGACGCGTATTTGAACTCATTTGTTCTAATCGCCGCGCCTCAAGTGCGTATGAGCTATTGGAGCAACTAAAAGAGAGTGAGCCTCAGGCTAAGCCGCCCACTGTTTATCGAGCATTAGATTTTCTCCTAGAGCAAGGCTTCATCCACCGAGTGGAATCGACAAATAGCTTTATTACTTGTTGTTCTTTCAATACTCAGCAGCACTTTTTCCAATTACTAATTTGCGATAAATGTGGTGATGTCGTTGAACTCGAAGATGAGACGCTGATATCCTTGTTAGCCGAAAACGCCGAGAAGCATGGATTCAAACTGACCAACCAAGTTATTGAAACTCATGGTGAATGCCAGGCCTGTTCCTCCGAGACGAAAGAAAAAGTATAGAAGAACGTTATGCGCGCTGAATTTGTAAACCCGTTTTTAGCTTCTTTAATGAACGTGCTAAAAACTATGGCTTCTCTTGATCTGAAGCCACAAAAACCGCGAATCAAAAAAGATGAGATCGCACGAGGTGACGTTTCTGGTCTGATTGGTATGGTAGGCCCACAAACTCGTGGTTCAATGTCGATCACCTTTGATGAAGCACTCGCCCTAGAAATCATGCAGAACATGCTTGGTGAACGTCCAAATGGGCTCAATGAAGAAGTGACCGATATGGTGGGTGAGATCACCAACATGGTTACTGGTGGTGCGAAACGCATTCTGGCGGAAAGTGGTTTTGACTTTGATATGGCAACACCGGTTGTGGTTTCGGGCCGAGGTCATACGATTCGCCACAAGTGTGAAGGCTCAATTATTATCATGCCTTTCTCTTCCCAATGGGGAAATGCCTTTATCGAAATTTGCTTCGAATAAAAGAGAAAAAATAGGTTGGCACTGGCCAACCTATTTTGTTTTTGCCTCAGGCAATAAAAAGGTCAGCATTTGCTGACCTTTTCTTTATCTATTCAAACATTAAGCTTTGAACGCTTTAAATGCGTTGATTAGACCGTTTGTTGAGCTGTCATGCGAGCTGATTTGAGACTCGTCTGCAAGCTCAGGTAGGATTTGGTTAGCCAGTTGTTTACCTAGCTCCACGCCCCACTGGTCAAAGCTGAAGATATTCCAGATAACACCTTGTACGAAAATTTTGTGTTCGTACATTGCGATCAAGTTACCTAGCGTACGAGGCGTGATTTGCTTCACTAGAATAGAGTTTGTTGGACGGTTACCTTCAAACACTTTGAATGGCGCAATCGCTGCCACTTCTTCAGCATTCTTACCTACTTTCACCAACTCTTCTTTCACGGTTTCTTCATTTTTACCAAACGCTAGAGCTTCAGTTTGCGCGAAGAAGTTAGACATCAGTTTTTGGTGATGATCGCTAGCTGGGTTGTGGCTAATTGCAGGTGCAATGAAGTCACATGGGATAAGCTTAGTACCTTGGTGAATTAGCTGGTAGAACGCGTGCTGACCGTTGGTACCTGGTTCACCCCAAATGATTGGGCCAGTTTGGTAAGTTACAGCATTGCCGTCACGGTCAACGTATTTACCGTTTGATTCCATGTTACCTTGCTGGAAGTACGCCGCGAAACGGTGCATGTACTGATCGTAAGGCAGAATAGCTTCTGATTCCGCACCGTGGAAGTTGTTGTACCAAATACCGATAAGCGCAAGGATCACAGGGATGTTGCTTTCTAGATCTGTTGATACAAAGTGCTTGTCCATCTCGTGAGCGCCATCAAGCAGCTCAACGAAGTTGTCGAAACCTACTGCTAGTGCAATTGATAGACCGATCGCAGACCATAGTGAGTAACGGCCACCAACCCAGTCCCAGAATTCAAACATGTTCGCTGTATCGATACCAAATTCAGACACGGCTGTCGCGTTTGTTGAAAGCGCAGCAAAGTGTTTAGCCACATGAGCCTGATCACCCGCAGATTCTAGGAACCAATCACGAGCAGTGTGCGCGTTAGTCATGGTTTCTTGCGTTGTAAACGTCTTAGACGCGATCAAGAATAACGTCGTTTCTGGGTTAACTTTCTTCAACGTTTCAACGATGTGTGTACCATCAACGTTAGATACGAAGTGAAGGTTTAGATGATTTTTGTATGGCGCTAGAGCTTCCGTCACCATGTAAGGGCCAAGGTCAGAACCGCCGATACCGATGTTCACAATATCAGTAATTGCTTTGCCTGTGTAACCTTTCCATTCACCGCCGATAACGCGCTCAGTGAATGATTTCATTTTTTCTAGAACCGCGTTCACTGCTGGCATTACGTCTTCGCCGTCTACCATAACTGGAGTATTAGCGCGGTTACGTAGTGCAGTGTGAAGAACAGCGCGACCTTCTGTTTGGTTGATCGCTTCACCACTGAACATCGCTTCAATTGCAGATTTCAGCTCGGTCTCTTTCGCAAGAGCAAACAGGTGCTTCAGAGTTTCCTCATTGATGAGGTTCTTTGAGTAATCGACTAGGATGTCTGAGCCGAAACGTGCAGAGTATTTGTCGAAACGCGCTGCGTCTTGAGCAAACAGCTCTTTAAGATCCATATCTTGTGCAGATTCGAAATGCGCCGTTAGCGCTTTCCAAGCTTGTGTTTGCGTTGGATTGATATTTTTCAACATGGTCTTTATCCCGATGTTACAGTAGGTTCCATTCCTTACAGTCTAGCGAAAACTGTGGAATCCCCGATTTAGCAAATAGAATATAAATTAGATGTTTGGGCAAATTGCCACAAAACAAGTCTTTGTAATTTTTTTTCAGGCGCCAATTATGACCGAGAGCTTTTACACTCACATTGAGTTAGGTCACGTTCCCTGCCCTGAAATTGAACAATTCATTTACGATGACAAGAATCATATCATTTACTAATGACAGGCTCTAATTGGAATAGGATAGACTCCAATTTATAAATTTCCAAAGGAACACGTATGTGGGCACAAAAAACACTGCAATTAAAAGCGAGAAGCCGCGGTTTTCACCTGATAACTGATGAAATTGAACAACAATTACCACAAATAAACGAACTTTCAGTAGGTTTATTACACTTATTTATTCAGCACACCTCCGCCAGTTTGACCTTAAATGAGAATGCTGATCCAACCGTGCGTATGGACATGGAAGCGCACTTCAATAAGTTTGTGCCAGAGCGTGCTCCTTATTATCAGCACACCTATGAAGGTGACGACGTACGGGTTATATAAACCATGTCACTCAGATATGTACATATCTAACACATATGGACACCTATCTATCCAATAGCTGATAAAGTGGATAATCAAAACCGCCATCATCAGTACCTAATATTGTGTTAAACAGAAGCCGACTAATTGACGACTGAGGCATCTTGTAATTTCTTCTAAAGGGAGAGATTTCCCAACCATTGGCTAATGCTCTTTCCATGTTCTTTGAGATATTGCCTACAACGGAATTGGCAGCTTGGTATTTTCCAATACTGCACCTCATGTAATAAGCCACGGAGTCTTTCACAGCCCGCCATATGAGATTGTAGATTTGAGAAACACTGAAGTACTTTAAGCATTCACGGATCACTAAATGTGTTTTTTTTCCTGGCGAGAAATTCAGTTGATGCTCTGTCAGTGCATACTTAAGAAACGCCAAACATTCTTGTGTCTGAACTTCCAAACACAGTTCATAAAATTCAGGGCTTTTTTTGAAGCATAATAGGTGTTCTTCTGAACTGAAATTATTCATCAGTTTTACTATTTCTTCAGTGGGGAATGGCAGTTCAAATTTGCACTTACTAAGGTGCAGCGTAAACTGATCATCCCCCTTTAAATCAATAGCTTTTAATGAGATGTTTGAACTTACCAACATTACTCGTTCATCAAAGAGATATTGAACAATCATTTGATCATAACGTTTGTCAGGGGAAAGAGTGTAAGCTGGGTGCCCATCTAATGGCGAAAGTTGGTTTAAGTTTTCACTTCCAAAAGCTTGTATCGCTGAGGCGAGGTAGATCTTGCTCTGTAAAGTGAGTCTACTAATCTCCGGCTGAGCCCTTTTGCCTTCTCGCCTTAATCTTTCGATTACATCGGCCTTTTTATCATTTAACTCCCGACGTTTAGCTTCCGAACAATTTGTACAGATGGTGTTGATGTATCGCAGACGGGTCAGATACTGATTACGTGAAGTAAAGCGATATGGAGTAAGGCAACGCTCGCAACAGACCCCATCGAACCACACGAAGGCATCTTTATTTACTAAGTTGCTAACTGAGTACACATTCATTCCGTATTTGTCGCCTATTTCCCTTACATGGAAAGCAAACACACCTTGGTCACTCAGTTGCCAGTACTCTTTGCAAATATTAATGTGACGCTCTACATCAGTAAGAATTTCCAAATGCATCTAACCACCCCAAATGAGCACTATAGTCCGTGGAATTGTAGGCAGTATCTAGTGATAGTTCTACTCTTTGAGTGGAGCGGTTCTAATGCGGAACGAGAAGTTAGTGTTATTCGGTCAAAGAGTACGGACGTTGCGTAAAATAAAGGGGTTATCGCAGGAATCAATGGCTGCTTTAGCTGGATTAGATAGAAGCTACATGGGCCATATTGAACGTGGCGAAAAAAATATTACCCTGCTAAAGATCTATCAGATTAGTGAGGCTCTCGGAATTGAAGTCTCAGACCTTTTTCCTCGAGAACAGGATGGCGGTGAGACTCAATAGAACTCTCTGATGTGGTAAAAGAGTTGGCCTAGATTTACTTATTTGCTCTTCCCCACATCTACATTGCGGCGTTTATTCTGAAGGTACTCTTTCATTTGTCGACTTGCCTTATGCATTTCTTCACGAAGGTCTTTGATCTCTTTCTCGCTAAGTCGACGACATTTTTCATCGGGAGTTGCTTTAGTAATTTGTTTCATTCATGACCTCATGTAGGAGAGGAATAAAGTTTCATACTAAACGATCAAGCAACCCTAGTCACACTGTTCTCAATGATACGCCACCATAAATAAAGATTCATACAAATGGCTACTACCGCATCTGAATCGCGCTACAAATGAGTATTAAAGTATCATACTGGTTGGTTTGACCATCACAAAACCACAACCTCACTTAGCAAACTTTTGGACATTTCCAAGTGGTCTTTTTCCTAGTTTAGTAAAGCAATAACTGAAGTATGGCAACTTGCTTAGTAGGGTTTCGGCTATCACCGATGCAAATCGCAGTAATTGACAGCCTTCACCTAAAACACATAACACACTGATAAATATATAATTTTATAAAAAACCAAACTACCAAACTCTCCCTTCACATTTATAATGTAATAAATTACATAAAATTACGCACTTTTTGTAATTACAATAAAAAGCCAAATTGGTATTGTTTCTTCAACACCCAAATGGAGAAATGACATGCTAAATCTAACCAAAAATGATTTGATTTTGTGGGTAACTCATGCAATCGCTCACTTTGAAAGTCTTGGTAAAAAACAAAAAGACCTAGCGAACGCACTCGGTATTGAAGCAACACGTTTAAGTGAAATGAAAACTGGAAAAGGGACTCTTTCTCCAAATCTGATAGAAAGAATTACAGAGCTATGTGGTGCTCCCCGCAGGAATCCAGGAAGGTTCGAATATGCTGAGTTATACACTGACCTAGATACTTTCTTTTCGAGCTTGATACCCGTTACTGAGAATCGCTTTTACAGAAAGATCCTCACTATGCTCTCAAACGCAGATTACTTGGATGCGATAATCAGCCACTGTAGCTCAAAAGAGAGTGATGACTTGGAAACACCTCTTAGCCGCGAGCAAACTATTGATAATATTAATAGCCTTATAACCAATAAAGAATTTCAAAGTATTTGCCTAGACTATAAAAAGCACCTTTTAGATTCAGGTCTATCATGGACATTTAAGTGGGCAAATACTGAAAAACATAGTTGGAACTCAAAAGATAAACTGATAATCGAAAATATAACAATCTCGGATGAACTAATCTTTCATAGTCTGTACTTAGCGTGGTGCTTGAAACAACACATAATCGAGTACGAGTTTGGTAGCGAACGATTAGTCAACATCAACCCGACTAAAGATCTAGTTTCTCTCGTAATGACTGGGGATCGCATACTAACATTGCAATCCGAATCATCGGTTAGCTATCCAATAAACAAAGAAATAACAAACATTCTAGGAAGTGCTCACAGTTACAAAGAGATCCACTCACGCAATAGTCCTTTCGGAGACCAGCCTATCTTGTCTCCCAAGAAACAAGAGCCTAAACCAGATCGATGGGGTGATATCAGGTGCGAAGTGTATTTAAGTGAAAACATGAATTACCACTTTTTAATACATATGACAGCAGACATTATGGAATTTGAAGATCAAAACATTTTGGAGTATCCGACTGAATTAAATGATCGTGAACCAATCGTTCAACCAAATGATAGGATCGCAATTATAGCCAACATTAACTCTTTAGAATTGTACCGACAAGTCGAGGAACTCAGAAAATGGGTCGGTATGCCTAGCGACAATTTATACAAGCTTAAAAAGAAAATTGCGAACGCAGGAGGATACGTACCTGAAGCTATTGTCCTATTATAAGCTTAATATTTGATAGTTAGGATTAGGGACGTAGTAATGCTGCAATATCAGATAGTTTTAGTATTGCTCCAAAAATGAATATTGGAGCAGTACTAAATCAGTTATCAAGAGCAAAGTTTAATGCCGAACATGCTGTTCAATACGAGTAGGATAAGCACCGATTTTGTATAGATAGTGTGGCATTTCCTTTTTCCCGCCCACTAGTTTCCGTCATGCAATTATGTTTTGAGAAAGTATTTCTTTCTACCGAAGCTGGCACACTTTGGGGTATAAACGTTTTAGAAATGGCAGCGTACAGATGTGAACGCTGCCATTTTAGTATGAATCTTTACTTCTCTCCCAGACCTCACACTATATAAGTATACGTGACACCATATTGTCTAGTTGCGCTTTTGTCTTTTCCCAATTAGGCATTACCTGGCTCATCAGGCGATAGAACCTCTCGCTGTGGTTATGCTCAGCAATGTGACAAAGCTCGTGGAGAATCACATAGTCGATGCACGCCCTAGGAGCTTTGACCAAGTGCGGATTCAGTGTGATTCGGCCATTAGGAGAACAACTGCCCCACTGAGTTTGCATTGTGAGTATGCGTAACGGTGGCCTTTCATTGACCCATAGCGCCTGCTCCAGCATGGCATCAAGGCGCTTGGCGAAGGTTTCCTTTGCGCGCCCCTTGTACCATTCAGTCAGCAGCTCTTTAACCTTTTCTTTGCTCTTAGTTCGCACTGAGACCTCCAGCTTCCCACGAAGCAGCTTTACGCCCTGAATCTGTTCAGGTGCTTCTACCACTTTAAGCAGGTACTGCTTGCCCAGATAGTAATGGCTTTCACCGCTGATGTACTGCCGTGGTGTAGTGAACTCAAGCTGTGTACGAAAATCCCTTAGTTGCTCATATATCCAACGACCGCGCTTTTTAACTGCTGAAAGTAAATCTTCGCAGTTAGTACCTTCCGGGACGGATGCGACTACTCGACAGTCAGGATGAACTTTGATCAACACCTTACCAGTAGCTTGCGGACGCTTAATTCGCTCAAAAGAAATAAGTTCATCACCATAACGGAAGCTCATGGTTTGGTTCTTAGATTTAATCGGCACGTTCATCTGGTTTATAGCCCGCTCAATCCGACTCTGGTGATCTGAACAATCATCTCAACAATCTTCTTGGCCTGATCCATCCCCCCTCCAATAGCTTTGCATTCCTTGAACATGCGTGGCAGTAGCTTCTTACGAATGTCTGCTTCGATGTTCTGTGGATTGATTGAGTTCTCCGCTACGGACGTTTCTACCTCTTGGTCAATTTCGAAAGCTACTTTTATCCACTTATCCTGTACCTGCTGATCCAACACTGCTAAGGCTTCCGGCAGCACTTTCTTGAATACACCAAAGTAGGCCTGTGCATGGCGATTATCTGCAAACGCATCGGGTATATCGTTCAAGCGTCGTTCTTGTACTTGCTCCTCAAACTCACGGAACAACATGTATTGTTTCAGAGGGTGGTCGAACAGTTTTTCGGCTTCTTCAATAGCCTGACGTAGCAGCTTTGAAAACGCTTCCTGAGCATAAGGGTCATCCCGTAATTCTTGTTCAATCATGCGTGTTACACGAGTTTTAATAATGTCAGTTTCGTTGCGAGTTTTGTCTTCACCCCAGTCTTCCGGCTGTTGCTTTTGACCCATTTTACCCACTTCATATACGCCACCGGGTTCTTTAACCTCTACACCGACTACATGCTTATCCAACAGCTTTTTCACCTGTTCAGCATATTCGTCGTAGTCTATCTTCTCACCTGCATCTTGCTGTACCAGTTGGCGCAGGCTTGAGAATTGCTTCACCGTTTCTTTGTAGTGGCGGCGATCTTGTTCACTGAAGCTTTTATCTTCAAAGAACGTGGCCGATTGTAATGCGACCTTTAGACAACTGGCGAAGGCCGTCAGTGCTTCATAAAAGTCTTCACGCACTTTCAAATGCACATCGACCAGCTCACCCTCGCGTTCTTCAATTTTCGGAACCAGAACCTGACGCAACTGCTCGATGTCATTTTTATTATTCACGCCATCGAAAATGGCCCATAACTGCTTATAGAGCTGTGGTAAACGTTTGTATTCAGTACTCATCTGGTTGTAAAGACCAGCAATATCATTAATGTCATAACCACCCTGCGTACGGGAAGCTAGATCCTGATATTTCTGAATAGTGGTATCCAATTCAGCCAAAATGCCACGATAATCTATGAGTAAGCCAAATTTTTTCTTCGGATGTAAACGGTTTACCCGTGCGATCGCCTGGATCAGGTTATGCTCTTTCAGTGGCTTGTCGATGTACAATACTGAATTCTTAGGCTCATCAAAGCCAGTTAGCAACTTATCAACCACGATCAGTATCTTCAGTGAATCATCGTTGTCGAAGCGTTCGATCAAGTGCTTGGTGTAAGCCTGTTCATCCAAGCTGCCAACATTGTCTTTCCACCACTGGGTAACTTCTGGTGTGGTGGCCTCATCTACAGCGGTATTGCCTTCACGGCTATCCGGTGGGCTCATCACTACAGCAGATTCAAACAAGCCAGCCTCGTCCAGGTACTTTTTGTACTTAATAGCAGAGGCTTTGCTGTCGCAGGCTAACTGGCCTTTTAAGCCTTCGTCGATGTTTTTGACAAAGTGGTTGGCAATATCTAAAGCAATCAAACGAATACGGTCATCCGAACCGTACACCTGGCCTTTTTTAGCAAACTTACGCTTCAGGTCGGCCTTCTGATCATCCGAAAGCCCTTCGGTAATGCGTTCAAACCAGCTGTCGATGGCGCGTTCATTCACATCCAAGTCCGGAATACGCTCTTCATAGAGCAACGGTGTAACAGTTTGGTCTTCCACAGCTCGTTGCATTGTATAAGCATGCACAATTGGACCAAACTTGTTGGTGGTCTTATCGTCTTTTAAAAGTGGTGTACCAGTAAACGCCACAAATGCTGCATTTGGCAATGCCTGCTTCATTCGAATATTATTTTCACCACCATGGCTACGATGGCCTTCGTCAATCAAAACTATGATGTCAGAACTGTTGTTCACGCACTCCGGCATCTTGGTGGCAGTATTAAACTTCTGAATCAAGGAGAAAATAATTCGCTCAGTTCCCTTGCCAATTTGTTCAGCTAAGCGTCTTCCTGAAGTTGCTATTGCTGCTTCTTTGTCTTTTTTACCTGCTAGCTCGCCGCCAGACGCAAAGGTTTTGCTTAGCTGGTTTTCTAAGTCTAACCGGTCGGTGACCACTACAATACGGCATTGTTTCAGGCTTTCATGCAGAATCATCGCCTTACTTAAAAACACCATAGTGAATGATTTACCCGAACCTGTGGTATGCCAGATCACACCTCCTTCACGTCCGCCTTTGCTGCTCCGTGTATTGATGCGTTCAATCAGCCGCTTGATGCCAAACACTTGTTGGTAGCGGGCGACAACCTTACCGGCCTTTTTATCGAACAAGACAAAGTAACGAGTCATCTCCAACAGTCGAGTTGGGCTTAACAAGCTAATAAGGAGTTGATCCTGACCAGTTACAGCCAACTCGCCAGCTGCGGTCAAGCTTTGATACCAATCTAGGTCTTTTGAAGGTCGATGATTAAACAATCTTGCTAGTTGATCGTCTTTGAGCTTTTTGTTTTTGATGGCGTACATCTCAGTATCGGAGATGTCCTCCTCACGCCAGACAGCCCAGAATTTAGCGGGTGTACCACAGGTACCATAACGGCCTTCGTTACCGTTTATGGAAAGCAGCATCTGGCTATAGGCGAACAATAGCGGGATTTCATCATGGCGCTGGTTACGTAGGCTTTGCGAAATGCCTTCGTCAATTGTTGGACCTTTTTTCGCATTGCCATCTGGGCGCTTGGCTTCAATTACCACTAGGGGAATACCGTTTACAAAGCACACGATGTCGGGTCTGCGACTTTCGACTCCGCTAGAGCGGGTCACGGTAAATTCTTCGGTAAATACAAAGCTGTTATTAGCTGGGTTCTGCCAGTCAATCAGCGCAACCGTTGGGCTGGCCTTTTTTCCATCCACAAACTCAGTAACCGAGATGCCATACAGCAGGTGGTTGTACAGGCGCTCATTGGCAGTTAACAGACCTTCGTTAAGCGCAGGACTGCACGCCTCGGCAATCAGGTTGTCGATAGCCTTTTCAGACAGCGGATAGCTTTTCCCTGCAAAGGTAAAAGTACGCTTCTGAAGTTCGCTGCGCAGCACGTGGCGTAAAACCACTTCATCGGCTTTGCCACCGCGAGCGGATAACGCGAGTTCAGGAGAGAGGAACGACCACCCTAGGTTGGTCAACAGCGCCAGCGCCGGTAACTTGGCACTGTATTCTTCCTGAAATTTGGGTGTGTATTGTGTCATTCGTTAAATCTCTTCCTCCCCTGAAACCGAGGTGCGCTTTTTAAAATGGGCTATCGCTATGTGAATATTCGTTCCACATCTCGACTGCTGCACGCTCAATGTCTAGGTATGACTTCTCTATCAAAGGTGTCCTGATTGGCGCGTTAGATTTATCCCAATCTAAGGTATTTCCTTTCTTATCTTTTCGGCGAAGTTTTGAACCGCCACCAAGGCTCATTGAGAACAGGTCCAAGAAACGTCTGGGGCCTACACCAATAAATGGTTCAAAGCTTACTAGTTCACTTGCCTCATCAGGAGCTTTTTCCAGTTCAGACTTAAGCTGTATGGATTCAGAATGAAAGTCGAGTGCGCGGCTTTTCGGATAAGGTTCGACATACACTACGCGATTGATACCGCTTGCGATAATGTGCTTTGCACAGTTATGGCAGGGAAACGTTGTACAATAGAGTGTTGAACCGGTTGTTGGTATACCAGCACGATTGCAGGATAAAAGAGCATCCATTTCAGCATGCACGACACGACCAAACTCTGTCAGGTCTGAGATTTTGCTTTCTTTCAAGACTTTATGCAGTTCAACCTCGTTTTGCCCATCTACTAGGCCTTTACCGAGAAGGTTCTTAGCAATCTCCTGAATAATTTCGGCTTGCGCTTGTTTATTCGAATCACCATCTCTGGTGTAGTCTTTTCCATCCAGGTCATCTTCGACCTTGCCTGTCGTTTCATCAACCTCAGCCCAGTAGAGCCCTCCGCCAGATTTCGGAACGTCATTTGCACCAGTCGCAATAATCTGTTTTTCTCGACTAATCACGGCTCCAACCTGGCGAGATAAATCACCAGAGCGCACAGAGCTGTTAAATGCCATAAACATCGCAAATTCATCAAAAGTAGGATTTTTATAGGGATGAGAAAAAATTAGCTCCAGAAATCGCTGTAAGCGGTTCTTAACCTGATCGTTATTACTGCCAAGATTCAAAAAGAAATCGGCAAGATGATAGGTGTCTCTGGTCTTCTGACCATGATCAAAACTTTCGTCTTCATCAATTCGAATCAGCTCATTTGCCTGAGCTTGAGTCATGCCTTTGTCATCGGTTAGATGCTGATGACGTCTTTTTTCATCAGCATGAATACCAACTAAATAGAATCCATCACCGTAAATTTTCCGGAGAAACTCAACTTCTCTCGGGTGTTTTAAAGAGTTGACAATAAAAGCACGCTTGGTACTCGAAGCACTCCTTGATGAGGATATATTTTTCGCCACGCCAGCAGCTAAAATGGCATTGTTTTCACTGTTTTCTCGCAGTGCATCGCCAGCCTGCATATAGTGCTTGATCCGTTCGTACTCATCCGTTCCTGAAAAACTCGGCAAACATCCTGAAACTCGTATTTCTTGGACTGAATATCCGAACCCTTTGAGTCGATCTATAAGTGGTTCTGTTACGCGTTTGTATTCTGTACCAACCGCACTCACTATCCCGATAACTAATTCTCCCTCGTTGATTCCTGTTGTCAGGTATCTCCGCTCAATTGAATCACATTTAGTAGGAGTGGTTACTGATGAGCTAGGCTCTGCAGTGGCGGTTGTAACTTTTGTTACTACAATCGACTCGGCTTCAGCAGGATAAAGCAGCTTTGGAACTTCGACTTCCAAGGTGGTTTTACCAGGATCTTTACCTTGGAAATTGATAGAGCCGGTTGATTCGAACCAGTTCATCACCCCACCATTTAGCCGGAGCACCTTTTTGTTTGGTTGCGATTCATCCCACTCACCATGAAGTGTTGTTAACTTAGAGGATAGATCTGTGAACGTACCAGAAAACTTCAATGCCATTGTTGCCTCACTTCTTATCTGTCGGTGGGTGAGGGTCATTCCCGTAGCTATTACCAGCTCGGATTTTTCCGTCAGTACCGTGAATCTTGGTATCGGATTGCTGATGACGAGCGATCTCTTCAGCGATTTCGATGGCCTCTTTCTGTGTTCTGGTGATCTTGGTCGCTTTTGAGTTGCCGGCGCCTTTTACAGCCCACCCATCAGGATGTTTAACTACGTGTTGATTCTTACCTTTTGACATTATGCAACTTCCTTATCATCAATCTTTACCCGTCGTTTCCCCATCAACAACTGTTGCATCAGGGCTTTCTTCTCTTGCTTTAAGGCATCTAGCTTCTTTTGCAGCTTATTGATAGTTTCGCTTGATGCATGCAGAACATCAGCAATCTGTTCTTGCTCATCGAAACATGGCACTGGAACCTTTGTATTCATAAACTCAGAAGGTTTAATATTAAGGAGTCCATTATTTCGAACGCCTGTATTAACTAACGCCCCAAGCTGAGGCTTGAGATAATCTGCCTCAAACAGATACTTGAAATAGCGATGGCTGAGCCCCTGATTTAGTTTGAAGCAGACATAAACGTGAGGAACTAAACCTGTATCATAACAATCAAGATCAAAAATGCAGCCAAATTCGTAGGTCTTGGAGTTACCTTTATTGTAGGCAAACTCTCCTTGTTTCAATAGGATGTATTTTTTAACACTCTCGCCAGCCATATATCTGCTATAACGCTCATCCTGTCTAACAAATCCTGATAGTGAGGAGATCGTCAGAATGGGATGATCTTCACCGTCAGATTTACGCTGGATTCGTTTGGAAATTTGACTAATGGTCTGAAACTTCCACTTCCCACTAAACCTAACTCCATTCTTATCCAATAGGCGTTTTTTGCCGGTGAGCAGTTGTTGCATCAGGGCTTTTTTCTGCTGCTGGCTGTTGGCGAGCAGTTGTTCGGTGGTGGTGATGGCCTTATCCCAAGTAGAAAGAATTTGGGCAATTTTCTTTTGTTCTGACAAGGGTGGAACCGGAACTTGAATAGACTTAACGATCCCACCACTGAGATTTTCTTGACCACCGCTATTTGACATTTCTCGAATATTTTTATACTGACTAATGAGAAACTGGTAGTAATAATCTACATAATACTCTGATTTTAGGATTATTGCGGCACATGCCTGATTCGTAGAGGCCTCAATACCTAGTTTGGCAACTTGACCTCTTGTTTTACCTTGGCCATACATAGCCATGAGGATAGTATCGACCGGAAATAACTTGGCAGAAGAATTTGCAAGACCTTCTTCAGTGATCTTTTCGGCAGTATCTTCAATAATTTTAAATTGAACCTCGGCAGTAGTTACCCATGGGATATTACCATTCCAATAGGAGCTATTTTTTCTACTAGGAGTACCGCCA
Source organism: Vibrio sp. 2132-1 (assembly GCF_033344315.1). NCBI lineage: Bacteria > Pseudomonadati > Pseudomonadota > Gammaproteobacteria > Vibrionales > Vibrionaceae > Vibrio > Vibrio sp. 2132-1. The sequence continues at coordinate 49,183 of NZ_JAWPON010000023.1, read as the reverse complement.
GAAGAAACACTTGATATTTCCTCAATAGTACTGAGCTTCCAACCATTAGGCACCATATCCCAACTCCTTCAAATACTTAGCCATCTCGGTTTCCAGCTCTGTTAGTTGTGCTTTCAACTGCTCACGCTCAGCACGTACGGCCAGTAGGTCAATTTCTTCCTCTTCTTCAAAGGTATCGACATAGCGTGGGATATTTAGGTTGTAATCGTTTTCTTGGATCTCTTTCAGGCTAGCAAGGTACGCATATTTATCGACGTTTTCTCCCGATTTGTAGGTAGCAACGATCTTGGCAATATTCTCTTCACTGAGTTGGTTCTGATTTTTACCGGATTTAAACTCGCGTGATGCATCTATAAATAGGACGTTGTCATCCACCTTTTCTTTTTTGAAAATCAGAATCGCAGCGGGAATACCTGTACCATAAAACAGCTTCTCAGGTAGGCCAATAACAGCATCCAACAGATTTTCATCAATCAGTTTTTGGCGAATTTTGCCTTCGCTTGAGCCACGAAAAAGTACACCGTGTGGTACAACAACGCCCATGCGACCTGTCTTAGGTTTAAGCGTTTCAATCATATGCAAAATAAAGGCATAGTCACCTTTAGTTTTAGGTGGTACACCTCGGCGGAAACGACTGAACTTGTCGTGCTCGGCTTCGTCATGGCCCCATTTATCCAAAGAAAATGGTGGGTTAGCAGTCACGATATCAAACAGCATTAAGTCGCCATTTTTATCGAGTAGCTTAGGGTTACGAATGGTATCTCCCCATTCTATTTTGTGGTTGTCCTCACCGTGTAGAAACATGTTCATTTTGGCTAACGACCAAGTTGAACCAATGGCTTCCTGACCATAGAGCGCATAGTTTTTACTATCAAAGTTTTTACGTACTTTACTGCCACACTTCATCAATAATGAGGCGGAGCCACAGGCTGGGTCACAGATGCTGTTGCCTGGTTGCGGGTTTAACAACTCGGCGATCAGGTCGCTGACTTCTGGCGGTGTATAAAACTCACCGGCTTTCTGCCCACCACTGGCCGCGAAGTTTTTGATCAGGTATTCATAGGCGTTACCGATCACATCTAGCGTGCCGACACGGCTTGGCTTAAGGTTCAGTTCTGGCTTGGCAAAGTCTTCCAGCAGATGACGCAGGATGGTGTTCTTTTGCTTTTCTTCACCCAGTTTGTCAGTGTTAAAGCTGATGTCCTGGAATACACTTTTACCGGCGTCTTTCAGTTTGGTGCCGTTGGCTTCTTCAATGGCATGTAAAGTTAAGTCGATGCGTTCACCGTTGCCCGGCTCATGACGACGCTCATGCAATACATAAAAATTGGCTTTAAATACGTCTTTTAGGTTTCCGTCGTTGTCTCTGATTTCGACTTCAGGCAATACAAAGCGCTCGTTTTTCATCATCTCTTCGATGAGTTCCGGCTCATCGCCGTACTCGGCCTTGTAGCCATCGTAGTGATCCTGCCATACGTCAGATATGTATTTGAGGAAAAGCATGGTCAGGATGAAGTCTTTATAAGTATCGGCACTGATGGTGCCGCGGAAAGTGTCGCAAGCCGCCCACAAAGCTTTATTAATGCTATCTTGATTAATCTTATCGTTATCGCTCATAGCTGTATCGTTCATCTATTATTTCCTTTCAAAAGGGCCAAAGCTCTACTGCCCCTGTTCAATTCATCATTTCTCAGTGAAGGTATATTAGTCACTCTGAGCTAGGTATAAATCGCTGGCAATTGCACTCATCATGCTCTCGCCATTGTTAATCAGTTTCTGTATTAGCCTTTTTTCTTCACCCAAAGTGTTGGCCATAGCAATAATTGTCCGTTGTTTCTCTATAGGTGGCACAACTACAGGGACTTCTTCTAACACTCTACGGCGAATGCTCTTCGTTAGAGTCCCTTCAGCATTCTGCTCAAAGTGACGCTGAGCTGTTGACTGGTTCAGTAACCACACCATGAAGTCCGGCAAAATGCCTTTTTTGAGGGCTTCTCTTTTTAAGCGAACGAGAAAAAAGTGCGGTGCGGCAACGGCTTTTTTTCCCGTGAAGGACAATGCCTGGTCTACTAGTACGGCGTAATTGTGGCTACCTCTGGAGGCCACTAAAATATCACCAGTTGTCAGGTAATCGGGAGCACGCTTACCAGTTAGCTCTGTTTCAAGGCAATCGGTCCAACAAATACCCTCGGTTAACGAAACATCCTTCATCTGAACCACAACTGAAGCGGAACCAACCAGTTCGGGGATCTTACCCCGAAACGGATAACCTGCATTGACAGTTGCTAATGCGCTTAGTTTCATATTCAATTTCCGTTTCATTGGCTATGATGCAAAATAATGATTTGATATTGCTTATCTGTCAAGCTACATTTTGAATCATTGCTTGTGATGCAAAAAAAGAGAGAGGTGTCAGGGATGAATCGATTAAAAGCGCAAGTGCGCGTCGAAGTAATTCGCAAACTTGAATGCTATCAACCCACCACGACCTATGATGATGGTGAAGTCACTGTGCTCAAGGGTCATGACGGCCTAGGGTTTGGGACAAAGAGATCATCGAGTCTATTTAATGATGTCAACTATCACTATCCAATGGTGTTGGACCCAGATGGTAGTCTTTGGAGTCAGGCCAACAGATATTTGCTGAGTCGCGTATCCCAAGTAACACCACCTAGCCATCGCACTTTAGAATCTATTGCCAACGATTTGGCGTGTTTTCGTCGATGGATGTTAGATGAGGAGGTCGATTTCCTCACCATCCCCAAAAGGATGCGTGCGCGGCCTACTTACCGATATTGTGCTTATCTCCATGATCTTGTTCGCTTTCAAACGATTAGGCCTAATACTGCAAAACGACGAATGAGTACCGTTCAGAACTTTTATCGCTGGTTAGAGTTTGATGGAGTGGAATTTCCGTACGCACTCTGGATAGAAAGCGACTCTCATCTCAGTTTCAAGGATTCACGAGGTCTACAGTACCGAAAACAAGTAAAAAGTACTGACCTCACTCGTTCCTTTCGAGCCAAACGGCAGAGCAGTGATTATGACGAATACCTTGATGATGGAGGCAAATTAAGGCCACTCCCAAAAGATCAGCAAATAGCACTAGTTGAAGCGCTCCAGTGCATAGGAAATACCGAAATGACCTTGGCGTTTCTGCTTGCACTGACCACAGGTGCACGACTGCAAACAGTGTTTACTTTTAGAGAGCAACAAATAGCAGATATACCTCGTGATGGCACAACGGCGAAGCGGATAAAGGTTGGATATGGAACTCCAGTAAATACCAAGTATGGTAAGCAAATGGTTCTATTAGTACCAATATGGCTCTATAACCAACTGCAAATTTATAGTCGCTCACCTCGTCGTATGGGGCGCATAGCTAGAAGTCCACACGTCTACCCAAAATCAGAAGATCAGTATTTATTCTTAACTCGGGCTGGTAAACCGTATTACATGGCAACAAATGACCCATTCGAGTTTCTCTATCGGACACCTCCACGGGGAAATGCCGTCACCCAGTTTATCCATCAACAGTTACTTCCTGAGCTTAACCAACAAGGTCATGATTTCATTATTCGATTTCATGATCTACGAGCTAGCTTCGGAATGAACTTAGTCGAAAGTCTTCTTGAAAGTTTCAAGCTAAAAGACGCTCCGGATGAACGACAACCCGAGTTCTTTCAAGCCTTGATGTATGTACGAGAACGAATGGGACACAATAGCCTTACTACTACTGAAGGCTATCTCAATTACCGTAAGAAATTCAAAGTCGCGAGCCACATTCAAAATGAGTTTGAAGCATTCTTAAAAAACTTGATCAGTGGGGAATAAATGGGCTGGATAGATAGAAGAACAACCACTTACAGCCTTGAGAATCTCCCTTTTGATCTGGGCGGTAAACTAACTTTGATAGCACCTCACTTAGTACGTGTATATATCCCCGGGTACAAATTCCCTGTGGATATTGGATCATGGTGCTATTCAGAGCGTCGCAGAAAAAGTACTGACAACACAGATACTAATAGCACCCTGAATTTAGTGGTTCAAAAAAGCTTTAGATCCTCTAGAAAAGCATTCATCAGCCAATACCTACATTATCTATATCATCATTTACAACTTGGAAGATCAGCAGGAACACTGAAAACATCCGTTGGTCAATTTCAAAGATTCGTTAGCTGGTGCGATGATAACTACGTGGAGGGACTGGATTCGAAACGAAACTATGTCAAAGCAGTAGGTTTATTCACCGAGTATCTGATCGACCTAATCAGAAAAAGCCTGATTAGCATTAATACGGCGGCCACTTTACAACTGGTTTTATATACAACAGGACGCTATATCTACTCAGACCCGTATGGAGATTTGTTCAGAGGTATTAGGAAGATAAGTCGTTCAACCAAAGCAGTGAAAGTCACTCAAACACCGGAGGAACATCAAGTTAAATCTGCGTTAAAAATGTACTCGCTCGTTTTTCATCAATTAGCAGATTTCACTTTAAACTTTGAGAAATTCCCAAAAAGGTTGGATTTTGAACATGGATACTTTTGGTTTTTTCCTACACAGATGCCTTTTGCAGGACCGTCTAATGTTGATGTAAAAACAAAACGCGGTAAAAGTTACAGAGCTTACGATTACATCAATGGCAAAGTTAACTCACTCGAAGATATTAAACAAAAAGTAAAAATTGAAAGCAATGCCATTCTTGCCAGGAAAAGCGCGTTAAATAAAATTAATTATTCCAATAAGAACAAATATGACATTCACAGAATGAAAGCAGCATCAATGGCTTTTCAAGCATTTATGATGCTATTTTCAGCCACGACGGGCATGAGTCTTGGTCAAATGGCTTCTTTGGAGTGGGCTGGCGATTATCATATAGATCACGACCGGCAAGGTTTTAAGTCAATCAAGTATCGCGCTAACGGAAAGCATGTGGAGTTCTATATAGAATCAAAGTTTGTTGCCGTTTTTAAAAAGGCATTAAAGTTAAGAGATTACTTGCTAAGCGGAGTTGAACTGAAAAGCTTCAAATACCTGTTCTTTTCGTTCAATGGAAAGGTTGTCTATCCCGTGGGCATGAACCTATCGACAGATTTCCACCGGAGACTAGAGATATGCTTTGATTATAAAAATAAAGTAACAACACGTATGTGGCGGGCACATAAAAGCAACTGGCTGTTACAGAATTCAGATCTCCCAACAACTGCTATGCTTTTACAGAACACGCCTGAGACAGTTATCAAGCACTATTCTGAAGGTTCTGACATTGAAGCCAGTAAAGAACTATCTAATTTCTTTTTAACATTTAAGAAAAGTATAGTTATTGATAACAAGAATAAATCAACTCCTATTTCTACAGGCCAGTGCCTAGATGTTTTTTCACCGAAGGCCGACTCCATACATGTGGTTGAGCCAGACTGCAAAACTCCGGAGGGATGCCTTTTTTGTATTCATTTCCGTGTACATGCAGATGCTGAGGATTACAAAAAGCTGCTAAGTCTCCGGTATATTCTTTCCCAATCCAGGCACCTGGCTAGCAATTCATCACACTATATAAATACCATTACGCCGTTAATAAAAAGAATTGATTCTATTGTGGAGCAAATAGAGCTATCGGGACATCTCCCACAAAAGACTCTTGAATTTATACGACAGTCAATTGACGAAGAGGAACAGTTATCCGACTACTGGGCCCATAAATTACAAATGATGGATGATTTGGAGATGATTTGATGGAAGCTACAGTTTATTACCCTAATTTCGTCCCTCTAACGGAAAATAGCCATACAACACCAGATCCTTTTATATCAAAACCAGGAATAAAATACCCTGAACCAAATTTTATAGTGTCTAGGACACTTAACGGAGAAGTTCTTTCACGGTATTCAGATGACTTGTGGGACTTTCGACCATATCGACTAAGCGGCAACACTGGAAACGCTCGTTTCAACTTTTCCATATTTGGCGACTCTACAAAAAGAGATGTCAAATGGTTGATGTTCATCTTTCTTTTTATTGTTGATTCAGGCAAAGCTACTGGTATCAGCATCAGCACATGCATGAGCTACTTCAAAACAATAAGAAGTCTCGCAAATTATTGTGAGGATAAAGGTGTTTTAGTTGGTGAAGCCCTTCAAAAAGAAGAGTTGATGATAGGTTTTCTCGGCACCGTAAAAAGCAAAAACATTCTTCGTGGATTATCTTCTACATTATCTCACTTAATTTCGATATCGAGTGATATTAGTGGGTATAAAGTGTCGTCAGGTCTGAAGTTTGATGTATTACGACTCTACTTGAATAAATTGGGGGACGACAATCAACACCCTATCATCCCTAATAGAATTTATGCAGAACTTATAAGGCAGCTAGAAGACTTTATATCTGAATTTTACGATGTAAAAGACCAATTTTATCGGTTTATAACAGCGGTATTGAGTTGTGACCGATATGGCCGTTCACCTTCATTACAGAAAAAAATTGGGTATGCATCAAAGGACTTTAAACCTTACTTTAAAGAAGCTGCTCAAGAGCATGGACTTTGGGAGTACTTTTCACGATATAAGGTAAGCAATATGCCCTCTTTATCGTCATTCATCGCTCAGGTTCAGCATGGTTCAAGAATCATGCTGCATGCCTTTACAGGCATGAGAAGTGCTGAGTCACTAAGCTTACCAACTGGTGCCCTAAGCATCACCAACGGTGTATACAAGTTAACCGGAACTACAAGCAAATTTGTCGGACAGAAAAAAGAAACTAGTTGGATAACAAGCAAAGAAGTTTCTAATGCCTATGACATTGTAGAAATGTTTGCCAAGCTAGTTGCCAAGGTGCTGAATATGAATGAAAAAGACATACCCCTTTTTGTCTCAACCAGTTATCTATCCCTTGGTAATTCAGTCATATTCGACGGAGTTCATTTAGCCATGGCCAGTGCTTCCAACAAACAAAATGAAATCTACAATCTTTTGGATAGTGAAGCATTTGCTGTCACTACAGAGGACTTAAATGAACTCGAGAGAAACAACCCGTTTAGAGCTTGGGAATGTGAAAAAGCGTTTGCAGTCGGCAGTACCTGGCGTTTCACAACACATCAATTCCGACGCTCTCTAGCCTTCTATGTGGCGCAATCAGCTTTAGTCTCATTACCTTCACTTAAGCGTCAGTTAAAACAGATTAACCGTGAAATGACTGTGTATTACTGTCAGTCGGCTGAATTAGGTAAAGAATTTAATGATACAAATCACATAGCAAGGCTAATCAAACAAGAGAAACCTGAAGCTGACGCTTCCGCTTACATTAGTAATGTATTAAATGCAGAAGAAACATTGTATGGCGCTCATGGCACCTTTATCGAAAGAAAAAGGCTAACCACCGAAGAGGGCATTCTGTTCTCCAGTGATCGAAAAACAATTATCAAGCAATTCAAAAAAGGGGAAATAGCCTACTCTGAAACACCTCTAGGTGCATGCACAACAATATCGCCTTGTGACAAAAAACTACTTCGTTCCATTACATCTTGCCTAACCTGCTCAAGGGCTGTCATCAAAGCAAGTCGCCTTGATCGAGTAATCATGAGACAAAAGATGTTTGTAGAAGAACTATCCGTGTCATCACCCAGCAGTATCGAATACCGCACCGAAAAAGATGAACTGGATACATTGCTCAAATTTAAAGAACATATAGTTAGTAAGGAAAACTAGTGATGAGTTCATTAAATGAATACTGGGAAGCTCTAGAACGTTTAAGCACAAATGAACCCATAAGAGTGCCAAAAGGAAGCTCTATTAACAATGATACAGTTGCCATTGAAGCAGGTAGGAAACGTGGCTCTATAAAAAAATCAAGACCGTCATTTTCTGCTCTCATTGATGCGATCGCAGAAGAAGCCGACAACGGGCCTCATACACCCTCAACAGCTGAGAAGTTAAAAGCTGAAAAATACGCAAAAAACAGTTATCGAGAGCGATACCATCAAGCATTGAATCGTGAGCTTATGCTAATAGAAAGGATAGCTCAACTCGAGAAAGAGATTGAGAACCTGAAGAAAGTATCGCCATTTAAGAGGTAAATATGTGGATACAAAAAGAGATCAATTTAAGACCTAGAGAAAGAGGGTTTCATCTAATAACTGAGGAAGTTGAAAGCTCAATTAGAGAAATCCGTCAAATAAGAGCTGGTTTATTGAATATATTTATAAAGCACACCTCAGCCTCTCTGACAATAAACGAAAATGCTGATCCAACTGTTCGTGCTGATTTTGAGCAATACTTTAACCACGTAGCACCAGAGAATGAGCCGTACTATCAGCATATTTTTGAAGGGAGTGACGACGCTCCTGCACATTTTAAAAGCAGCATCCTTGGTTCAAGTATTCAAATACCTATTACAAATGGAAAGTTAAATTTAGGTACATGGCAAGGTATCTATCTCGGTGAACACAGGAACCATGGTGGAAGCCGAACCATTGTGATTACGCTATGTGGAGAGTAACAGAAATATGGACATTGGAGCTTTACAATGTCCATATATAAGATATTCAATATGGACGGGGTGAAATCTATGAAGTCTAGTAATTATGGGAAGCAACGGTGTCCACATAATGTCCATCTCAACCGTATAAAGGACATGCCGGCACATATTAAAGCATCACTGCTGGGCAGTAGTGTGACGGTACCAATCCAAAATGGTCGATTAGCTTTAGGAACATGGCAAGGTATTTACTTGGGTGAGCATCGAGACTTTGGTGGCGGCCGCCGCGTTATTGCTACGATTAACGGTGAGTAGGTAAAACAAAGGCTAACCTTGGGTTAGCCTTTCGTTGTTTATTTTGAGTATTCCATCTCGACGCGAGGCGTTAGCTTAGTCACGAGTTCATACGCAATCGTACCAATGTGACCCGCCACTTCTTCTACTGGGAGCTCTTTCCCCCAAAGAATCGCTTCGTCGCTGACTTTATCCGTTGCGTCTGGTCCCAAATCGACCGTCAGCATATCCATGGAAACTCGACCTGCAATAGGTACTTTACGGCCATTAACCCACACCGGCGTACCGTTTGGAGCACTTCTTGGGTAACCGTCGCCATACCCTACAGCGATGACACCAACTTTTGTATCTCGCTCACTGGTCCAAATACCACCGTAGCCAACACTTTCACCCTTCTTGACTTCACGTACCGCAATAAGGTGGGATTTAAGTGTCATAACAGGTTGATACCCAAGATCTTGCGCCGTTTTGTCATCGAATGGCGACACACCATACATGATAATACCCGGACGAACCCAATCTAAATGGCTTTGAGGCCATGCCAATAACCCCGCAGATGCCGCCAGTGAACGTTCCCCTTGGCAACCAGAAGTCAACGATTTAAACAGCTCAATCTGTTGTGGGGTAATATCGCTATCCAGCTCATCTGCACAGCCAAAGTGGCTCATGTAACGCAACGGTTTCGCTACATTTGGACACTCCTTCAGCCGCGTTACAAACTCGTCATATTGTTCAGGACGAACCCCAAGGCGGTGCATGCCACTGTCAATCTTCAGCCACACGACAACCGGAGTTTCAAGGTCTGCTTGCTCCAAGGCGATAAGCTGCTCTTCACAGTGCACCACGGTTTGGATGTTGTTCGTCACAAGAACAGGTAAGTCACCAGGAGAGTAAAAACCTTCTAGCAATAGAATCGGCTTTACTACTCCACAAGCGCGCAGTTGCAATGCTTCTTCAATACGAGCCACACCAAACGCATCCGCATGGTTAGCATGTTTTGCGACATGACGTAATCCGTGACCATAACCATTGGCCTTGACGACAGCCATCACTTTACTTTGTGGCGCTTGAGCTTTTACGCGCTGTAAGTTGTGCTGCAACGCAGACAAATCAATGCACGCCTTGGCCGCTTTCATATAGCTCATGGGATTACTCATCATCAATATCGAATGCAGGACCCGCGTAGTTGTCGAAACGCGAATGTTGACCTTGGAAAGTGAGGCGAACAGAGCCGATAGGACCGTTACGCTGTTTACCAATAATGATTTCGGCCGTACCTTTGTACGGACTATCTGGGTGATAAACCTCATCACGGTAGATGAACATGATCAAGTCGGCATCCTGCTCGATGGAACCGGATTCACGCAAGTCCGAGTTTACTGGTCGTTTATCCGCACGTTGCTCTAGGGAACGGTTTAGCTGCGACAGTGCCACAACAGGCACATTTAGCTCTTTTGCCAGCGCCTTAAGAGAGCGAGAGATCTCAGCAATCTCAAGAGTACGGTTGTCGGTTAACGAAGGCACGCGCATCAACTGAAGGTAGTCGACCATGATCATCGATAGACCGCCATGTTCACGAGCGATACGGCGAGCGCGCGAACGCACTTCGGTCGGAGTTAGTCCAGAGCTATCATCAATGTACATATTTTTCTTCTGCATCAGGATACCCATAGTAGAAGAAATACGCGCCCAATCTTCGTCATCTAGCTGACCCGTACGGATCTTGGTTTGGTCAACACGAGACAAAGAGGCCAACATACGCATCATCAACTGTTCAGCTGGCATCTCTAACGAGAAAATAAGTACGGGCTTTTCTTGTTGCATGGCCGCATTTTCACACAAGTTCATCGCAAAGGTCGTTTTACCCATCGATGGACGCGCTGCGACAATCACCAAATCAGAGCCTTGCAAACCTGCGGTTTTCTTATTGAGATCGGTGAAACCGGTATCGACCCCCGTAACACCATCTTGTGGCGTTTTATACAACAACTCGATACGTTCTAACGTCTTTTCGAGGATGTTGTCGACGTTTTGTGGTCCTTCGTTTTCACTAGTTCGAGACTCGGCGATAGCAAAAACTTTACTCTCCGCCATGTCTATTAAATCTTCAGAACTGCGACCTTGAGGGTCATAGCCCGCGTCCGCAATTTCATTCGCGACACCAATAAGGCCACGAACAATCGCACGCTCAGCGACAATATCAGCATACGCATTGATGTTAGCTGCACTTGGCGTATTCTTCGCCAAGTCAGCGAGGTAAGCAAAACCGCCTACATCTTCTAACAACTCGTGACGCTCTAGATATTCCGATAAAGTAATAAGATCGAGAGGTTTACCCGCTTCAAGAATGGTTTTTACACCTTCAAAAATCAGGCGGTGTGGACGACTATAGAAATCACTGCTCACAACACGTTCGGCAACGGTGTCCCAACGTTCATTATCCAGTAAAAGACCACCAATTACTGATTGCTCGGCTTCTAGTGAGTGAGGTGGCACTTTGATTGCGTCGACCTGACTGTCTGAAGGTTTGCGATTTCTGTTTTCCGCCATGACTTTGCTCGATAACTACTATTGACCCACGATTATAACCTTAACCTAACTGAGATGCTTCCCCGAAGCGACAATTACTTGTTAAGAAATCATCATGTGAACCACCCAGGTAATAGCCTGGTTCTTCCGCCTAGCTCTAATAAAAATTAACCTACCATTGACCCAACCAAATATCTGTATCAGTATCATGCCCCTCCTTTTTGATTACGTTCGAGGTTGATGTGTCCCGATACTGGTTACTTAGCTTTAGCCTACTGTGCGCTAGTGCATCGTATGCTGACGAATCAGTACAGCCAGAGCAAAATATTGATGTACCCGACCCACTAAAAACCGAGGTGGAGTTCGGCTATCAAGCTCACACAGGTAACACGGACTCTCGTTCCCTGAATGCTCGTTTGAGTGCTGAATATACGTCAGGTCGACACCGTTCTAATGGTGAATGGAAGTACTACAACTTGTACAAAGACGGTGAAGAAGACAAACGCTCATCCACCTACTCCCTACAGAGTGACTACAAGTTAGGCCCTAAGACATATTTGTATGGCAGCTTTAAAGGGGTGGATTCTCGCTACAGTGCTTATTTTAAAGACTATACGTTGTCAGGTGGTTTGGGTTACCAGTTCTCCTACACTGAGAACTTCATTTTAGAGGTAGAAGTAGGCCCTGGTTTTCGCTATCAAGAGCCAAACTTAGACGAAATAGATGATGACGATATTGTCTTTCCCGATATCGTTAGAGAAGGCATTTTTCGAGGAAATATCAACACAACTTGGCATGCGTTGGATAATTTAAGTTTCGCAGCTGATATTACGTTGGTAACAGGTAGAAGTAACACACGTACTGATAGTGAACTCAGTGTAACCAATGATATTACTGAAGATATCGCACTGAAACTGGCGCACTCTCGTCAGTATCACGATAAAGTGCCTGAAGGCTTAAGCAAAGCGGACAGCGTATTTTCCGTTAATTTACTTTTCGCTTTTTAACCCTTTTTCTCTCAGTTTTAGAAATAAAAAAAGCACCTCCGAGGAGGTGCTTTTTAGTATTTCGTCTTGATACTGAATTACTCAGCAGCAACAACTTGTAGGTTAACTGTCGCGAAAACTTCAGAGTGAAGTTGAACGCTGATCTCGAACTCACCAGTGTTACGTAGAGCACCTTCAGGAAGGCGAACTTCGCTCTTAGCAACTTCAACGCCTGCAGCTGTGATAGCGTCAGCGATGTCACGAGTACCGATAGAACCGAATAGTTTGCCTTCGTCACCAGCTTTAGAAGCGATAACTACCGCTTCTAGAGCGTTAACTTTCTCTGCGCGAGCTTCTGCAGCAGCTAGTTGCTCAGCAACTTTAGCTTCTAGTTCAGCACGACGAGCTTCAAACATTTCAACGTTAGCTTTAGTTGCCATAACTGCTTTACCTTGTGGGATAAGGAAGTTACGAGCGTAGCCAGATTTAACGTTTGCAGTATCGCCAAGACCACCTAGGTTACCAATTTTATCAAGTAGAATAACTTGCATTGCTTAATCCTCTTTCTTAATAAAATGAACCGATTACTGATGCTTGTCAGTGTACGGTAGTAGAGCTAGGTAGCGTGAACGCTTGATAGCACGTGCTAGTTGACGCTGGTACTTAGCGCTTGTACCAGTGATACGGCTAGGTACGATTTTACCAGCTTCAGTGATGTAGTTTTTAAGAGTTGCTACGTCTTTGTAATCAATCTCTTGTACGCCTTCTGCAGTGAAACGGCAGAATTTACGACGACGGAAGAAACGAGCCATGGGCTATCTCCTGATCTTAAATTTGAGTAATGTTGTCGGCGTGTAACACTAATTTTCCCACGCCATTTCGGCCGGTTTGATAAGTGACAAAACCACTTACCTTAATGTTACTGCCTTGAACTAAATTCTGAGTTAGTGCTTGTGACCCAAGCCCGCTGACGACTACCGGCATACGACAATAAACTTGTCGAGGTAAGTCAGCTTCGATAATAGTAGAGCGATGCTCCAGCCAAAACCGACAGTGTTCAATGCCACCAGGGCTTTTACTACGAATGGGCGGTTTGGCAATGGTGCCGCTCAGCTCCATTCGATTGGCCATAAGAAAACTTACTCAGCAGCTTCTGACTTAGCTTCAGGCTTAGCTTCAGAACGCTCTTCACGACGTGGAGCACGCTCTTCTTTTTGCTTAAGCATGATAGATTGCTCAGTGATCGCTGCTTTAGTACGCATGATCATGTTACGTAGAACTGCATCGTTGAAACGGAAAGCAGTTTCTAGCTCATCAATTACAGCTTGGTCAGCTTCAACGTTCATAAGAACGTAGTGAGCTTTGTGAAGCTTGTTGATTGGGTAAGCCAGTTGACGACGGCCCCAGTCTTCTAGACGGTGGATTTTACCGCCAGCTTCAGTGATTGAACCAGTGTAACGCTCGATCATGCCAGCAACTTGCTCGCTTTGATCTGGGTGCACCATGAATACGATTTCGTAATGACGCATTGGTTGCTCCTTACGGATTATTCAGCTTCCACAAATGGCTCAGTCGTCCAGAGGAAGCAAGGAACTAAAGATAATTGACTGAGTTTAAGGAGCACGAATAGTACAGAAAGGGCGTAAAATAGGCAAGTGATTATTTGCTCAGCGCAGTGGATATTTAATTTCTTCTAATACTAGAAAACACAAAGGCTGCCAACAAGCTGGCAGCCTTTAAAATCAGCGTGTTATTGCGCTGGCTTATCGGTGCTTATTTAACTTCAGCCAGTTCAGCGCGCATTTGATCGATCACTTGTTTGTAATCTGGCTCACCGAAAATCGCCGAGCCTGCAACAAACATGTCTGCGCCCGCTTCTGCAATTTCACGAATGTTGTCAACCTTCACACCGCCATCGATTTCTAAGCGGATATCACGACCAGACTCGTCAATCATCTTACGAACGGCACGCAGTTTATCTAGTGTATGAGGAATGAATGATTGACCACCAAAACCAGGGTTTACCGACATCAGTAGAATCATGTCGACTTTATCCATAATAAATTCAAGACTTGCAAGTGGCGTTGCTGGGTTTAGTACCACACCAGCCTGACAGCCGTGCTCTTTAATTAACTGCAGTGTACGGTCTACATGATCAGAAGCTTCTACATGGAACGTAATCATCGACGCACCCGCTTTTGCGAAATCAGGAATAATACGGTCAACGGGTTTCACCATTAGGTGAACATCGATTGGCGCTGTGATGCCATAATCGCGTAGTGCTTTACACACAGGCGCACCAAAAGTCAGGTTTGGTACATAGTGGTTATCCATAACGTCGAAATGCACCACATCCGCACCCGCTGCGAGTACTTTTTCTACATCTTCACCGAGACGAGCAAAATCTGCCGATAAAATGGATGGAGCAATAAGAAAATCTTTCATACCTGACCTCAGTAGTAATGAGCAAACAATCTGCGCGCAATTCTACCGAAGCCAGTGGGGAGATCCACTATTTAGATATAATAGTGTGAGAATTAAGAGTTTGATTTATCCATGTCTGGGGCATGAAAAAGCGCAAGTAGCTCATCAACTTTATTACGACCGTTACCATTACGGCTAATGGTACGCTTTACTTTTACCACATTAAGATCCGCACCGTGATACAACCGACGTGTCAAGGTAGTGTCGTGGTTAGAAATCAACACAGGAATGCCACGTTCAGTCGCTGTTCTTTCAGCAATGTCGGCTAATGCAGCTTGGTCGTCCAACGTGAAACCATTACCTGCGTATGAGGTGAAATTTGCCGTATTTGAAAGCGGCGCATAAGGTGGATCGCAATACACGACGCTCCCTTTGCGCGCACGACGAAATGTTTCAGGATAACCTTCACAAACGAACGTAGCTTTTTTGGCTTTTTCTGCAAAAAACTCCAGTTCCGCCTCAGGGAAATACGGCTTTTTGTAAGAGCCAAACGGTACATTGAAGCCACCTTTTTTGTTGTAACGGCATAGGCCATTAAAACCAAAGCGGTTCATATACAAAAACGCTAAAGAGCGGTACATCACGTCATCGGTTTTATTAAATTCAGCGCGAATGTGTAGGTAGGCTTCTTTGCGGTTGTTCTCAGCGACAAACCAACGCTTCGCTTCAGAGATATACTCTTCAGGGCGTTCTTTCAGCAGGTTGTACAGATTGATCAAATCTGGATTGATATCTGCAAGTAGATAATGGTCATAATCGGTATTCAGAAACACTGAGCCCGCACCAACAAAAGGTTCAACTAGCTTTCGAGCCGGCGGCAAATGACGTTGGATGTCTTCAACCAGTCCGTATTTTCCTCCTGCCCATTTAAGAAAGGCTCGTTGCTTTTTCATCTACTGCTCTATCTATCGACCAAA
Organism: Vibrio sp. 2132-1; assembly: GCF_033344315.1. Classification (NCBI taxonomy): domain Bacteria; kingdom Pseudomonadati; phylum Pseudomonadota; class Gammaproteobacteria; order Vibrionales; family Vibrionaceae; genus Vibrio; species Vibrio sp. 2132-1. The sequence goes on along the minus strand of NZ_JAWPON010000023.1, from coordinate 33,501 downwards.
AATTAAGGCTGCGGAATGTAACATATTTTTCAGGGAAGCTCAGGTTTATTTCACTCGTTCAATTTCACGGTGAACCTGACGGAGTGATTTTGCCCAAGGACTCACCGACTTAACCGAATCTGGCAAGCTTGCGACGGCATCACGAGCCATTTGAATTGTCGGATAATCTTGATATGTGATGATATACCACTCGGTGTCATTACGAACGGTAGGATAAATTCGCACTTGATTATTCAGTTGATGCTCATTGAGAAAGGATTGTACATCTTCCATTGAGGTCATAGCTGCGAGTTGTAAAGTATAAGCTCTTGGCGATAGCGCTTTTAGTTCTTCACGGGCAAATGAAAACTTCACAACAGGTTGGTTTACGTCACCCTCTTCTGACTGAGCAGGTGCTTGCGCCATATCTTGATTCGGTTTTACGACTTTAATCAAAGGAGAGCTAGTTTCATCGGCGGTTTCTGTCTTCTCTATACCTACGACGTCATCAATCGCTTTTGTGTCTGCTGAATCAGTTTTACCTTCAAGCAATGCATCGACCACATTCGACTCAATCACCACTCTTTGTTGATTGTCATCACTGCCTACGCTCGCTACTTCTTCTGTCACTGCTGGCGGTAATGAATCAGAATCATCAACCGCACCAGACTTATCAGGACTGCTAGAACCATCGGTTACAGGTTGCAGTGAAGACTGCGCTGCACTGATTCCTGACTCTTCAAAAGTTGGAATAGCCGTTTGCTCTAAACTGCCAGCAATTTGCTGCGCCTTATCATCAGGACTTGGTTGACTAAGCATCCACCAATAGCCACCAGCAGCAAGCAACAGTAATACTAATACCACCAACGCAATATTCAGGGGTGAACCGACAATCGAGCGGATAATGATCCTTTTTTCCACTTTCATCTCTCCTAACGCCATGATGTCACCCGGTACTGGGTCGACTTTTTTAAATGCATCTCGAACCCGTTTCTCAGACTCATCATCGACGTAGCGCGCAACAAGTGACTCAAAGAAACGACGAGCTTCCACTTCGGACAACATATCAATATCAAGCTCAACAGGCTTTATCTCTTGTCCATAACTGAGACGTGCTAGCAAACCTTCTAAACGTCCAGACTGTGTAAACAGTAAGACATTGATGGTCCAATTTGGCTTATGGTGCGCCTCTAAGACCAGCATCCAAAGCTCAGAGATAAGTGTCTCACTCAATAAATGCGCATCATCTACAACAATTGCAATGTCACACGGCTCATCACCTAAAAGCCTTTCAAGGCTATCAAGTAAAGGCTCTTGCTGATTAAACAATGCGTCCGAAACTAGTTGACTCAAAATAAGGACGCGATGCTGCACATCGTCTTGATTAGAATGACAAAGTAACAAACATTGATTCTTGTTACTGGCACCCACTTCAAGGTATCGCTGCGCTAACCAAGATTTCCCGTACCCATCATGACCATTAATCGCAATGAGATTGGAACCAAAGTTAGTCAGTAGACCTAATCTATCAAGCAACTCGATTTGAGAATCTAATTCCAGTACGTGAGCAACACTCATCTAATAACCTTAATACACTACAAGAATGACGCCCAAAGGCGCCATTACAAGGTTAAATATCGCGACCGAAGTCTATTGCCTGCTTGAGTACGTCTTGCGTCGTATCAGCAATTACCTCGGCAGTGCCAATGCCTGTAGGCAAAACCAATCGTAATTGACCAGAGAGGACTTTCTTATCTCGCATCATGTGCTTGATGAAGTCATCGAAATTCATACTGTCTGGAGTATGCACAGGCAGTTTTGCACGACGCAAAATCGCAACAATACGCTCAAATTGCTCTTCCGAGATCAGACCGCGTAGATGCGACGTTTTGGCCGCCATAACAGTGCCGGAAGATACCGCTTCACCATGCAGCCAATTGCCATAGCCAAGTTCCGCTTCAATCGCATGACCAAAGGTGTGACCTAAGTTAAGCAAAGCACGGATGCCCGATTCTTTCTCATCCTGAGCCACCACTTCCGCTTTTATTTCACAGCAACGTGCGATCGCATAAGTTAGTGCTTCTTCATCCAACGCATACAAGCGCTCAAGATTGTCTTCTAACCATACAAAAAAATCTGCATCGTAAATAATGCCGTACTTAATGACTTCGGCGATACCCGCAGCGAACTCACGTTCAGGCAACGTCGACAGGCAGTTGGTATCAATGATCACGGCTTTAGGTTGGTAAAACGCACCTATCATGTTCTTACCCAACGGATGGTTAACCGCGGTTTTTCCACCAACCGAAGAGTCCACTTGGGATAGTAATGTGGTCGGTATTTGAATAAAATCGACCCCACGCTGGTAACAGGCAGACGCAAAACCCACAAGGTCGCCAATAACACCACCACCTAACGCGATGATCACAACATCACGAGCATAACTCCCTTCCAGTAAGAAGTTCATTACTTGATTAAATACATCCAAGTTTTTGTACTGTTCACCGTCAGGCAATTCTAACAAGGATGCACTACAACCGAGCTGCTCGAGTTGCTTTAAAATTTTGTCTGCATACAAAGGCGCCACTGTGACATTACTGATCACAACAACTTTTTGTTTTGCATTTTTGTTTGAGAGAACTTGAGAGAGGTACGCCGGGTCCTCAAATAACCCGGCGCCAATAGAGATTGGGTAGCTACGCTCAGCTAGGTTGACCGTAATCCGTTCCATCGGTTTGCTCCAATTAAAAAAAAGATAAAGACTTATCTCTCTTCTAGCATTTTTACGATCTGGTTGGCTACCACTTTTGCACTTTGATCGTCAGTGCGAACAGTGTAATCCGCTACTTCTTCATATAAAGGATTACGTTCTTCAGCTAATTGCTCCAGTACTTCGCGAGGGTTATCCGTTTGAAGTAAAGGACGCTTCTTGTCGCGGTTTGTACGCGCAAGTTGCTTTTCAATCGTCGTTTCTAAGTAAACAACAACACCACGTGCCGAAAGACGATTGCGGTTTTCTTTGCTCTTAACAGAGCCACCGCCAGTCGCAAGCACGATGCCTTGCTCTTGTGTTAGGTCTTCAAGTACCGCTTCTTCACGCTTGCGGAAGCCTTCTTCACCTTCTACATCAAAAACCCAAGAGATGTCTGCACCAGTGCGTTCTTCGATCACTGTATCGGAGTCAACAAACTCCATATGCAGTTGCTGTGCTAGATGTCTACCAATTGTACTTTTGCCGGCGCCCATTGGGCCAACAAGGAAAATATTACGTTTCTCAGCCATGTTTAGCAGTAATTTACAACATTGATTCAATAAGATCGCCACAAGAAAACACAGCTAAACTGCTGTTCTACAAGGCTTGTGGCACCAGTTCCTCACAGATAATTCGTGATAAGACCCGAAATTATCCAAGCATGGTGCCACTATTGCAACTTTATTTTTGATTTAATCAGTTTTTCCCGAGACAGAACTACTGAATCACCACCTTAGGCGTGACGAAAATTAACAGCTCACTTTTGCCAACATTCTCATAACTTCGACGAAAAAGAGCACCTAATAGCGGCAGGTCGCCCAACAAAGGTACTTTGTCCACCGAGTTAGTAATGCTGTGCTGAAAAATACCACCAAGAACGACCGTTTCACCGTTATTCACTAACACTTGCGTCCCGATACGTTGAGTATCAATCGCAACAGCTTCACCAGTGCCTGTCTTCACGACTTGTCCAGGTCTATCTTGCGTGACACTTAAATCCAACACTAAGCGGTTATCCGGTGTGATTTGCGGGGTCACTTTCAAACTTAATACCGCCTTTTTGAACGTCACCGTCGTTGCACCACTTGATGATGACTCAAGATAAGGAATCTCTGTACCTTGTTCAATATAGGCAGGCTTCTTATTGGTAGTGATCAAACGTGGGCTCGAGATAATCTCAGCTTTAGACTCTTGTTGCAGAGCAGAAAGCTCAAGATCCAACAAGGTGTCTGAACCTAACTTCGCAACTTGGAAAGCAAGACTGGTCGCATTCGGACTGGTTGCAGCTAAGTTTACATTTAGGAAGTCATCGATCCCTACTCCATCACCGTCACCACCGTCATCACCCCCTTCTCCATTATAGAGACCGATCGTGGCAAGGTTGTTCTCAATAGAACCGCCCACTGTATTACTGCCATTAATAGACGTAAAACCCCAACGAATACCTAGCTCGTCCATGTTACCTTCATTGATGGTCACAATACGCGCCTCAATTTGAACCTGTTTAACTGGAATATCCAAAGACTCAATAATTTCTCGAATCACCTCGATGTTTTCAGGTAACTCTCTAATCAATAACGAGTTAGTTCGCTCATCAATGGTCATACTGCCGCGCTCTGACAGCATGCTGATATTTCCTTCTCCATTGATCATCTCCGCAATGTCTGATGCTTTAGCAAAATTAACTTTGATGATTTCAGATGAAAGCTCTCCCATTTCTTCCGTCAGTTTTTGTTTTTCTAACTGCTGCTTCTCACGCAAGTCCAGCTCATCAGTCGGAGCAACTAAAATCACGTTGCCATCAACACGCTTATCTAACCCCTTAACTTGCAAAATAATATCCAGCACTTGCTGCCAAGGGACACCATCAAGACGAAGCGTGAGGTTGCCTTCTACAGAGTCGGAGACAACCAAATTGAATTGGTTGTAATCAGCAATAAGCTGCAAGACGTTTCGCACAGGAATATCTTGGAAGTTAATCGAAATAAGCTTACCTTCTCTTTCTAAAATGCTTTTATCTGGGGCTTTCTCATTGGGTTTGATCTTCGCTACTTTGATTTCCAAAAAACGCCCCGTTAAACGGTAATCATGCATGTATTCTTCATTGATGTGCGCAACCAAGCGCGTCGTCGAGGTGTCGCGAAACACTTCTACGCTCTCAACCACAGTCGAAAAGTCTTTCACGTCTAGGAGATACAATTGCTCGTCTTTTACTGAAGTGTTAAGCAAATCGATACTTAACCCTTCCTGTACACGCTTGATATCTACAATCGCGGCCGGTGACGCCAATTCGACGACAATCACGGCGTCTTTATCTTTATTAGTTCGAAAGTCGATACTTTTTAGGGCATTGGACGAAACTTCTTCTGCTGCAGCTAAAGGGGCTAAAAATACAAACAACCATAAGGAGAAGAGCCCAGTAAGTATCCTTGGTGTACGTGTTAATCCTTGTCTCATTTTCATTACTCAATATCAAAAATAAATGGGGCTATCTCAAAGCCAACTTAACTTTACGTTTTTGCCAACATCCCAAGCCGTCGGGCAACGTTTCATTAATCAACAAATAGGAGTGGCTGACATGGGTCACTTTGCCATTATTGCGTCCAAGGTATTGACCCGGCTTAACTTTATAGACGGTGCCATTGGGAGCCTGAACGAGGCCAGAAACCGTGTTATCCATGCCCATGACCCCTTTCAAACGTAATTGGCTTAATGGGAATCTTTCTAATTTTCCAGTTCGCCTTCTTGAGGGCGGTTGCCAACAATCTTTTCTTGCAACTGGCTGAGTCGCGATGGTGGCTTCTTTGGGTAATTCAAAGGGTGCACGCTGTACTTCCGGTGCGTACGTGACTGCAACATACTTGTCTACGGGCTTAAGCTTCTCGACCTCTCGACGCGCCTGTGTTTCCACTCCTCGAATAAAATCCGTCAATGATTCATCATTCGCCTGGCAACCCATCAATAGAGAACCCATCAGTACCAGCAACAAAGACTTACTTGTCATTTTTCGTCTCCTCCGGCTTAAACTGATAGGTGTTAGCGCGCACCCGAAAGTGCAGGGTTTCGCTCTCTTGGCTGACACGTTGCCAAGTCACATCTTTAAACGTGATGATTCGAGGTAGCGTCGCTATCGCCTGAGAAAAATGGCCGATGTCATGAAAGTCGCCCGTTAACTCTATGTTTAAAGGGAGACGATAAAGGAAGTGCTCTGATTGTTTTTCGCCCCAGTCGATTCGGGTGAAAGTCAGCTTATTGTCGATGCCAAGTTCATTCACTGAAGCGAGCATTGTAGCCAGCTCTTTTTGCGCAGGCAGTTGCTGCAGTAATAACTCGTAACGGGTGGTAAGTTCATCCAATTGAGATTGAAGCTGAGGCAACGCTGCCACTTTGTTCGCTTTGATCTTCAATGCCACCTTGAGTGTCTGCTCCTGCTGGATCAAGTGATTCAACTGTTCGTCTTTCGGTTTAAGGTAAAACCAATAACCTAAGCCTTGAATCACCATGATCAGAAGCGCGATTACTATAATCTGGGGCAACAATGGCCACTCGGCCATTTCATCGATTTCGAGATCCTGCCAATCAACCACGTTGAGCCTCCAATTTCTTCTCCGTTACTTTGAACATGAAAGACACTTTGAATGTTTGAAACTCTTTCCCAAAACGGGCTTTGCCGTGAACGATGGAATGCATTTCTACGTCGTTCAACTTGGCCGAGCGCTCCATGTTGTCCAGCATCGTGGCAAGTTTTGGAGTGCTATCTGAGATCCCAGAGATCTCAATTTCCAGATCATTCATTTTGATCTTGTCGACATATACACCTTCAGGGATAACGGCAGGCATTAAGTTCATGAACTCGGTCGTTTTGTTTCGTCCGTTTTGTAAACCTTCAACTACCTTTAGGCGTTCGAGGATTTTGCTATGCTCTTGCTCTGCAATTTTCATTGCTTCAATACGCAGGTCGAGTTCGGCAATGTAGTGAGTGAGGTAATCGAGCCGCTCCTGTTGTTGATCTTGTTGGTACTCAAAAAACTTTCCAATACCCCACTGGATGCCAACAGCGACCAACATGCCTAATGCGACCAAACTGATGAAACGACGTCGGTGCTCTTCTCTTTGACTCTCTCGCCAAGGAAGTAAATTAATGCGATAAAGCACGGGCGCCTCCCAGCCAATGAATGCCACGAACGGCCAGTCCGGCTGCTGTTGAGAAATGCTGCCAATCCACAGCACGACGCTTACGCTTAGACACCTTCATCTCAAATAGCCCTAGCGGATTTAGCAATTCACACTCTAACGACAATTGTTGAGACAACCCCTCTGCGAGCATGGGAGTGGAGGCCCCTTCCCCTGATAACCAGATACCCTTGATGTTTTGTGAGCCATTGATTGAGGTATAGAGCTGCATCTGGCGCTTTACTCGCTCTACGATTTGACGGTTAAACAGCTCTGTTTTCTCCTGAGCATCATCGGACAGAAAATCGACTGGAGAAGCGCAGTTTACTCCGCGTGTGCCGTAAGCAAACTCTTTGTGAAACAGTTCACCTTGTTCGGTAAACATGGTGAAGGAGCTCGATAAGGTGCCAATATCGAGTAAGCAGTATTTGTTTTTGTCAGGAAAGCGATCGGCGGTGAGCTTCCAGATATGACCAAGGCTTTGCGAATGCACGTCCACTAAAACAGGTTTTAGTCCGGACTTTTGTAATGCATCGACTCGGCCTTCTACCACATCTTTTCTTGTCGCAAACACTTGATAGCTATCACTGCCACTCTGCCCGCCCTCAGCGCGAAGACGAACGAAGTCTAAACTCAGCTCTTCGACAGGGAATGGCGATTGATGAGAAAAGGCTTGTATCACTGCAAACTCAACTTCACTCTCTTCAAGATTTTGTTCTATTTGCAGTTTCTTGCTAATTACCGAGTTATCAGGAACTGAGATCGCAACTTTTTTAGCGCCAAAAGGCAGTTCTTTTTTTATCTGCTTGAGGGTCTTTACAATTTCTTGATGATTTATGGTGTTATTTTCAGCGACAATACCTTCCTTTAGTAATATTTCTTTGTAACCCAACAGAGCGTAATTGTTGCCTGTGGGTTTAAGTACTACGGCTTTGAGGCTGTTATGGCCTATATCGATGCCGGTAACGATTAGCTTATCCATCTCTTACTCTCGCTCCGAAATTTCTTCGTGCAAAGGTTGTTATTAGCATCCAAATAAGAGTTAATATCTCTTATGTGCTAAATTTTTGACCTAAGAGTACAAGGGTTTGCCGTTACACAGCCTCAACCAATCAGGGATTCTCCGGTGAAGTTCATAAAGCGTTTATTATTTTTAACATTGATTTGCATAATTCTTGGAGTCACCACAATATTTGGCTTCTATCAGTACGTGAAGCCTGAATTGCCAGATGTTGCAACTCTAAAAGACGTTGAATTACAAACACCTATGAAGGTGTTTAGTCAAGACGGGAAGCTGATCGCACAGTTCGGTGAAAAGCGTCGTATTCCTGTTACTTATGACGAAATTCCTCAAGACTTAATTCACGCGCTCATCGCAACCGAAGATAGTCGTTTCTATGAGCATCCTGGTATCGACCCTATCGGCATCACTCGTGCAGCGGTTGTTGTTGCGGTTTCAGGCTCGGCTAAACAGGGTGCAAGTACGATTACGCAACAGCTAGCTCGTAACTTCTTCTTATCTAATGAGAAGAAGATCATGCGTAAGATTAAAGAGATTTTTATTGCTATCCATATTGAGCAGCTTTTAAGTAAGCAAGAAATCATGGAGCTTTATGTCAATAAAATCTTCCTTGGTTACCGCTCATATGGCTTTGGTGCTGCCGCTCAAGTGTATTTTGGCAAGAGCCTTGATGAATTGACGTTAAGTGAGATTGCAACACTCGCTGGTATGCCAAAAGCGCCATCAACCATGAACCCAATTTACTCTCTTGAGCGCGCAACAAAACGCCGTAACGTTGTATTAATGCGAATGCTTGATGAGAAATACATTACACAAGAGCAGTATGACGAAGCACGCAATGAGCCTATTGTGGCGCGTTATCATAGCGCTGAGATTGAGCTTTCCGCACCTTACGTAGCAGAGTTGGCTCGTGCATGGGCAGTAAAAGAATACGGTGAAGAAGAAGCTTATACCTCTGGCTTGAATATCTACATGACTGTGGATTCTAAACTGCAAGATGCTGCAAATACGTCTGCGGTAAATAACCTCTTGTCATACGATGAACGTCATGGCTACCGTGGTGCAGAAAGTGTGCTTTGGAAAGAAGGGGAAGCGGCCTGGGACAATGAGCAAATAGAAAAGCACCTGAAGAAACAGCCAACTTATGGTGACCTTTACCCTGCGGTTGTGACGAAAGTCGATGATAAGACGGCACAAGTATGGGTTAAGAACCATGAAGAGCAAACCATCCCTTGGACTGGAATGCACTGGGCGCGTAAGTACATTACTGATAACCGCCAAGGCTCAACACCAAAGTCAGCGCATGATGTGCTAGCGACAGGTCAACAAGTTTGGGTTCGCGAAGTAAGTGAAACCGATGAAGATGACAACACAACACTGAGCTGGAAACTGAGCCAAGTGCCGACAGCAAACACCGCGTTTGTTGCGATGAACCCAGAAAATGGCGCGATATTGTCGCTGGTTGGTGGTTTCAACTTTGTTCACAGCAAGTTTAACCGTGCAACCATGTCAGTGCGTCAGGTTGGTTCAAGTATCAAGCCTTTCATCTACTCGGCAGCAATTGACAAAGGGCTGACTCTAGCCACTTTGATTAACGATGCGCCGATCAACAAGTGGGATGCAGGTTCTGGTTCAGCTTGGCGACCAAAAAACTCACCACCGACTTATGGTGGTCCAACGCGTCTTCGCCTCGGCTTAGCTCAATCAAAAAACGTCATGGCAGTGCGTACACTCCGTGAAGTTGGCCTCGAGGAGACACGTCAGTACCTTACTCGTTTCGGTTTTGATATTAACCAAGTACCGCGCTCAGAGACCATCGCACTCGGAGCTGGCAGCTTAACACCAATGAAAGTGGCACAAGGTTACTCTGTATTTGCGAACGGTGGTTATTACGTTGAACCATTCTATGTAGAACGCGTGGAAGATGCATTCGGTGAAGTACTGTTTAAAGCCAATCCAAAGAGTGTTTGTCATAAGGATTGTCCACAAATGAGCGAGCAGCCAGAAAATCGCTACGCTGATGAATTTGGCGAACAAGACGTCGCAATTGACGGCCTTGCAACAGACAATGCCCTTGAAAATGATGAACCTCAATATGCACCGCAAGTTATCTCTGAACAGAATGCATTCTTAATGCGTGAGATGATGTACAGCAACATTTGGGGTGGCGGTAACTGGCGTGAAGGCACAGGTTGGAATGGTACAGGCTGGCGCGCGCAAAAACTTGGTCGTCGTGATATCGGGGGTAAAACGGGTACAACGAATGATTCCAAGGATGCTTGGTACAATGGCTATGGACCTGGTGTCGTTGCGATAGCTTGGGTTGGCTTTGATGATCACTCACGTGCACTTGGCCGCACCACTGTTAACAGCAACCTAGGGCAAGGCCAAATTTCTGGTGCCGAGTCGGGTGCGAAAACCGCAGAGCCTGCTTGGATTGACTTCATGCGTGTTGCGCTAGAAGGGACGCCGGAGCAAGGTAAAAATATTCCAGAGGATATTATTCGAGTTCGTATTGATCGCAACAGCGGTATGCTAACGCACAAGGTAGATAGCACATCAATGTTCGAATACTTTGAAAAAGGCACGGAGCCTACCGAATACGCTGGCGACCGTTTAGAAGATAGTATTTATTCTTCAGGCTCTGGCGCAGAAGAACTGTTCTAAATCACAAAAGCACAAGGGAGAGCATCAAGCTCTCCCTTTTTTATGTCTGCTTCTTATGCTGCAGCATTCAATGATGGATAAGAAACCAACACCTCTTTAATCTTCGCTGCTAAAGCTTCAAACCTAGCTCGTAATGGTGAGCCCGGACGGTATACGAGAACGATATTACGCGAGGGGGTTGGGTTAACAGCTGGTACGTAGCATACGCCATCTTTTTGCTTCTCATTAGGGATAGAAAGCTGAGGCAATAACGTAATCCCCGCACCGGCAGCAACCATGTTGCGTAACGTCTCCAAGCTGGTGGCTTTAAAACGCTCATCGTCTTTTGCACCAGCGGCAAAACAAAAACCTAACGCTTGATCTCGCAGACAGTGGCCGTCTCCCAACGCTAAAACGGTTTTACCATTCAGCTCCAACATATCAACATGGTCGAGAGAGGCCCACTCGTGGTCACATGGCACTGCGACACTTAATGGCTCTTGATACACTTCGATCTCTTTAAATGGCGCAGTTTCATCAACCGAAGCTAAAACTAAGCAATCTAGTTTACCTTCTTCCAATTGACGCACTAATTGATGTGTCTGAGCTTCGTGCAGAAATAGCTCCAGCTCAGGAAATGCTTCTTTTATCTGCGGCAGAATTTTGGGTAATAGATAAGGCCCAACCGTCGGGATGAAACCAATATGCATCGGTCCAGTCATGGCTCCGCTTTGACCGCTTGCCATATCTCTGAAGGTTTTCACTTCACTTAAGATGCGTTTAGCCTGCTCCACCAGCTGTAACCCTGAATCGGTAAACAAAACACGTCGGCTGCTTCGCTCTAAAAGCGTGGTCCCGAGTTCATCCTCTAGTTTACGAATTTGCCCACTCAGTGTTGGCTGACTAACAAAACATGCCTCTGCCGCTTTGCGAAAGTGCTTATGTTCCGCAAGTGCAACTAAGTACTCAAAATCTCGAATATTCATAATTCACGCTTCGCTTCTTTAACAATAGCTAATACCTATCAAAACCATAACACCAAACGATTAGAGCTATCAAAGGATTTTTACAATAATGGGCTCAACAAAACGAAACAGAGCGACGAAAAACGCTAAGCTCTATACGCATAATTTAAAATAGTTAAAGGAAATCATTATGTTTGTATCTAAAGAAGGTCAACAAGTCCCTCAAGTTACTTTTCCAGTTCGTCAAGGTGACTCTTGGGTGAATGTAACGACCGATGAGCTATTTAAAGGTAAGACCGTTATCGTATTTAGCTTACCGGGTGCATTTACTCCAACCTGTTCATCAAGCCATCTACCTCGTTACAACGAATTGTTCCCTGTATTTAAAGAGCACGGAGTGGATGAGATTATTTGTGTCTCGGTCAATGATACGTTCGTGATGAATGCATGGAAACAAGACCAAGAAGCAGAAAACATTACCTTCATCCCGGATGGTAATGGTGAATTCACCGATGGCATGGGTATGTTAGTGGATAAAAACGACATCGGCTTTGGCAAACGTTCATGGCGTTACAGTATGCTAGTAAAAGATGGCGTAGTGGAAAAAATGTTCATTGAGCCAAACGAACCAGGCGACCCATTCAAGGTGTCAGACGCAGATACGATGCTGAACTACATAGCGCCTGACTACAAAACGCAAGAATCCATCACTGTGTTCACTAAACCAGGCTGCCCTTTCTGTATGAAAGCGAAACAAAATCTGATTGACCACGGTCTTCAATATGAAGAAGTGATTCTGGGTAAAGACGCAACAACAGTTAGTCTACGAGCTATATCTGGTCGCACGACTGTTCCACAAGTCTTTATCGGTGGCAAGCACATCGGCGGTAGCGAAGAGCTAGAAGCGTATCTAGGCTAAGCTGTCCATAGCCTACACCCTCGGTCTCCGGTGCCTTTTGGCTCGGAGGCCAACCCTAAACCACTTCTTCTACTAGTCTAGATAAGTAGTCATCTACCAATAAGGTGACTACTTATCCAGATTCAACTATCCAATTCACTCTCCAAGCTCAATGTAGCTAGCTTGGCTTAAAACAAAAGCGAGAGTTCACGATGAAACAAGTTAATGTCGACGTAGCGGTTATTGGTGGCGGGACGGCTGGTCTTGGTGCTTATCGAGCAGCAAAAGCTCATACCAACAGCGTGGTAATGATTGAGGGCGGTCCCTACGGAACAACCTGTGCTCGTGTCGGATGCATGCCGTCTAAGCTGTTAATTGCGGCAGCAGAAAGTGTTCATCAAATCGAAAAAGCACCTGGATTTGGGATACACCCGCAAGGTGAAGTACGAATTAACGGACGAGAAGTGATGGATCGTGTAAAGCGCGAACGCGATCGTTTTGTTGGCTTTGTGCTTGAAAGTGTCGATGATATTCCCGCTGAAGACAAACTATCGGGCTACGCGAAGTTTGCCGATGACCACACTCTCATCATAGATGATCATACTCAGGTCACCGCACAGCGCATTGTTATTGCGACAGGATCTCGTCCAGCATATCCGGCAGCTTGGAATGAACTGGGTGATCGCCTAGTGATTAACGATGATGTATTTGACTGGGATGACTTACCAGAGTCCGTGGCAGTATTTGGCCCAGGAGTCATCGGCCTTGAATTGGGTCAGGCTTTACACCGCCTAGGAGTAAACGTGAAGCTCTTTGGCATTGGAGGACAAGTGGGCCCACTGACAGACCCAGAGGTGATGGCGTATGCAGATAAAGCCTTTAAGGAAGAGTTCTACCTTGATGCAGATGTAAAAGTCGAAAGCATGAAACGCATTGCTTCGTCAGACAATGACGGCGAAGACAAGGTCGAAATCCAATTCATCAACCATGATGGCGAATTAGAAACTTTCGTTGTCGATTACGTATTGGCTGCAACGGGTCGTCGTCCAAACGTAGATAAGCTGACGATCGAGAACACCAATGTGGCGCTCGATGAACGTGGCGTACCAACGGCGGATCACTATACATTGCAAACTTCGGTAGAGAGCATCTTCATCGCAGGTGATGCAAGTAACCAAATTCCACTGCTGCACGAAGCCGCTGACCAAGGCCGTATTGCTGGAGACAACGCAGGCCGTTTCCCAGATATTCGTGCGGGTCTGCGTCGCTCACCAATTTCAGCCGTGTTCTCCGACCCTCAAATTGCTATGGTTGGCGAAACATATAAACAACTAGAAACACGTCTAGGCACATGTGGATGTTTCGCAACCGGTGAAGTCTCGTTTGAAAATCAAGGACGTTCGCGCGTCATGCTTCGTAATAAAGGCATTCTGCATGTCTACGGAGAGCAAGGCACTGGACGTTTTTTAGGTGCAGAAATGATGGGCCCGAATGCAGAGCATCTTGCTCACCTTTTAGCATGGGCGCACCAAAATAGGATGACGATTTCTGAGATGTTAGATATGCCCTTCTATCACCCAGTGATTGAAGAAGGCGTCCGCACCGCTCTACGTGATTTGAATGCAAAACTACACTTAGGGCCAGAAATGGTGAAACATTGTCTTGACTGCGGCCCTGGCTGCTAACGCTTTCAGGCTTCTATCTAAATATAAAGCAAAGCCTCGTCATCAACGAGGCTTTGCTTTACTACTTCGGCGCAATGAAATCTCTCTTACGCTGCCATCATTGCATAGCGGCTGACCATACAAATCGCGACAACACCGATCATAAAGAACCCACCAGCGATACTCAGCGCAAGTTTCAACTCTGTCGACATCATTATATTTCCTGTTAAAGACTGACAGAGCACCATACATCAATTACGTGCCACAAAGCTTTTACAAAGCTAACTTTCCATTTTTGGTTGTGTCATAGCGCTCTAAGTCCGGTACAAGAAACGCTTTCCACCATATAGTTAGATATATAATCTGAAGCAACACTAATGGTTTGGAAAACACTATGACTTGTCGCCGCTGCGAAGAACATTGGTTTTGGAAAAAACTTGGACGTTGCCAACGATGCTTGGATCAATTGACGGTACTTTCTGTACTGTGTTGGATTGTATGGTGGTTTACGCTCAAAGATGATCCACAAAGCATCGAGTCGATCGCTTTGATCTTTGCCGGCTTCGCTTTCAACGTTTTGTTGTTTTTACACTTATGGATGCGTTTTGTCATCTTGCCTTGGCAGCGTCGACGGGGACAAAAAAAGACGAATAAAAAAGAGAAAAGTGACAGATAGAAAAAAGCCCCAAAACCAATGTCAGTTCTGGGGCTCTCTTAGATTCTTCTAAGAAAAAGCAGTGGTACTTTAATAGACCGGGCTTCCTCTCAAAGGTTCCAAATTTTTTCGATTTTTTTAGCGAATACTGATGTAAGTAAGCAGGAAAATGACTATGTCATTGAATGCTAATAAAATCACTCCACAACTTCAGTTCATGCCACATGCGTTTTTTGGATCACTTGCTCCATTAAATTGATCTCAAGCGCTACCTCATCACATGCATGTTGACGTGGGCACTGATCGCAATCTTTCAGAACTTTCTCCGGCAGTAATGACTTCGATGTCGGTAAAAAGCTTTGCTTCATAAAGAACTCAGGCGTTCGCGTTAGAACAAAGACTTTCTTGATCGCCATCTGGCGCGCTTTCTCAACCAAATAGTTCACAATCGCACTGCCCTGCCCTTGGCCTTGCCAGCCCGCTTCGATACCAAGAGAGCGTATTTCAGCCAACCCTGAGTCATACACATATAGAGAAGCGCAACCCGTCACTTCACCATGATGCTCAGCCACCGCGAAAGAGCCAATATCTCTCACGAGCTCATTACGAGAGCGCGGAAGATTCTCACCAAGGTTCGCCCAGTAAGCAACCATACCTTCCAACGTTTCAATGTCCGTCAAACGTGCAGGACGCACTTTCACCGCCGAGCTGTCACGCTGGCTCAGGCGCTTATCCGCTTGTTCTACCGCGTAAGCGACCTGGTGAGGCGAAACACCACCCAAAGCACAACGCTTTTCCAAACACGAATCGATAGTCAGGATGTCATACACATCCGCTTCAATGACCTCTGAGAAGGCTTTTAACTCTTCGATAGACAGTTCTTCTAGCGCACAACCTTTAGCAATAGCACCAACGACCGCGACACCGACGATGTGGTGAGCTTCACGGAATGGGATGCCTTTCGCCACTAGGTAATCAGCTAACTCCGTCGAGTTTGCGTAACCTTGTTTCGCCGCTTCTAGTGTGCGCTCGCCATTCACTTTAATACCGTCAAAACACAGAGCTGCCATTTCCATGCAGTCGTTCCATGTATCTAAAGCGTCAAACAACCCTTCTTTATCTTCCTGCATGTCTTTGTTGTACGCCAATGGCAAGGCTTTAACTGTCATCATCATGCTCGATAATGCGCCATAGACACGCCCTGTCTTACCACGGATCAACTCAAGTGCATCTGGGTTTTTCTTCTGTGGCATTAATGACGAACCAGATGTCACCGTATCCGCTAACTCAATGAAGTTTGACTCGCCTGAATTGTAGAAGATCATATCTTCTGCAAGACGAGAAAGGTGAAGCATAGAAATCGACGCCACCGACATCAGTTCCATCACATGATCACGATCTGAAACCGAATCGAGTGAATTACGCGTAGCACGGTGGAAACCGAGATTATGTGCTAATTGTTCGCGATCAATCGGATAAGCCGTTCCCGCTAAAGCACCCGAGCCAAGTGGACAAGTGTCGAGACGCTGTAAGGCATCATTCAGACGAGAGTAGTCACGCTCGAACATTTCAACATAAGCCAAGCACCAGTGAGCAAAGGTTACAGGTTGAGCACGCTGAAGATGAGTATAGCCTGGCAATACGGTGCCTTGGTGCTGTTTAGCAACGTGGACCATTTGTGCTTGTAGGCGATCTAAAGCAATCAATAATTGCTGACCTTGCTGACGACACCAAAGTTTCAAGTCTGTGGCGACTTGGTCATTCCGAGAACGCCCAGTGTGGAGTTTTTTACCTAAATCTCCCACTTTACTGATTAGCTGCTGTTCAACCCAAGAGTGGATATCTTCTGCATCAGAGCGAAGAATTTGGTGAGGGTCTTCCATCACTTCTAACTTCAGCTCATTTAAAGCAAGTTCCAGTTTTTGCTGTTCTTCTGCCGATAGCACATCAACAGAAAGCAGAGCTTTAGACCATGCGATTGAACCTACGATGTCTTGCTCAGCCAATCGGTAGTCAAAACGCAACGAATCATTGAACTCTTTAAATCTGGTGTCTGCCGCTTGGGTAAATCTTCCGCCCCATAATGCCATTGCGTCTCTCCTGATGACTATTGCTTACTCTAACGTTCTCGAATGAGTAGTAACCAATTTGATGGTCATTTACTCACTTTTTCTTATGGGTCAACGTTACGGCAATTTCGATAAAAAATAAAGTATAAATTCAATATTTTTACATATATATTCAAGCCAAATTTAGATACCCGCTTTTAGAAACCAAAAGACCCGCCTATAAATGGCGGGTCTTTATTCAATCCGAGATGGATGTTAAGGGATTATTTCTTCTGGCTGTTCAATGCACGAATACGGCTTGATAGCGAGTAAAGACGGATAAACCCACCTGCATGGCTTTGGTCGTAAACTTCATCTTCACCAAAAGTCGCGAACTCTTCTGAATACAAGCTGTTGTCAGAACGTTTTTGCGTCACTGTCGCTTGACCTTTGTAGAGCTTAACAACCACTTCACCGTTAACGTCTTGCGCTAGCTCTTCTGAAGCGGCAAGGATCGATTTACATAGTGGCGTAAACCAACGGCCATCGTATACAAGGTGAGACGCTTTTAGACCTAGCTCCTCACGGAATTCGAATGATGATTTGTCTAGCACAAGCTGCTCTACAGCACGCAGCGCTTCCATCATGATGGTGCCTCCCGGTGTTTCATAACAACCACGAGACTTCATCCCAACAAGACGGTTTTCCACGATATCGATACGGCCAACACCGTGCTTAGCGCCCTTCTCGTTTAGGTAAACCAGTGCGTTGTATGGTGTCATCACTTCACCATCAACTTCGACCACTTCACCTTTTTCTACTTTCAGCGTGACGTATTCCGCTTCATTTGGCGCTTGCTCTGGGTCGACAGTCCACACCCAGCAGTCTTCGTTTGGTGCGTTCCACGTATCTTCTAAAACGCCGCCTTCCGTCGAAATGTGCCATGCGTTTGCATCACGTGAATAGATCTTAGTAAGAGACGCAGAGCAAGGAATATTACGCTCAGCTAGGTAATCCAAACACTCTTCACGGCTCACTAGGTCCCACTCACGCCAAGGTGCAATCACTTGTAAGTCCGGTGCTAGTGCTGCGAATGCGCCTTCAAAACGTACTTGGTCGTTACCTTTACCTGTACAGCCATGACACAGAGCGTCCGCGCCCACTTTACGTGCCACTTCAACCTGCGCTTTGGCAATGATTGGACGCGCCATTGATGTACCTAGCAGGTACTTACCTTCGTAGTACGCGCCGGTTTTTAGCGTTGGGTAAATGTAGTCTGCGACCATTTCTTCTTTCAAGTCAGCGATGTAGCACTCAGAAGCACCAGAGGCTTTTGCTTTAGCTTCAATGCCTTCTAGCTCTTCGGCACCTTGACCAACATCGGCAACGAAAGCCACTACTTCACAGTCGTAGTTCTCTTTTAGCCACGGGATAATTACTGAAGTATCTAGACCGCCTGAGTATGCGACTACCACTTTATTTACGTTCACTTTGCTCATGTTTTTTCTCCAAACTTAACTGGCGCTGCGCTCGGCGGTCAGTGCCAACTGCGACTTCCTAATATTGAATTCTTTTGCTGATGCTTATTGAGGCAAGAATTGAGTACCAATACTTTCACCAGCGAATAACTGTGCTAATTTTTCTGGGTAACGCCAGGTCGCGACTTCAATTGGACGGCCAAGATCATTGGCGGCCTCCAAAGCAGCTTTAACTTTGACGATCATGCCATCGGTGATCACATGTCCATCGATCAACGAGTTAGCTTGCTGCTCTGACAGGGTTTTGATCAAATGGCCTTTTCCATCTAATACACCACTCACGTCTGATAACAGGACTAACTCCGCATCTAATGCGCCCGCAACCGCGACTGCTGCTTGATCAGCATTCACATTCATCATCTGGCCATCTTTGGTTAAACCAATTGAACTGATGATCGGCAGTGCACCTGTGTTTAGCACCGCTTGTAATAGTGCTGAGTCACCCGGTGATGCTTTGCCTACCGCGCCGAGTTCTGGGTCAAGTTCTTCAACAAGACACAAACCACCATCCGCAAGGCTAAGGCCCACAGCGTTAAGACCGTCCGCAATCGCTTGACCTTGAAGTAACTTATTCGCAGTGCCTGCAAGCGCGCCTGCAATCACAGGAATTTGATCGTAAGGCGTTACGCGTAAACCGTTTTTCTTAACGGTTTCAAGCTGAAGCTTTGCCATCAACTCATCAACTAGGTAGCCACCGCCATGAACGATGGCGATTTGTCGCTGTGCCGATTTTTGGTAAGCCGCAATGGCACCAAAAAGTTGGCTTAAGGTTTGAGTGCATGATAGAGCTGCACCACCTAGCTTAATGACTAAAGGAGCTTGATTGGTTTGCGTCATCGCATTTCCCTCTTTCAACGACTACAGCAACGCTGTCAGTTCTGGGTAACCGTAATGAATATTGAGACATTGCATCGCTTGACTCGATGCACCTTTAAGTAGGTTGTCGATAGCTGAAATCACAATGATGTGTTCGCCTTGTACCTTCCAGCCGATATCACAGAAAGGGGTATTTTCGACATCCTGAATACGTGGAATACCGTCGCCTTTAAGACGCACCGCAGGCTTGCCTTGATAAGCTTGTTCAAACGCCTGTGCCACTTGTGCTTCTGTCACACCTTGCGCAAGCTTCATGGTGATAGTGGCAAGAATGCCGCGTTTAAAGTTACCGAGGTGCGGAGTAAAAATCACATCGCAACCCAAGTGCTGAGCAATCTCTGGCTGGTGACGATGGTTAAATACACCATAAGGTTGCAAGCTCACTTCACAGAAGCTGTTAACCATGGAGGCTTTACGCCCTGCACCTGATACACCACTGGTTGCGTTGATCACTGGCCATTGGTTGGTATCGAGCAACGCATGTTCTAATAAAGGTTTGATTGCAAGCTGAGAAGCGGTTGGGTAGCAACCTGCTACTGCAATCAAAGGAGTGGTTTTTATTGATTCTTGGTTCCACTCTGCTAAGCCGTATGCTGCTTTATCTAGCCAGTTGTTATGTTGATGTTCGAAGCCATAAAAAGTGTCGTAAAAGCCTTCACTTTTCACACGGAATGCACCCGATAAATCGAATACCTGACAGCCTGCCTCCAAGAAAGTTGGGGCTAAATCATGGCTGACTTCGTGAGCCGTTGCCAAAAACACCACGTCCGATTCTTGAGCGATTTGCAGTGGATCCGTTAGTGGTAAAACTGGCATATCAATGATGCCCGCTAGCTTACCGTGCAGCTGCGCGATGCTCTTTCCCGCATCAACACTGTTGGCGGAAACGTATAAACCTGATAGCGTGAGTTGTGGGTGTTTATTAACCATTAACGCTAACTCTGCGCCGGTGTAACCGCTGGCTCCAATAATCGTGGTTTTTAGCATTGTGTAACATCCATATACTTAAAGGCTCAAATGACTATTCATATTTAATTTTTGCTTTATTTTGATTTTTTATTCATTAAATATGATTTAATATGTGTTTTACATTTTTGTGGTCTGTCTGTCAACAGGAGATTTGAAGAATCCATGCAATTACCAACTTTTCTAGAGGTCTATGAAGGACTCATCAGCACCTCTTCTATCAGCTCCACGGATCCGAGCTGGGATCAGGGCAATGCAAAAGTCATCGAAAAACTCGCATCTTGGTTTAAAGATCTGGGTTTTAGCGTTGAAGTGATCGAAGTCGAGCCAGGCAAGCACAATATGATCGCACGTATGGGTGAGGGTGAAGGTGGCCTTTTACTTGCTGGCCATAGCGATACCGTGCCATTCGATCAAGGGCGATGGAATTTTGATCCGCATAAACTGACGGAAAAAGACAACCGCTTCTACGGTTTAGGCACAGCAGACATGAAAGGCTTTTTCGCCTTTATTTATGAAGCAGTGAAGAAAGTCGATTGGAGCAAGCAGAGCAAACCACTTTACGTATTAGCCACTTGTGACGAAGAGACCACCATGCTGGGCGCGCGACATTTCACAGCAAACGCCCCATTTAAGCCGGATTACTGCATCATTGGTGAACCCACCAGCCTTGTGCCAATTCGAGGTCATAAAGGGCATGTGGCAAATGCCATTCGCGTAACAGGCAAGTCCGGTCACTCATCGGACCCAGCGCTTGGCGTTAACGCTATTGAGATCATGCATGAAGTCATGTTCGCCATGATGCAACTGCGTGACAAATTGATTAAAGAATATCACCATCCGGGTTTTGCCATTCCAAGCCCTACCCTAAACCTTGGACACATTCACGGTGGTGACAGCGCTAACCGTATTTGTGGTTGCTGTGAGCTGCATTACGACGTGCGTCCTCTTCCTGGCATTAGCCTTGATGGTTTAGAGAACATGTTGCGCGGAGCATTAAAAGAAGTCGAAGCGAAATGGCCAGGGAGACTGGAGATTATTCCATTGCATGAGCCTATTCCGGGTTACGAATGCCAACATGACCACCCATTTATTGGTGGTGTTGAAGAGATTTGCCAAACTAGTTCAGAAACCGTGAACTACTGTACTGAAGCACCATTTCTACAGCAGTTGTGTCCAACCTTGGTGCTCGGCCCTGGGTCAATCGACCAAGCCCATCAACCGGATGAGTTTCTATCCTTCGACTTTATCGACCCCACAATTGATGTGCTTTCAAAGGCGATGGTCAAGTACTGCTGTTAATACGCGTTTAAGCTCGAAAGTCTGTGCAGCTCGATTGAGCTGCATCTTTTTATCTTCACAATTTAGCGCTAGTCTTAACACTTATTTAACTTGTTATTTTGTAATTAATTTTCACTTCTTACTCTATGGCTGCCGTAAATTTGCTCTAAATCAGGAGACAGCGGAATAATTGCAAACTTAGTCTGCTTTATTTGACTATAACTGGTGCTTTTCGCTAGATTGGAGTCTTAACAAGGACAATGGATGTAGTTTTTTTACGAGGCAGGACGACAATGAACGAGAAATACGCCGCACTCAAAAGTAATGTGCGCATGTTAGGCCACTTATTGGGTAACACCATTCGCGATGCCCATGGCGAAGAAATCTTCGAGAAAGTGGAAACCATTCGTAAATTATCCAAATCAGCTCAAGCAGGGAATCAAGCAGACAGGGACAGCTTGATCGAAGAAATCAAACATCTACCTGATGAGCAGCTAACGCCCGTTACTCGCGCGTTTAACCAATTTCTAAACCTCACCAATATCGCTGAGCAATACCACACGATTTCACGCCATTGTGAAGAGCACATTTGCGAACCAGACGCGATTAACTCGCTGTTTTCTAAACTGGTACAAAACGATGTGAGCAAACTGGACACTGCCCAAGCGGTTCGTGATCTAAATATTGAATTGGTATTGACGGCTCACCCAACAGAAATTACGCGCCGCACGATGATCAACAAACTGGTCAAGATAAACGAGTGCTTATCAAAGTTGGAGCTAAGCGATCTTTCTTCTAAAGAGCGCAGAAAAACCGAACGCCGCCTAGAGCAACTGATTGCCCAAGGCTGGCATTCAGACGTGATTCGACAACAACGCCCAACTCCGTTGGATGAAGCAAAATGGGGCTTTGCGGTCGTTGAAAACTCGCTATGGGAAGCAGTACCGGACTTCCTACGTGAGATGAATGACCGTCTAAAATCTTACCTTGGAGAAGGTTTACCCATTGATGCTCGCCCAGTGCACTTCTCCTCTTGGATGGGCGGTGACCGTGACGGTAACCCGTTTGTTACTCACAACGTTACGCGTGAAGTCTTACTATTGTCTCGTTGGAAAGCCGCCGATCTTTATCTCAATGACATCAACGAGTTGATCAGCGAGCTGTCTATGACAGTTTCAAACGATCAAGTCCGTGAACTTGCTGGCGAAGATCAGCACGAACCATACCGTGCGATCCTGAAGCAATTACGCACTCTGCTCAATGAAACCAAAGATATTCTCGATGCTAAGATCCACGGTCAAAAACTGGCCGTTAAAGCCCCACTGCAAAAAGTCGAGCAACTTTGGGAACCGCTGTATGCCTGCTACCAGTCACTAAACGAATGTGGCATGGGTGTAATAGCCAACGGCTCACTACTGGATACACTACGCCGCGTAAAAGCATTTGGTATCCATCTTGTACGTCTTGATATCCGCCAAGAGAGCACGCGTCACTCAAACGTCTTGTCTGAACTAACTCGCTACTTAGGTATTGGTGATTACGAACAATGGAGTGAGCAAGATAAGATTGCTTTTCTAACTAACGAGCTGGCATCTAAACGTCCGCTTCTCCCTCGTGATTGGGAACCGTCTGAACCCGTCAAAGAGGTTTTGGATACCTGTAAGATTGTTGCAGCACAACCGCGTGAAGCGTTTGGCGCTTACGTTATTTCAATGGCACGTACCGCTTCTGATGTACTAGCCGTTCATCTACTGCTACAAGAAGCAGGTTGCCCTTACCGCATGGATGTGTGTCCTCTGTTCGAAACGCTAGACGATTTGAACAACGCAGAATCGGTCATCAAGCAGCTTATGGGGATTGACCTTTACCGTGGTTTTATCCAAAACCACCAGATGGTCATGATTGGTTACTCTGACTCAGCGAAAGATGCAGGTGTTATGTCTGCTGGTTGGGCTCAGTATCATGCGATGGAATCGTTAGTTAAAGTGGCTGAAGAAGAAGGCGTTGAGCTAACTCTATTCCATGGTCGTGGGGGCACAGTCGGTCGCGGTGGCGCACCTGCGCATGCTGCGCTTTTGTCGCAACCACCAAAAAGCTTGAAAGGCGGTTTACGTGTAACAGAGCAAGGCGAAATGATCCGCTTTAAACTGGGACTCCCAGATGTCGCAGTAAACAGCTTTAACCTATATGCAAGTGCGATTCTGGAAGCCAACTTGTTACCGCCACCGGAGCCAAAACAAGAATGGCGCGACTTGATGGAAGTGCTATCAGAAGTAAGCTGTGAGTCTTACCGAAATGTGGTTCGTGGCGAGCCAGATTTCGTGCCTTACTTCCGCCAAGCAACACCAGAACTCGAACTCGGCAAGTTGCCACTTGGTTCTCGTCCTGCAAAACGCAACCCTAAGGGCGGAGTAGAAAGCTTACGTGCAATCCCGTGGATCTTCTCATGGAGTCAAAACCGTTTGGTACTTCCTGCATGGCTAGGCGCAGGTGAAGCGATTCAATACTCGATCGATAAAGGCCACCAAGCATTGCTCGAAGAGATGTGCCGCGAATGGCCATTTTTCTCAACTCGTCTCGGCATGCTGGAAATGGTGTACTCTAAGTGTAATATTGATATCTCTCGCTACTACGATGAGCGATTGGTGGATGAGTCGCTCCGTCCACTCGGTGAAAAGCTTCGTGCTCAGCTTCAAGAAGACATCAAAGCGGTACTGAATGTAGAGAACAATGAAAACTTGATGCAGCATGACCCTTGGGGACTCGAGTCTATTCGCTTACGCAATATCTACGTTGAGCCATTGAATATGCTACAAGCAGAGCTGCTATACCGCACGCGTCAAACCGAAGAAGCTTCTGCAAACTTGGAAGAAGCGTTGATGGTGACGATTGCTGGTATTGCTGCAGGTATGCGCAACACAGGCTAATCGTTTCATTTTTAATAGAAAGCTGGGCAAATGCTCAGCTTTTTTTTATCACAGGATAATCGCACCAAAACAAAGGCAGTTAAATATACCACTAGAGACCCAAAAAATACCAAAATAAAAGAATAAAAAACCACAAGTTAACACTATTGATTATTATGTTAGTTTTTTAGGGTAATTTTGTCCTACTATTCCACTTCATGCTTATTATTTATATACTACTTGCCTGCTGAGAGCTCATAAATCCAATCATACCTGCTCCAGCCTTGATGGGACTCCCCATCTCTCTAGGTGATAAACGGCTTTAAGGTGACAGGACCAACATTGTTGGTGCTACTTATACATTAAAAAACTCAAGTGCCAGTAAGAGCGCAGCTGAAAGTATAAGTAGCTTGTTTACAAGTTTATTGACCATTTGGATTGAAGACATGTCATTACCACACGTAATCTTAACTGTTCTTAGCACTCGCGACGCAACCGGTTACGATATCACTAAAGAATTCTCTGCTAGCATCGGTTACTTCTGGAAAGCAAGCCACCAACAGGTGTACCGTGAACTCAACAAAATGGCTGAGAAAGAACTGGTTACTTGCGTATTAGAACCCCAAGAAGGCAAACCAGACCGCAAGGTTTACTCCATTACAGACGCTGGTCGCAGCGCTTTAGGAGAGTGGTTTGATCAACCAACTGCACACCCAACAGTTCGTGATGAGTTTTCAGCGAAATTGATGGCATGTGCCGTTCAACCAGCTGCTCCATTCCGTGACCAACTCGCCGAGCTAGTTGAAGAGTCTCGCAAACTGGTTTCTCACTACAAAGAAATTGAAGCGGCTTACTACGCAACGCCGTCAACTTTAGATAAACAAGCTCGCCTAGAACGTCTAACGCTTCGCCGTAACCTACTGTTACGTGAAACTTGGATCACTTGGGCAGAAGAAGTTCTAACTGAACTTGAAGTGATTGGTTAAACTCCTTTTGCTTTGATAAAACGAAAAAGGCTTGCCACTTGGCAAGCCTTTTATCTTTTTGAAACTAGGTTTACGCACCGACTACTGCGCGAGGACGAACACCCAACGTATGGCATAACGCGTAAGTCATCTCTGCACGGTTTAGTGTGTAGAAGTGAAAATCCTTAACCCCTTCACGACTCAGTACACGCACCATATCAATAGCTTGGCTAGCTCCTACAAGCTGGCGAGTCACCGGATCATCATCCAAGCCATCGAATTGTTTGCTCATCCATCCTGGTACTTTCACATTGTTCTGTGCCGCAAAGCGAGAAGCTTGCTTAAAGTTCGATACAGGCAAAATTCCTGGCACAATTTCTACGTCAATTCCTGCTGCGACACAACGGTCACGGAATCGCAGGTAAGACTCAACGTCAAAAAAGAACTGAGTAATAGCACGGTTTGCACCTGCATCTACCTTACGTTTTAGGTTCAATAAGTCAGACTGAGCGCTTTTAGCTTCAGGGTGAACCTCAGGGAATGCAGCAACGGAGATATCGAAATCGTGGCGTGATTTCAGCAGCTCAACCAAATCCGAGGCATACATATCAGGCGCACCGCCACCTGGAGGAATATCACCACGCAAAGCGACGATATTTTCAATACCATTGTTCCAATAATCATCGGCAATATTAATCAACTCTTCACGAGTCGCATCAATACAAGTGAGATGGGGAGCGGCAACCAATCCGGTTGTTGCTTTAATTTCTTTAATGATGGAGTGTGTTCTGTCACGCTCGCCGGAGTTCGCACCGTAAGTCACAGAAACAAATTTAGGTTGAAGCGTTTTAAGACGGTGCACTGAATTCCAAAGTGTTTCTTCCATCTTAGCGCTGCTTGGCGGAAAAAACTCAAACGATACATTGATGTTATCTGATAACTCAGCAATATTCTGGTTCAAGGCGTCGATATGGCCTGCGTGCGTATATCCCATCTTACTCTCCCTGCGGCACTCCGCCACGAAAACAAATCCTTAAAATCGACGTTTAGACGTCTATATGTCTACAGAATGTATTGAATACGATTTAATGTCAACCTTGTAATTATGAATTTTTCTCACGTTAATAATGAAGATAGTTCAAGTTTCTACTTGAGCATCATCTCACCATTTTGCACGGGTTATGACTTCAGTATGGCACTGATAGGGGAATAAAAAACCCTGGATTAATTCCAGGGTTTTAGGTCAATCGCAACTTTAAAATAAACCAGCCAATCGGTTGAGGTCGGATTGAATAGCGCCAGCTGTCACTTCTCTGCCTGCGCCTGGTCCTCGAATGACCAGAGGGTTATCTTTGTACCACTTGCTCTCTATGGCAAAAATGTTATCGCATGGCAATAAGTTGGCGAGCGCGTGCTCACGAGATAACGCTTCGACTCCCACCGTTGCTTTACCATTTTTTTCTAAACGCGCCACATAGCGAAGCACTTGATCGTTTCTCTGTGCTTTTGTCAGACGCTCTTGAAGTATTTCACTCAACAACGCTCCATTATCGAAGAAATCATCTAAGCTCAGTTCTCTTAATTCTTCTGGAACCAAAGACTCAACTTTAACGCTGTCTGGTTCTATATCTAGGCCCGACTCTCGAGCCAAGATGACTAACTTACGCATTACATCGGAGCCATCTAAATCAGAACGAGGGTCAGGTTCGGTTAACCCTTGCTGCCAAGCAAGATCGACTAAATCATTAAATGGCACAGAACCATCAAACTGTTGGAACAGCCATGATAGCGTCCCCGAGAAAATACCCGATAGAGCGACGATTTCATCCCCACTTTCACGAAGATCTCGCACGGTATGGTTTATCGGTAACCCAGCACCCACCGTTGCGTTGTATAGCCAATGACGACCAATTTTAGCGAATGCATCTTGAACCTGATGGTAGTACTGGCTATCTGCGGAACCGGCAACTTTGTTAGCGGAAATCAAATGAATGCCTTGCTGTGCGATTTCTACGTAGCGCTGAGCCAACTCTTTACTCGCGGTAACATCAAGCACGACGGCTTCATCGTAGCTTTTAAGCGCTCCCAAACGTGCCAGCCAATCCCCATTGTTTGCTATGCTTTCATCATCAAATCGTTCAGCAACACTCGCCGCCTCAATACCTTGCTCATCGAACCAATAGGTTTGGCTATCCACAACCGCGACAAGATCAAAGCTCATACCATGACGTTTTTCGAGCTCACTTTTTTGCGTCGCAAATAAATTTAACCAACTAGAACCAATATTACCCTTGCCACATAAAGCCACTGCCACGCGTTTTTGCGCTTGGAACAACTGGCTATGAATCGTTTGAACCAACGCCTCAGTATCAGTACGGCGCAAAACAGCGACTAGGCTCAGCCCTGAGTCTGTTTCAGAGATAAATTCTACCGGAGAGTGCTTTAGCTTCTGATAAAAGCCAAAGCAATGATTGGCGTTTTTCGTAACGCCTGCACCTACCGCAGCTAAGAGCGAGTAACCTTCTTTTAGCTTAATTTCAGCCTCTACCGCAAGCTCTTGCAAGTGTTTCAATGCACCACCGGCGATTTCTGCGGTGTAAGCCAAGCGTAGCGTGTGCTGATCGGATTGAGCTTCAAATGCCAGTGGCTCTAATTGCGCGCGCTGCAACGCTTGTAATACATCACTCTGTGTTTTTTCGAAGTCGTGCCCATGCATGAAAGACAACTGCACCAATAAAACATCATCCAGTGAAGTAATAATTTTAGCGCCACGACCAGATGCCAATACACGCTCAATACGAGTAGAACCCGACTCTGGCAGATAGCTACACTTGAGATTAAGGTCCATGGTACTTTGCGCCACAGGCTGAAGCGTACGACTGTGTAGCACTGGGGCAGCTAAGCGAGCAAGTTCACTGGCTTCATCCAATCGAAGTAACGGTAATAAACAAGCGTCAGACACCAAACGTGGATCGGCACTATAAACACCAGCAACATCACTCCAAATCGTGACAGTACTGACTTCAGCAAGCGCGCCTATGACCGTTGCAGAATAGTCAGAGCCGTTACGACCAAGTAGAATGGTTTCTCCTGCCTCGTTCTGAGCCATAAAGCCAGTAATTACCACACGTTTATGGTTATGCTGCGCGAGGATCTCTTTAATTAAAGGGTATGAACGAGCGCGATCAACCTCTGGTTGAGTTCCCGCTTCTGCACGTAAAAACGCTCGTGCATCTTGTGCAACCGCAGGGATAGAACGTTGAGATAATAACGCGGCCAATAGGCGAGCAGACCATACTTCTCCGTGTCCCAGTACCGCAGCTTTTTGCGCATTAGTGAGTGGTGCAGTCAGCTCCGAGAGAGTACTGAACTCATCATGTAATAAAGCTAACAGCTCTTCTTTTGCTTCACTCTCCAACAAGCTTTCTATTAGCTCAGTTTGGAACTGTCTTAAGCTTTGAAGCGCTTCATGCGCAATTCGGCCATCTTTATTTAACCCTTCCAAAAACTCAATCAAGCGATTAGTGGTTTTTCCTGCAGCAGAGACGACCACAAGATCATTTTCTGTCGAATACTCTTTGAGAATACCCACAACGCGTAAGTAGCATTCTGGGTTTGCTAAGCTACTGCCACCAAACTTATGCAGCTGACGTTGTACAGTCATTGTTATCGTCTCCTATTACTGGGTAGCTTTAGCGAACGCTTGTTCTAAATCTGTGATGAGGTCTTGTGCATCTTCCAAACCGACAGACAAACGCAATAGTTGATGAGAGACCCCAGCCTCCGCCAGTGCCTCCTCACCCATTGCACGGTGAGTCATGGATGCCGGGTGGCAAATCAAACTTTCTACACCACCTAATGATTCAGCTAATGAAAACAGTTGGAGCTCTTTCACAAACACCTTTAACTGCTCAAACGAACCAGCAAACTCAAAACTCAACATAGAGCCAAAGCCCGTTTGCTGCTTTTTAGCAATGTCGTGACCTGGATGTTCCGGCAGGCTTGGATGATAGATAGTTTTAACTAACGCTTGTTTCTGTAGGTAAGCCAGTACCTGCTGTGAGCTCTCTTCATGTACTTTCATACGAGCACCAAGCGTACGAATACCTCGCAGTGTCATGTAACTATCGAAAGGTGTGCCCGTTGCACCAATACAATTGCCCCACCATGCAAGCTCTTCTGCATGCGCTTCTGTGTTGGTGATGATTACCCCACCAATTACGTCCGAATGACCGTTGATGTACTTTGTTGTGGAGTGGATAACAAAATCCGCACCTAGCTCTAAAGGTTTTTGGTACACGGGTGTCAAAAAGGTATTGTCCACCGCAACTAACGCGCCGACTTGTTTCGCTTTTTCACAAGTAGCTGCAATATCCACTACGCGAACCAGAGGGTTTGACGGAGTTTCTAGCAAAATGAGTTTTGGTTTTTGTGCCAATGCAGCATCTAAAGCCTGTTCGTCTGATTGATCGACAAACTGAACCTTAAAATCGCCTTTATTAGCTCGGGTATTAAAAAGACGATAGGTACCACCATAACAATCGTGAGGAGCAATAATGAGATCATCTGGGCCGAGAAAAGCGGAAACCCATAAATTTAATGCCGACGTACCGCAGTTAGTAACAACCGCTCCTTTTCCAGACTCGAGTTCAGATAGCGCACTTTCCAACAGTCCGCGGTTTGGATTACCAGATCGTGTGTAATCATACTTGGGCACTTCACCAAAAGCAGGAAAACCATAGTTAGTGGAAAGATAAATAGGTGGAACGACAGCATGATATTGGCTGTCTGATTCAATACCAGTGCGTACTGCAATGGTCGCAGGTTTGCGAGTGCTCATGGGTGTATCCTTTCACGGGTAATGACTTCTAAATAGGAATGCGCTATATCTAATGAGTAACATAAAGTGATCAACACGCTTCCTTTGCTGTTATGTTCACTTTACTCGTCAAAAAATGAGACGTCAACACTTCTAGACGTCTATATGTCTTTGCTTATGGCGGTAAATGCAGCTAAAATCAGCACCTAAATTATTTTTAACCGATTACATAAATGAAGGTGTGCAATGGCTGACTGGAATGGCGAATACATTAGCCCATATGCAGAGCACGGCAAAAAAAGCGAACAAGTAAAAAAAATTACCGTCTCTATCCCGCTAAAAGTTTTAAAGGTGCTAACTGATGAGCGTACTCGCCGTCAGATCAATAACTTACGCCATGCAACCAATAGCGAATTGCTATGCGAGGCATTTTTGCACGCGTACACAGGTCAGCCACTTCCGACAGATGAAGACCTTCGTAAAGACCGTCCTGATGATATTCCAACAGAAGTAAAAGCGCTGATGACGGAAATGGGCATCGAATTTGAGTCATTCGACGAAGAATAAAAAAGCCTGATAAGAGGTTTCAGGTAATAACTCTTGCCTCGAGCCAAATGAATGACATAAAAAATGGGACGCAATAGCGTCCCATTTTTGTGTATCACATCTGAAAGATATATTACTCTGCCATGTAGCTTTCAGGCATCTCGATACGAGCTACACCTGAATTAACCGCCGCCTGAGCAACCGCTTTTGCAACACGTGGTAGCAAACGTGAATCCATTGGTTTTGGAATAATATAGTCCGCACCAAACTCTAGCTTATCAACACCTGCAGCCTTCAATACGGCTTCAGGTACAGGCTCTTTTGCTAGCTCACGAATCGCCTCAACGGCTGCAAGTTTCATTTCATCATTGATTTCACTTGCACGCACATCAAGAGCACCGCGGAAAATGAATGGGAAACACAATACGTTGTTAACTTGGTTAGGATAATCACTACGGCCAGTACCCATGATCAAGTCATCACGAACTGCGTGAGCAAGTTCCGGCTTGATTTCAGGATCCGGGTTAGAACATGCGAATACGATTGGCTTATCTGCCATCAACTTCAACGCTTCCGCTGGCAATAGGTTTGGACCAGATACACCTAGGAACAGATCTGCACCTTCAATCACGTCTTCTAGTGTGCGCTTATCTGTATTGTTCGCAAATAGCTGCTTATATTCATTAAGATCATCACGACGAGTGTGAATCACACCTTTGCGATCTAGCATGTAGATTTTTTCGCGCATTGCGCCGCATTTGATCAGAAGCTCCATACACGCTACAGCGGCAGCGCCAGCGCCAAGACAAACAATTGTTGAATCTTCAAGTTTCTTACCTTGAAGTTCGATTGCATTCAGCATACCCGCTGCCGTTACAATAGCAGTACCATGTTGATCATCGTGGAATACTGGTACATCACAACGTTCAATCAGACGCTTTTCAATCTCAAAACAGTCTGGTGCTTTAATATCTTCAAGGTTGATACCGCCAAAAGTGTCTGCAATGCTCGCAACAGTATCAACAAATTCATCGATCGTGCGGTGCTTAACTTCAATATCAATAGAGTCAAGACCTGCAAAACGCTTAAACAGTAACGCTTTACCTTCCATCACTGGCTTAGATGCAAGTGGACCTAGGTTACCTAGACCTAGAATAGCGGTACCGTTAGAAATAACAGCAACCATGTTCCCTTTTGCAGTGTACTTGTACACGTTATCCGGGTTTTGTGCGATTTCACGCACTGGCTCTGCAACACCAGGGCTATATGCAAGGGCAAGATCACCCGCCGTTTCCGCAGGCTTTGTCAGTTCGACAGCAATCTTTCCTGGAGTTGGATAAGCATGGTAATCCAATGCTTTTTGGCGATGTTCTTCTTCTGGAGTGGCTGCTTGGTGGTTGTCTTCAGACATGGACGTTTCTCTTTTTTATTTTTAGGTAAGGGGGCATAAATTCTATCGGATAGAAATCAAACTTCATAGGCAAGATTGCGAGCAATATCCTTAAAAAGCCGATAATAAAAGAGA
The DNA here is from genome assembly GCF_033344315.1 of Vibrio sp. 2132-1. Taxonomy (NCBI): domain Bacteria; kingdom Pseudomonadati; phylum Pseudomonadota; class Gammaproteobacteria; order Vibrionales; family Vibrionaceae; genus Vibrio; species Vibrio sp. 2132-1. The sequence goes on along the minus strand of NZ_JAWPON010000023.1, from coordinate 1,278 downwards.
TTAGACCAGATAACGGGGTTAAGCACCCGATTTTCGAGTCAGGTGCTCTTTCTTCTTACTATTATTGGAGTATGCAAAATTAGAAAGTATCGTTACTCTTCGTCCACGTATTGCGCTTGGAGATAATTCTCAATACCAGACATTTCAATCAAGCCAAGTTGCGTCTCTAGCCAATCAACATGTTCTTCTTCATCTTCAAGAATATCTTGGAAGAGATCTCGAGACACATAATCTCGAATGTCTTCAGCGTAGGCAATCGCATCTTTTAAATCTGGAATAGCCGCCATTTCAAGCTTTAAGTCACACTCGAGCATTTCCTTGGTATCTTCACCAATCATCAACTTACCTAAATCTTGTAGGTTCGGTAGGCCTTCAAGGAACAAAATACGCTCAATTAGATGATCGGCATGCTTCATCTCATCGATAGATTCGTGATATTCCTTGTCTGCTAGGTGCTTTAAGCCCCAGTCTTTATACATTCTGGCGTGAAGAAAATACTGATTAATAGCGACGAGCTCGTTACCGAGCACTTTATTGAGATGTTGAATGATGATTGGATCGCCTTTCATGACAAAACCCTCCTCTTTGGCTTCATTTAAATGTAGAAGCAAATGAGAAGGTGTCAAAATGTAAGGCAAATAATTACTGCATACTTACAGCAATTAGCTGGCTTGTTTAAATTCCGTGTAACTAGTTTCCGCTAAAATTTCCTTGGCCTGTCTGATGCACTTACCACATTGGCTGCCCAATGCCGTGCACTTTTTGATTCCTTTAATATCTGTTACGCCTTCATCTATCGCCAACTTCCTAATTTTTTTGTCGGAGACACCATGGCAAAGACAAACGTACATACTCAAAAAACCTATAAAACTAATCTGTGACAAACAATATAAACAAGAATAGTTCTTGTTACCAGTCGCATTATGGTGTCCGCTCAGAATATTTGGTTATAACGATTTTACCGCTGCAGGAAAAGATCAAAGGGTTAAGAGGGGTGAGTAAAAGCGTTAAGAAACAAAGCCGGTAAAACTCTGTTTTTAAATCGAAAAAGTGACGTCTTTTATTTCAACACTTATAACTAAATGTAATCTAGAAATGAAAAAGGGAAGCCTAAGCTTCCCTTTTCGATGCGCTTTCTTCAAAAAGAAGAACAGTGCAAGATTTCGTTTAATTCGTTATGAATTAGTCGAAGATCTTAGCTACAACACCAGCACCTACTGTACGGCCACCTTCACGGATCGCGAAACGTAGACCTTCGTCCATTGCGATTGGTGCGAT
>NZ_JAWPON010000239.1:0-777 GCF_033344315.1 Vibrio sp. 2132-1 | reverse complement strand
CGAGTTGAGACATGATTTCTGGCATACCAGTAAGGTAAGCAAAGAACGCTGCCGACGCGGTTGCGAACATAAACACGTTACCTAGGTAAGTTTTTGAACCTAGTAACGCTTTAATATCCGCAGACATGCTGGTTTGTTTGATTTCGGCTTGTTCGTTCTTTTGTGCCATGGTGGCAGCAACGAGCACCACACCAACAAGCGTTAATGCGATAAAAATACTGTGCCAACCAAAGCAATCCGCTAAAACCACACCCAGTTGAGGTGCAAGTGCTGGTGATAGTGCCACCAACGGCATGATGGTTGCAAAAATTTGCTGGCTACTGCTGGAGTAACGCTTGATTACCATCGCTTGCCAGATAACCGCAGGAGCACACACGCCGATTGCTTGCACAAAGCGCAGTGTCAGTAGCTGCCAAACTTCATCGCAGAATGCTAAGCCGAATGAGGCAATGGTAAAGAGTACCAGACCTGCGGCCAGCGTATTGCGGTGACCAAATTTATCCGATGCCAATCCCCACATCAACTGACCAAAAGCCATACCTACAAGAAATACGGTCAGAGAAAGTGCGATTTGTTCGGGACCTGTAGCAAAGTCGATTTCCATCGCTTTGAACGCAGGTAAGTACATGTCAGTGGCAACAAAGCCAAGCATGGATAAAGCTGCAAGATAAACGAGCTGTAGTTTTGATATTTTCATGATTCAACCAATCAAATTATTTAATCATTTTTTAATCAATATCAGTTGGCGCCAACCCTGATTTATTTACCTTATTATTC
>NZ_JAWPON010000238.1:0-778 GCF_033344315.1 Vibrio sp. 2132-1 | reverse complement strand
TGATCTTGCTCTCCTTGCTTGATGGAAGTCAGGGCTCCCGTTCCCACACCAACCATCATCCCTATTCCCAGAATGCTACCAATCACTGGCCAAGCGACATTGATGCCCGCCAATCCGTCAGCGCCGACGTAACGGCCAATAAAAATACCGTCGACGACTTGGTACAGCCCATTGACCAACATGGCTGCGACAGTTGGAATGGTATATTTCCAAAATTGTTTATAAATGGAGTTTTGCATGATTCTCACCAATAGTTAGCAAAGCTAACTAAATAGTTAAATAAATGAATTTTTGAGTTAATTTCCAAGCGCTTTATTGAGTAGCGACTGCAATTGTTTGGCTTCTTGTTCATTTAGCTTTAGCATCATTTGATCCGAAATATCCTTATAAACAATTTGTTCTAAAGACATTTTTTCAGCGACATCTTCCGTCAGTAAGATACGCTTTGCGCGAGCATCTTCATTGCAAGCAATACGCTTCACTAACCCTTTCTTTTCTAAACGCACCACCATATTGGAGGCAGAAGGTTTGGTTACCTGTAACTCGGCGGCAAGATCAGTAATACGAACGCCTTCAGGAAACACCTGAATTACGCGTAAGTAATCAAATTCGTTAAAGCTAAGATGAGACAATGGATCTTCTTTAGCGTAAACACGCCAAGCTTTGGCGCAAAAACGCTCCAAATCGATCAAACTCTCTTCTAAAGCCATAAAGATTCACCAATTAGTTAGTAAGGCTAACTATTCTAAAGCGAGTTATCTCAATCATCAAGCGTAAA
>NZ_JAWPON010000237.1:0-778 GCF_033344315.1 Vibrio sp. 2132-1 | reverse complement strand
GATTTCTGACTTTGTAATGCCTGTGCGGAGCTCACGCCTGATGCCAAGGTGGAGCCAAGCGAGAAGGTACTGATCATGCTTTCTGCGCCGTTTGCAATCGCACCACTGAACTGGTTGTGATTGTACGCTGGCTGACTTTGCATAACCGGACCTTGCTTGAGTAGATCTGGCGTTTGCATCTTTTCGTCAACGTGGTCAGAACCACTTATTCTCGATGCCAAGCTGGTGAAGGCGTAGGTGCTACCTGTGACGATAAACAGGGAAATCACCGGAGTGGCCGCAGCCAACATGCCGCCGGTTGCAATCCAGTGTTGCAGAACATCTCCAGTTGAGGAAAGAGCGTACATGGAGTTGAGACCACCAGCACTGAGGCTAGACATCTCTTTTGACGCGGCGGTATGAACAAACAGGTTTATAATTGAGAGGACTGGCATCCATAGCTGAATCCAGAGGATGGTTTGTACATATTTCCCGGCTAACTGGAGGCCGAAGCTGCCCATCACGATAATAAAAGCAATGATCGGGGTTATAGCATAAATAAAGCCTTCAAAGAACGTCAGCATTGGTCGGACGACGGTCATGAACATCGACTGCTCTGCGGCCCACTGTGTGTTCCGTTGCTGAATAGCCTGGTTGACCATCAATGCAGAGCTATAATCCTGGAGGTCCTGATAACGTCCTGCTGCGGCTTCATAATAGAGGGGCTCCAGAACGGCGGCTTTCAGATAGTCTATTGATGACGTAGTTGTGGCACCCATCGCTTGAAGCGAATCGGTCA
>NZ_JAWPON010000236.1:0-778 GCF_033344315.1 Vibrio sp. 2132-1 | reverse complement strand
AAACTGAGCACCGCGTGAAAATGCTGGAGAGAAAACACCAAATGTTGAGCGTGCTGACTCCAGAGCAAAAAGCTGAATTTGTAAAACTGCAAAACGAGCGCATGCAAGAATGTGGTGACCAAATGCAACAACGCATGGGAAAACACCGCAATAATTAAGTCATGATCCGATGATATATATGAAGAGGCAGCCACAGGTTGCCTCTTTTTGATCTGGCGATTTCACGCGCATTCAACGTATACTCAAAATACGGTTTGAGTTAACTCTTTGATTATGAAACAGCAATATGCACGCTTAGTCACGACGGCAGCTTGGACAGCAACCATAGTGGCGACGCTTCTTCTCATTGTAAAAGTCATCACATGGTGGGTGACGGGATCGGTCAGCCTATTGGCATCGCTTATTGATTCGATGCTGGACATCGCCGCTTCAGTGGTGAATTTGGTGGTGGTTCGCTATTCGCTGCAACCAGCCGACAGAGAACACACTTTTGGGCATGGTAAGGCCGAGTCTCTCGCTGCGTTGGCACAGGCGATGTTTATCTCCGGTTCTGCGGTATTTTTGATCCTCAACGGTATCGATCGTTTCTTCAGACCACACGAGCTGAACGCGCCGGAGCTGGGTGTGTATGTCTCCTTGTTTGCGATGATGGTGACGTTTGGTTTGGTCATGTTCCAGAAACGCGTGGTGCGCATCACGGGCAGCCAAGCAATCGCGGCAGATTCGTTGCACTATCAAACGGATTTATACATGAACGGGGCGATCATGGTCGCGCTAG
>NZ_JAWPON010000235.1:0-778 GCF_033344315.1 Vibrio sp. 2132-1 | reverse complement strand
TTTTCGCGTTCCAAGTTAAGCAGCTTGATAGACGCCATTGGATCATCAGACAGCTTAGTCAGTCGCTCACGTGTCGACATTTGTTGAAGTACTTTCCCAAGGCCTGCGCTGTTGCTCTGCAGGCTTTGCAGCATCATTTGGCTGAATTGGTTATCACTGATTCGCATCTGGGTTTCCTCTAGAATAACTGCAATACAGAGTCGAACAGCTGGTTCGCCGTACTGATCACTTTCATGTTGGCATTGTGCGCGTTAGCAAACGTCATCAAGTTCGCGGCTTCTTCATCGCTGTTCACTGCACTTACGTTGTCGCGAGCGGTATGCGCTTGCTTGCTCATTGCCAGTTTTGCTTGGTAATCCGCATCGGCCTGACGCGCCTTGATCGCCGTTTGGCCAACCATTGAAGTAAAGGCATCGTTCAAGCTCACTGAGCCGTAGCCCGTTACCGCAACCGGTTTGTTACTCAAATCAATCAGAGACTTAAGAACATTCGCGTTACCCGGCGTACCATCGCTTGAAAACGCCAATTCTTCCGCGCTCAAATCTGTGATGGTTAAACTTGCCGCTGGGTTATCAGGGTCGTAGTTAAACAGTGGTTTGCCAGCATTGCCTTTCAAGTCTTTACCTGTAGCAAGTACCGCGTTGTACTCATCTGCCAGAGCTTTTGCCATGTCATCAAGCGCTACTTGGTTTGGCTTTAGAACGTCGGTTTGGTAATCGTTGATGGCACCCAACTTACCCCCGACCGAATCGCCAATAGCGAAGCTTTGATTAGCAAA
>NZ_JAWPON010000234.1:0-778 GCF_033344315.1 Vibrio sp. 2132-1 | reverse complement strand
ACAGGAGTTATTTGAATCTGACCGATTTCGTCACCATTATCGCTCGATCCAGTGCGAGTGTAGACACTTTCAAACTCATCATGACCCAGCATGACCTTTTCAATTTCTCGCATTACGATATCTTTCTCATTAATGGAAAGATCCCCGTAAGAGCGTACTTTTACGGTGAAAAATGGCGGATCGACTTCAGGGAAAAACTCCGCGCCTAACCCCGCTTTACTGTAAGTAAATCCAACACCACCCGCCAGCAATACCGCGCTCAGCAGCACTTTCCAAGGATGTTGAATCGCCACAAACAAAGTTTTGTAATAAAGCTTGGTACTTCCTGTCGCTTTCTCAAAGTTTCCGTTGTGTAGCTCCACCATTTCTTGTTGGGCTTTAGGATTGATAACCTGAGGTTTACCAATAATGCCGCCAATAACAGGCACAAATAGCAAAGCCATCACCAATGACGCCGCTAACGTCGCGATTAGCGTTAACGGTAAGTACTTCATAAACTCACCGGTAATATCCGGCCAAAAAAGAAGCGGAGCAAATGCCGCCAACGTAGTCGCGGTAGAGGCGGTGATCGGCCATGCCATGCGTTTGGCTGCGTCTCGGTATGCCTCTTTACGCGGCGTGCCTTCTTGCATTCTCCGATCGGCAAACTCAGTGACGACGATTGCACCATCCACCAGCATGCCGACCGCCATGATTAAGGCAAACAGCACCACGATGTTTACGGTAAGACCAAAAACAGAGAGAACTAACAGCCCCGTTAAGAAAGATCCTGGAATAG
>NZ_JAWPON010000233.1:0-780 GCF_033344315.1 Vibrio sp. 2132-1 | reverse complement strand
CCAAACAAAGCAATAGGAAGCCAAGGAGTGAAATGCCATGCCGACATTAAGCTAAAGCCATAACTGTAGGACAAATGAGCAGAGCAAAATAGGCTTAGACCAATGATGAACTTATCTCGCGGTAACATTAGTAGTAAATCACCGAGTAGTGACAACGATAAACCCACTAATATCCACTGAGTGTAAGGCAGTTGACTCGCGGGAGAATTAAGCAAAATGCCAATCATCACAAGTACAGGCAATGGCTTTGATACGTAAAATAGCCATTTCGGCCCTTTACGGACACTTATGATGTGTATGAATGCTAATACAACGACAACTAGCCACATATATAAAGAACTCTCGAACAGACAAACGTGAGTAGCGTAGTGCTACTCCAAACAAAAAGATCTAACAAATGCGTAAGTTAGACCTTTGATTTCAATTTTATTTTTTGTGTATGTAAAGCTAAACAGTTGCCACTTTACTGACCAACGCGAACACTTAATTTTGTGCATTAATTGTTGTTTTTAGAATGCCCAATATTTGAACGCGTTGAAGCTTACAAAATAGCATAAAAAAACGGTATTGTGACCGTTAAGTCACAATACCGTTAAACCCTAGAAAGGGCAGTGAACAGTTGTTGCTGTTATGAGACAGCTAATTCTAAAATTTCACGGCTGCGTTCAAGAGTAATCGCTTGGTTTTCACCCAGAACTGTCATTCCGTGTTTGTTGAGTTGGTCAATGATGGCATCGATCGCTTGCTCGCGGCTTTCACCGTAGTTGTCTAGTTGAGTCG
>NZ_JAWPON010000232.1:0-780 GCF_033344315.1 Vibrio sp. 2132-1 | reverse complement strand
AGCTGGCGGCGGATAAAAGCCACATTTATTTTCCGGCGAGATTTACAGGCATTCTCCGCTTTATCTCGTTGCTTCCATACAGCTGGCAAGCAAGGCTGACAGCTAAACTCGTATCTTAAAAGGAAGAAGCATGAAAATCGCTATTGTAGGCACTGGAATTTCTGGACTGACATGTGGGTACTATCTGCACCAACAACACGATATCACTTTGTTCGAAGCCAACGATTATATTGGTGGCCATACGGCGACGGTTGATGTACGTGTCGGGAATGAGGATTATGCGATTGATACAGGGTTCATTGTATACAACGACCGTACATATCCAAATTTTATCAAAATGATGAATGAAATTGGCGTGGAAGGTATTCCGACGCAAATGAGTTTCAGCGTGAGAAACGATGGCAATGGTTTGGAATATAATGGCCACACATTAACAACATTGTTCGCACAAAAGCGAAATTGGCTTAATCCAAAATTCTATCGCTTTATTCTTGAGATTTTACGCTTCAATAAACTAGCAAAAGCGTCTGCTACTGAGCAAATATCGAGTTCTCAAACGCTGGGTGCATTTTTGGATGAGCACCAGTTTAGTGATTTCTTTTCTGACAACTATATTCTGCCAATGGGCGCGGCGATTTGGTCATCTTCCCTCGCTGACATGCGTGCATTTCCATTGATGTTCTTCTTACGCTTTTTCCTCAATCACGGTTTGTTAGACGTGACGAATCGTCCGCAATGGTACGTTATCAAGGGTGGTTCACGTGCTTATATTCCACCTTT
>NZ_JAWPON010000231.1:0-781 GCF_033344315.1 Vibrio sp. 2132-1 | reverse complement strand
TGTTGCCATCGTGGATGCGCCAAATGGCACGTTAGCAGAGATGCTCGATGTTCCCGCGTAGTAGCCACCACCAATTGGTCCGCGCCCATGACGTGTGTTGACAAATTGCGCCAACTCATCGATATAAACTTGGTAAGCATCAGCCAGCAGTTGGTCGACATAATCGTCGTCATTGCCGTATTTTGGCGCGAAGTTGATTAAGCGTTGGCGAAGTTGTTCGTTCTCAATACCATCGAAGTCTTCTTCTAATGCTTTTGCCAGTTCCGTTTGGCTGATTTGTGCTTCTTCAAACACCAAATGTTTGATCGCCGCCAAACTGTTACCCAATTTGGCAATACCCGCTTGCAGGCCAGATACCCAATCGTATTTCGCTCCGCCTTCTTTTACTGTTTTACCGCGCGCCAAACAGTCATCCACCAGCGATGAGCAGAAAATATCTTGCGCTTGCTGCTCAAGCACGCTGTCGACTACGGTATCGATCTCAATCGATTTACGTGTGTAGTAGCGAATTTGCTCCGCCCAAGAAGCGGTGACTTGATCAAAACTCTCGAAGTTGCCTTTTGCCAACGACTTATCATGCGGCAAGAAGGCTTTGCCCGTGGTTGCATCCACACCTTCGTTAAGCGCCGCCAGCAAAATACGCGCAAAGTTAATGAAACTCATACCCGTGCAACGGTAACCCCATTTGCCTGGAACAGCGGTTTCAATACAGCCAATAGACGCGTAGTTGTAAGCGTCTTCTTTCTCGACACCTAGCTTGATGAACTCTGGAATGACGATT
>NZ_JAWPON010000230.1:0-782 GCF_033344315.1 Vibrio sp. 2132-1 | reverse complement strand
AAGTAAAAAGCAACCCATGACCATATCAAGTCCGAGACTGACCGGATCTTTGATGGCACCACCAAAGTAGATCCCCATCCACGTGCCGACAATCCAGAAGCCCCAAAGCGCAAGCCCTCCGCCGACCAACAAACCAAACCCAGGCTCTTTCTTGCCAAATGCGTTCATCGCCATTGCCCAGTTTGCGTCGGAGGCAAGCAACATAATGCCATAGCTCTTATGTGGCGGTAGCTGTCTCAGCCAAGGGTAGAGCGTCGCACCCATCAGAAGGTGTCGAGCATTGATGGCAAACACAGTAATCAAAACCGGTACAAGTGGTACTTCAGCTCCCCACATTTCTAACGTGGCAAACTGAGACGCACCAGCAAAGACGAGCGTACTCATTAAAAGAGTCGGAAAGGCGTCTAAGCCGGTTTGCACCGCAGCAACCCCAAAGGCGAGGCCAAAGACCACCACAAAAAAGGAAAGCGGTAAAAGCTGAGTAAATCCGCCCCAGACGTCAGCCCGAGTGAACTCATGTAGCTCCCCAGAAGATCGAGGAAGAGAGGATGTATTTTCTGTCATAAATGTACCTAGCCGGCAGCAAAGTCGGGAGAAGCCTCAAATGGGTATTGTTGTGATTTTGTAAACTGCATGTTTAACATCAATTGGATGGGCTTTCAAACACAACCAGAATGTGGTTTTCGTCGCAGACAACAAGATGACATTAACGTTCTCGGTATTTCAGGTTTTATTGAGCGAAAAAAGAAAGCGAGCACGAAGCTCGCTTTGAGTTAGGAAGA
>NZ_JAWPON010000022.1:0-74847 GCF_033344315.1 Vibrio sp. 2132-1 | reverse complement strand
ATTTGATCACATGACAAGATGTGCATCTACCTTAAATTTATGATTTTTATCAAAATCATTAGGGGATTCCTCAGAGCGTAGTATCTTTTACTGTATCAATTGTTTCCGATATAGTTTCTTTTGACGAATTAAGAATATTAAATATAATATCAAACTCATTAGTGAATTTCGGTAGATCTTGACTAGCGCACAAATCACCACCCTTCATTTCATTGATTTCATTAAGTAAATGACTTATGCATAAAAGTTCTTTTCTTAAAATCCAGAATAAACCACCGCACAAAAAAACAGCTTGCAAAGATGAACTCACAATAGCTCCAATGAGTTCATCAGAGGGAAGATGTTGAGCGATGTAATACATAGCATATTGGACGATTGCAGAGCTAATCACAAAAAGTACTATGAATAATTTGATTATTTTTTTAATCATTTTATCCCCTACATTGTTTAAAATGCGTAATTCAATACTGCACCAACAAAGTGAACATTCAAATCGTAAACACCATTTAATTGAGTTAAATCGCCATTAGTTAGGTTATCTGGAGCTTGAGTACGAACTGAATTACCATCTAGATGTTCATAGTAGAACTGAGCTTTCATGGCCTCATTAATAAACCAAGTTAAACCTGTTGAGTACTTTGAGATTGGTCCAGTTGGAACGTCCACATTGATTTTCGTAGGATCATCTTGTGGTGACGTCTCGTACGAGTAACCTAGTTCAAATCGCAAGGATTTATTGATCTTAAAATGACCACCGATAGCAGTTGAATATGTATCTTTCCAGCTACGAATAATAGGTGAGTTAGACCCATGGACAATAACATCCGTTTGTTGAACTGCACTTAAATCTTGCCAACCCAAAGTCCACAGTAACGCAACATTATTCTTAACTACGTGATAACCACTAAGTTTTACCTGAGCTGGCATAATTACATTCACTTGAGCAGGAAGTGAACTTTTACCTGAAGGCAACCCTATATAACGTCCTTCAACTTTAAGAGCTAAGTCACCTTCTAATTCATGTTCTATTTGTGAGCGATAGGCAAATCCAATACGGTTAGCATCACTAAACTGGTACATAACACCAATATTCCAACCAAAAGAAATATCGTCGGCAGAAATCTCACCATCTATAACATTGAGTCCGCCGTCGATAGCCGTCGTATTTAATGTTTGATTGATATATGCCATTTCAGCACTTACACCAATACCCAACGATAGTTTGTCATTCACTTTGTAAGCAACGCTTGGGTTTAATTGAGCAGTCAGTAGCAAACCATCTTGTGCCATGATTGAGCCTGAAAATCCGCTACCATAGCCGAAACCAGCCCCTCCAGTGGCCCCCATTGCAATACCGAAGCTAGACTTATCATCTATCTCATTTGTAAAGTAGAAACTGCCGATTGGAAGTAGTTTTTTAAGTGACGTTTCTTTAAAGGAACTTTCGTGCCCACCAACGACGTTTGATCCCATATCGTAATAAGTACTATCAAGATTAAGCAGGCCTAAGTTGGTCGCAATATGTTTTCCTTTTAAGCGAACCATACTCGCAGGGTTTACAAAAGCAGCTTCAGCGCCTTCAGCTACGGCAGCAGAACCTGCGCCAGCCGTACTTGTGCTCAGTTCGCCAAGCTCAGAGAACATATATCCTCCCGCAAAGACTTGCGATGAAAAACCACACAAAATTAACACCACTGCTAAATTTTTACTAACTTCATTTAATAACATAATTATTTAATCTAAATGTTTATATTTAATTTCTGAAAGAAATTTTTTTTCGATGAAGTGGACAGTTTTCTACCACCTTTTTTTAAAAATAATTCTTCCATAAATTTTTTTTCATCTTCATTAACAAAAAACGTGCAGTGAACGTTTAAATTATTCACCAACTCGTTATCGCACATATCGAAGAAACTACCAAAATTACGTACAATAATTGTTTTAGTTGCTTCCATATCAATCACCTATACCTAATTACTTACAGGCAGATCATATAAATTAAGTAACGTTTCCAATTGATTTTTTTGTTCGTACAAATGCTCCATTATCGATTCGTGTATCTCGTTCTCTGAGCTATCAAGGATTCGTCCTAATGCTGATACTGCGCCTGTTAACTCGCTAGTTAGTTCGCTGAATTGATGATGCTGTATAAGTTGAGGTAAAGTTTTTCTTAATAATATTAAACTGCAATGTGCATTAAAAATCGAAGCCGCAACCTCTGGCAACAAATCAAAAGTATTTTCACAATGTAGAAAACTCAAATATTCAACGCAATCCTTACAAATGAACATTTTGTCGATTCCTAGCTCAATAATAATACCATCACCCTTACAGAGCTTACATTTATTTACCATTAATCAATTACCCGAAAAATTATTTTTATATATCATATCTACGAAACATTCATAACACTTATGAATATTTCCATGACGTTCAAATAATTTAATTGATTTATAAACCAAATCATCTCAACGCCCTGTAATACTCACAGTTATCCGATTTTAAGTTTTTTTCTAACTCGAAGAATCACATTCATATCGCTTGAAATTTCTTTGCTGGTTAATATTTATCTCAGTTATTTATGATGTTGTATTTCGTTACTTATACTCGCTCTATTCGCTTTTAAAGAACTCTAAAGATTTGTTTAGTTGGTTTATTCTTTCTGAACTTTCAGCACAGGACTTCTCTGTTTCATTGAAAGCGTTCGAATAGCTCTTAACGTTACTGTTGATCCCATTAATCTGCATTGAAATATCTTGTGTTACACATGACTGTTCACTTGATGCTGTAGCTACCATTGAATTGATTTGCGAAATGTTATCTATTTGTACCGTTATTTCTTGGAATGATGTATTAAGCTCATCACTCGTCTTTGATGATTCATCCATTAAGTGCGAGTTATGCTTCATTAGATTATCGGCAGTTTTCGATTGCTCTTGCAGTTGGTTAATAAAGTCTCTTATTATATCGGTAGATTCTTGGGTGCGGCTTGCTAATGTTCGAACTTCATCAGCCACTACCGCAAACCCTCGACCTTGTTCACCAGCCCTTGCAGCTTCGATGGCAGCGTTAAGTGCAAGTAGGTTAGTTTGTTCAGACACAGCGCTGATCATTTCAAGTACGGTTCCTATTTCTTCCGAATAACCGCGCAATTGACTAACCACTGCGATACTTTCTGCAATAGAAGAGCGTACTTGTTCATTTGTATCCCTTGCGCGCGTTAATACCATAGAACCACGACTAACAGCATCAAGTGCTTCATTTGTTGCTATCTCTGCATCTGAAGCGTTTTTAGCAACTTCCTCGGCGGTAGCGCTTAACTCTGTTGCTGCGGTTGCAACTTGTTCGACGGCAGAAAGCCCCTCGTTTATTTCTTGGGTAACATTTTGCACAACATTAGAGACATTAGCTTGCTTTGTTAACACATCATTGCAGAGTGATTTAGTATCGCCAATGAACGAGCTTATACTTTGTTGCATGGTTGATAATGAATTAGATATTAGATTTATCTCATTATTACTCTTTTTGATCTCGAAACTTCCAAACTGTCCATTAGCCATGTCTCCGATGACATCAACAATCTTTGGTAGTTGATTAAGTTGGCGTTTTAGAACTGCCCCAAGCGCAATACAACAAATAGCACCACCAGTAAAAATCAAGCCAACGAGCCATGTCATTACCGAATGCATATTTTTGATGCTTTCATCCAATGATGTGAACGCTAGAACGTCAAACTGATCATTGATTTCATCTTTTAGAGCAAGGAATGTTTCTCCGCTTTGGTTGGTATACATCATTGAAGATTTATACCGAATTCCTTTTAACATTGGACGTACGTCGTAGATGGATTTAGCTACCCAAGACGCATCGAGTGCAGTTACAATCGTATTGTCTTTTGTTGTAATAGCATAGCTACCAAAGTCTTTACTAAATAGGTATTTACCTAGGTCAATATCCATAGCGTAAACTCCTACTATTTTCCCTCGTTCTTTTATAGGGGCTGATACTGAGACGATAAAATCACCGGATAAGTTCTCTTGTGGAGGGGTCATGTTAAAAGCCGCTCCGTTGACGATAGGCATGAACCAAGATTTATTAAGGCTGCGTGCGTTGTAGCCTTCGATATGCCCTCCTTCTTGAGCAGAAATGGTCTCACCGTCAGGCTTAGCTACATAAACATCGATAACATAATCTTGTGCTTTTGTTGCTTCTACCAACTGATCAAATAGTTCTTTTTCGTTCACAGATTCATTAAAGATAACTAAACTCGCCATACCGATAGTTTGCGTTTCAAGTCTATAAATAGCTGAGTGATAGTTAGTTTTGATTCTTTCAGAACTAGTTTCTACTTCACTGTTAGAAACTAAAGATTGTTCTGAACTAAGTAATATATAGATGGCACCAGTGGTTATTATCGTTATTAATAATAAAATTGATATATATACGTAATAAATTCTTTTTATCATCGTTACATTCGTCTTAATTATGTTTTTTTCAGTCGATGGGGAATATTTATTTTTTAAATTTAAAGTATCACTTATTCACACTAACTCAACCAATTGCATATTTTTCGATGGATATTTAGCAATAACTTTCGTATAAATCTTTGAGTTCTTTGACTATTTCTTTCATAGGCGCATGTAAATTGGCATCAGATGGAAGTTGAGCAAGCTTTATTTCTAGATTTTCAATATTTCTCCTTAACCTTTTTAACTGAAATGGAAAACTATCGAGTTTACTTGTTTCTGGATAAGTTATCTTGAATATTCTCAGGCTCATTTCCGCATGAAATAAAATCTCAAACTCATCATAATTATGCGTTTGTTCTTGGTTATTATATAACCGATTAATAGATGTTAGGCATTCCTCGCAGATAGTTATTGTTCCTATACGTACATGCTTAACGGATACCAATTGGCATATGTTGCAATGCAAAACAAACCCCTGATTAATATTATTGTTTGTTAATGATAAATTTTATCTTTTTCTGAACCATCATCCGATCAGTTATTCATTTTCATCTGAAACTTAAGCAAAGCACAAGGTCGGAACGAAAATAAACATAATATAAAATTCAGTTTTGTGTACCACTATGGCAAAATTGAATACCCTAGGACGTTAATTCATTTCTTGAAATGTTTTTCTGGTTATTGCTTACGTTATATCAAGTATCGATTGATGAGGTTATAATTTTTACTTAACATATAACAAGCTTGAATATTTGAAAAATATCGAGACTTTTGAATAAAACATATCGGTAATGAATATTCTCGTAAGAACTATAGGTGAGATAGAACCAAAGCACTTAAGCCAAGTCGTTTCAGCCGGAGAAATAAAGAAAGACATCGAACAGATTCAGGTAAAAAGTAGATGGCTATCGACGACACAGCTTTAAGAGGAAACTGAAATACATAGTAACTAGGCGCTCCTCACAGTATTATGGCGTAGAATAAACCGGAGGTTTTAGGCTTAGCGAAACTGAAGCCCTCCGCGAGAAGAGTAAATTACCACCTTCTAAAGAAGGTGGCTTTGTGTGAGCCCCCTAAAAGGGGGCCTTTGTTTAGGCCAGCGCCAATTGCTGCTGCTCTACTCGTTCTTGCTTCTCTTGATGCCTTACATATCGGCGTATTATTTCTTCATTGATTCCAACACTATCGACAAAATAGCCTCTTTGCCAACGTGATTACCCCAAAGCCTGTGCTTCCTAAGGTGAGGAAACTTGATTGTATCTACTCATGTTATTTGTCCTCTTTGACTTCTGGAAAAATCAAAGATGCATTTAGCATGAGTAGTTTTACAGGCAAATCCGAAGCGGATGATAACCACCTACTGAAGTAGGTGGTTTAGGGCTGAAAATAAAAATGCAAGCATTCTTGAAGTACTGAATATGTTGAATATTAAAAGAACAACAGTTGCTCTATTTTTTCTACAAAGCATCCATATTTTCGTTTCTCTGCTGAATGCTAATGTAATCTATTACCCAAAACATAATTCTTTATGGCTAGTCAATTGGGCACAGGAAGTCATAAACAGTATTAGCTGATAGAAACATGTTTTCATTTATCCTTAAATATTACGATTAAAGATTGAAATTTATTTATCAATCTTTCATATTCTGTTAGATAAATAAGATATTCGGCATTATGTAACTCAAGAAGGCGTGTACAGAGATAAAGAGAGCTTCACTCGTTTAGAGTCTCACACAAAAGCAGGACTCGGTAACCATCTTCGCAGCAAATTTTGAGCATTGTGGCGTCTTGTGCTTGAAACCAGAGTGAGAGGAATAAGATACCTAATTTCAAAGGTCGCTCCTTTTCTGGTTAAGCTATTCTCTTTAGACAGTTAGTTGTTTTGCAAGTATGGCGTAAGTTATCGTGAACTTGCAAATATGCTCGAATACATTGACTCAGTTACGCGCTCCCAAGCTGGGTTTTGAAATAGGTGCCTGAAAAGAAGAAATGCTTACGCTGATATTAGGAGCCTGGATGGACTTCTTGATGACAGATTAGTGATACCTACATTCGTATCAAAGGACGATGGAGTCAACTTTATCTAACTATCATTGAGTAAGGTGGGACGTTACATTCTACAAAAACACCCTCCTCCTTAGATCAACGGCCGTTCGTATGGGTAAGACTCACTATCCAGTTATTTCCAGAAACGTCAATTGATAGAAATTAACCCTAAATTTTTCATCTTACCAGCGTAGACTAAATAGATGTGCTTGCTGAAGACATTCGTCCAGCGTCGTAGTCATGTTGAAAGAAGGGGTCAACGTCATCACAAATGCCAAAATACGGACGCCCGATAACACCGAGCATATAAGCACTTTGCTCACAATACTCTTGCTTGCCTTGCTGGTAACCCGCTTGATAAGCCATTATGAGTTCTGACGTCGCATGGTTAACATCATCCAGCTTCGCAATTCGCTCCTCAGATAACTCCCGTAATCCATCTAAAGCTGACTGCTTACCAAACACTTGCCAATCGGTCACATTATTCGAAGTCGGTAGTGTTGTTTGTGCGCATGCAGCAAGAAGCAACGCCATTGATCCAATTACGAATGTTTTCATCGTGACTCCTTAGTGTTTAGCTCGTTGCTATTGATAATGTCAGTATAGCTCACACCTTTTGACACCAATCTCCGGAAGCGATTTCTTCGGTTAATTGCTCAGTATCTTGATATAAGTAGATCCAAGCTTGGCCAAAAGGCGTAACGATGCTCTCTCGGCGATATTCCACTGGCACATCTTCTAACCTATCTAGCTCAGATAAGGTTTCACTGTCAATCAGGTACACCTCACCTTGAATCGAGCGTTGCCCAACAGACAACGCTGGATAAGGACCTAAGTCATACATTGCAAATTGAGCATCCGTTTCATGTAAACCAAGAAACTGCGCCGAGCGTAAATACTGATGGTTGTACTCTCCCTTGCGTAACGTGCCGTAGACAAAAATCAAATGCTGCATAACCACTCCTTAGTCATGACTGTGTATACTTAGGTTAAAGCACTTTAATCGAACTCAAACTGATAGAGTAGGTCAACAGCGCTATCTACACCAGATACCGCTTCTAAATACAAGTCTTGCATCAATCGGTAACGCACAGTGAACTCACCTAGGGAGTTAAAGATGCCGACACCATATTTCACCTGCAAACCTGGCAGAATATAACCACTCACCGTCACTTGCGAATCATCGCCCGAACCAGCAGTGTCCAGCTGTAAATCCTGTACGCCAAAGGCTTCACCGATTTCACCAACCACACGACCACTCTTCGCCAAGCTTAAACCAATTAAGGTAGTCGTCATTGCATTACCACCGGCTTCACCATCAATATCTTGACCACGAAGTAGATAAGAAAGTGCATTGGCTTGGTTCATCGCGGGCTCTGAGAAAATTTCTATACTCGGATCAGATGCTGGGCCCGACACTTGTACCCCCGCAATGACATCATCTTGGGTATTGTCTGGATTACGAATCGCTTTGATAGACAAGTAAGGTTGATCTGGTGGACCATTCATCAGAATCTTACCTTCTTTAATCAATAAGTCCTGACCAAACGAACGATAAGAACCGTCGACAACATTCACTTCACCAACGATGAAAGGACCTTTGTCTTTTTGTGTCACGTTTAGGTTCCCTTTCAACCCACCTTTTAAACCAAAAGCGGCAAGTTGGAAGTCATCACCAATTTTAATGTTGATGTTCGTTTCCACATCAAACGGCATCGCAGCGACATCGTCCACTGGCTGCAAGTTTTTATCGAGAATAACGGTATCACTCGATACGCCTACCGCACTTGGTGGAAGCTCTTCGACGACAATTCTGCCCCATGGCAAATTAATATCACCCTCAATTTTCGCAAGCTGAGGAGTCACATCTATTGTCATGTCAGGCTCAACTTTGATTTTTACCATTGGAGGCAAATCAACATTGAGCTCTTTAGCAAATACACGCGCTTTAGTACGCCAGTTCTGTAAGTCCTGCCAGTCGGCATCACCGGTAACGTTCAACTCACCATCCGGGGTTAAAATTCCGGCATCCAAGTCCGCTTGATGGCCTTTAAAGTTGATGACGACCTGCCCTGAGTTTATATCTATCGGTGTGACTTCACCCTGTAGCTTCATTTGGTCAATCAAGAACTGACCATTCACCTTCGGATGCATGACGTCACCTGATATCGCTAGGTCAGTATTCATGTTTGCTTTAAACAAGCTGTACTCACCAATCAACGGTGCCAAGAAATCCAAGTGGAACGTAGAGAGTGAAACCTTACCATCAATAGTGGGCTTTTCAGACGAGACATTCAGTAAAGAAACCTTACCAGACAAGTCACCGTTATCTTTCACATCAAATAGCCACTCGGCATCAAGCTTGTCTTTCGCTAATGCCGCTTTAAAGTTGAAGCTTTCCCAACCGACTTTAATTGGCTGCTCAAGCGCTTGTTCAACTTGGCCTTTTGGCATATTGACACTTAAGGTTACTTCAGGCTTTTTCTCTGGTGCCCATTTAGCAAAAGCCTGTGCATTAACCGAGCCTTGCAGCTTGGTTTCTGGCGGCAGGAATTGCTTGATTTGGTCAAAATCAAAATCATTGATGGCTAACTTCGCCTGGCCACTCTTACCGACACTAATGTCTTCGGTTAGACATACGCTCGACTCCGCTTGCAACCAACAATGCGCTTGAACGTTCGCGATCTGTTTGTCGATATTGACCTTGACCGCAGTCGATTTTTGCAACGCCCACGGGCCTTGTTGCGAGCTCAGCGTCAAGCGGCGCAGCGCCCCATCCCAAATCATTTCTGGTTTCTGCTGGAATGTCCCTTCAATTTCTAAACTGGTCGACACCAGGTCAGATACTACATCGAGCGTCAGTTGATGCAGTTTTTCATCCCCAGAGACTTCAAGGTCAGCACTATCAACTTTTATGTCGTCATAGATAATGTTGTTCGCAATAAGGCTTATGTTCGCTTTTGGTGCTGGCAGAGGCTTCACATCACCCTTTAAGGTGATCGTTTCTACGTTCGCCTGTTGCTGCCAGTTAATCTGATTTAAAGCGAGATCAAGATTGATGTCTGGTTCTTTCAAGCTACCACGTAGTGCGACTTTACCTTGCATTTTACCTGCAAGGTCCGGAACACTTTTTGCAAAATCAGGGAAGTTAACCTCAACATCCATCAGAATTTGCTTATCGATCTTACCCTTTGCACTCAGTTGGTTCGGGCCATGAGAAAGCGCTAAACCCTGAGTGGTAAGTTGGATGTCTTCGCCTTTGCCGTTCTTATCAGACGCTTCAAGTTGCCCTTCAACATTCAGCGGATACCCTCGCAAAATGCCGTCAATGTCTAACTTAGGCAAACTGACTTGCCAACCGCCTTGTTCTGTTAACGACCCCGAAGTCGAAAGATTACCGCTGATATCCCCTTCGGCTTCTTTCCACTGCAATCCTGGTTGAATGTTCTTCAGGTTTAAGTCAGCTTGCCAGTTGATTGGCGCGGCCCAATTGGCCATGACTTTCCCAGAGAGTTCGCCCCCTAAGGTTTTCACTAAAAGGCTTTCGAGGTCAATTTGCTCTAACGTACCTTTGCCGTTTAGTGCGACATCAACAGCGGGAATATCTTTGCCCGAAGCTTTGGTTTCTAATGCGACTTCGTAGCCATCAAGTGAGCCTTTTGCCGCCAAGCTTGGTACAGAAACCTGGTAATCGCTTTGTCCAAATAGCGGCCATTGCGCCTGTACATTTTTAATCGCGACATCAAACGGTAACTGCGTTTTAAGCGGTTGAATATCACCTTTGATCTCCGCTTGTACAAGCTCAGAAAGCGTAGCATTTAGTGACAAATCACCAACCGAACCCGAGACCGAAAGCGACAGTTTTTGTCCCTTCGCATCCGCTTGCTTCACTAACGCGTCCAGTTGCGCTTTGATAGGGTAATCAGAAGAAAGCGTCACTTGTGTGCTCAACTTGCCTTCCACTTCTGGCATGTCGAGCTCTAATGTTTTGACATCAACACGCTCACCGCCTGCTCTTGCAACCAAACCAAGATGATTGACGATCACTGGCGTTTCACCTGCCAGTTTGAAATTGTGAATATCAAGACGACGCGCTTCCACCGTCAGTGGAATCCATACTTCGGGTAACACAATATCTTGCGGCGTAGCATCGGCCTCTTTCGGCTCTTCAACAACCGCTTCTGGGGCCGCTTCACTTGGTGCGAGCGCAATATTAATGTCTTTCAACGCGGTAGGTGCGATCACCAAACGATCGCCTTGCATCGACAAAGCGGTCGAGAACGTTTGCCAATCAATTTGATTGCCCAGCACATTGACGTTGATGTCATTAAAGCTGACTTTATTAACAAAAATTGGCACTGGCGTACTGATAGAACGCAGTGGTGGTGTTTCCTCTTGCTTCTCGCTTGCTGGCGGTAGCTCTGGCATCTTAAAGTCAAGCCCCTGCAGTCTTAACTCATCGACACAGACCTTAGGGTCAAAGAAACAGCGGAAGTTCACTGCCAAAGCTAAACGCTCGACTTTGGCGTCGATATTCAAAGACTCATCGACAAAACTGACGTTATGCAGTTCGAAGCGAGGAAACAATGAACCCTGCACTTTTTCAATCTGCAATTGTGGTAATGCTTTTTCAGCTCCCCACAAGGCAAATTTGAGGCCTGGGTGGGTAAATAAAACTGTCGCGACAATAATGATGAGCAACAGCAATAGACCAATCAAACTGAGCGACAGCCATTTGGTCCACTTAAACATCATTTTGATCATAGCTCAGGCCCCAATGAGAAGTGGATACGAAACTCTCGTTCTGGTTTTGCATCCAACCCCCATGCAAAATCAAAACTAACAGGGCCCACCGGAGACGCCCAGCGGATACCAACACCAGCACCTGATTTCCAATCTGGTGTTTCATTAAACGCATCACCAATATCGTAAAACGTTGCAGCCCACCAGTTTCCATAAACACGATATTGGTATTCTAATGTACTGCTAACAATGTATTTACCACCCGTCAAAGCACCACTCTCATCCACAGGTGAAATAGATTCATAGCCGTAACCACGAATATTATTGTCACCACCAGCGAAGAAACGCAGCGACGGTGATAGTTTTTCAAGTTCATCGGTAATATTCGCACCACCTTCTAAGCGGAACAAACCACGATGATTCTCTCCAATACCACGAATCCAAGAAGTCGAGCCAATTAAGCGGAGCACTCTAGTTTCAGAAAGCATAGCGGTATCACCATACTCAATAGTGATGCTTTGCTTGTCTCCCCACATTGGCATATTGCCCCCTCGAACCCTAGTCCGAGAAAATGTCGCACCTGGAAGTACGAAGTTGAATTCATCATCTTGTAAACCTTGCGTAAAGCTCTCGTACAAATGACGAACATAAACGGTATTATGCCAACCACCGTCTGCTAACCAATGCCGCTCCACTGCAAGGTTAGACTCGATACTCTGTGTGTCACGGTTGTCTAGGTTTTTAAGCCCATATTGAACTTGATAATAATCGTTAGCGACATCTTCTAAAGGAATTTTGTAAGAAGCAGTCACGGTTTGCTCTGGCTTAGATAGGGATAAAGCGGTGTTGAAACTGTGTCCTCGGGAGCTCACCCAAGGTTTCTTCCACTTCAACGTTCCTCGAACGCCGACATCCGTTGAGTAACCAATACCCGTCTCGATCTGATTCTTCGAAGCAGGAGATAAAGACACTTTAATTGGCAAGTCTCGGCCATCATCAAGCCTATCCAATTCAGGCTCAACAAAAACTGAGGAAAACCACTCCGTATTTGATAGCTTCTGGTTAAACTCGCCCAGCTTCGAAACGTTGTATGGGTCCCCTTCTTTAAAAGGTTGTAGTGATGCGACACGGTCTTCCCAGATGTGGTTGCCAATAAAAGAAACGTCGCCAAAATTGAAACGTATTCCACTGCTGTAGTGCAAACGGACATTAGCTTCGTTCAGATCAGGGATAACCTCTAATCGACTTAGCGTAAACTCACCATTGAAGTAACCACGCTGAAGCGCCAAGTTACGAATGCCTGACTTAAGGGTGTCGTATTGGCCTTGATTCAAAACTTGGCCAACTTTGAGCGGAGAGCGCTCAATAAGTTTTGCAAACTCTTCATCGTCCTTGGCCTCTCCAGTGATGACCACATCCATGACTTTCACTTTCACTGGCAAGCCCGGCTTGATGAGCACAATTAACTCATCATTCGCTTCAGGAATAGAGTATGAAATTTTTGCATGATAATACCCAAGCGCGTTAAGCGCTTCAGTGATACTTTGATCTAATCTCGCTTGAAAACGCAGAGAAGTGGAGTAATCCTTCTCTGGAATAGATGATAGATACGCACTGACATTCTCTTCTAAAGCGCCATCAATGCCTTTCAAAGTCAAAGAAACATCGGCATAGGCACCATGAGAAAAGGCAAGCAGGCCAACAATGGTGGGGAGAGCTTTTTTTATCATGCTTTTATGGCTGAATGAGGTTAAGTAAACGTAAATAATGATAACGCCAATTAGATTCTAAGTCTGTAATATTAATAGGTTTAACGCGGTCTGTGTCATCACAGCATCAGATACAGACGAAATGAAAAAGTTCGCAAATTTAAGACACGTATTGAAGGACAAATACCATGCTCAACAAACAAACATTGATCAGTATAGAAGATGCCTTGCCAGGTAGAGATCAACCAATGCAGATTGACGATCATCATTTTGTAAATAAATCTAACCTAAAGGCGCCTCTGACGTCACACCAACAGCAGATCTTGCTCGGAATGGGCTGTTTTTGGGGCGCTGAGCGCGTATTTTGGCAACTCGACGGCGTTGTATCTACTTCGGTCGGTTACGCTGGGGGTTACACACCCAATCCCACGTATGAAGAAGTCTGTACGGGTAAAACGGGTCATACAGAAGTCGTTCGAGTCGTTTTCGATGAACGCGTCATCTCATTAGAAAAGCTACTGGCTGTTTTTTGGGAAAAACACGACCCAACTCAGGGAATGCGTCAAGGTAACGACTTAGGTACTCAATATCGTTCTGCAATTTACACTTATTCGACGGAGCAGCTCGAGAGCGCAGAGAAATCGAAACTCTTGTATCAGCAAGCATTGCAAGAAGGGCAGCGCGCGAACATCACCACCGAAATACAACCAGCAGGTCCGTATTACTTTGCGGAAACCTACCACCAGCAATATTTGGCGAAAAACCCTGATGGTTACTGTGGTATCGGAGGAACGGGAGTTTGCTTCCCACCAAGCCTCCAAGGATAAACCTAGCCAGCAACAAAAAGAGCGACCATATCGGTCGCTCTTTTCTAAATCTAAGTGGGTACCAAGCTAACTAAGCCGATAATGATGCTATCACTTGGTTGACTTCTTTAAAGACGGTGAGCCTTTTATGATCGTTGACGTCAGGTAGTAACACTTTGCCATTGTCGAACTGAAAACAGCCAACCCCAACAATAAAAAATTGACCTTTGAACAACGTTTTAACAAAACGGGCCACTTGTAATGGTCGATATACAGCAAACTCACGTAGCATAACTCACCTCAATTCCTTTGAGAAAACACGGATTGCTTATTTTTCCTCTGCAATCTTAATGCGCAATTTGCGACGGAACTCATTTTAGCAAATTCTAAATATAACGCAAGATTACACCACTCCATACGTTAAATAAATGTTATCAACGTTCCTACAAATTTCTAGGATCTGGATATATACTGGAAGCTTCCAAACCTCGTACGGAATATAACAATATGAAAACTAAGACTCTCCTACCTCTACTACTGGCCTTAACGCCAAGCTTGACCTTTGCACACAACTTGTCAGTGGGTAAAAGCGTTCCTCCTGTCAATGTTGCCGCTTACGGCGAGATTGTTTTACAAGGCGAAGGCGTTGCATACCAACCCTGGGCAACTCAACATATGCAAGGCAAAGTTCGTGTTATTCAAGCCATTGCAGGCCGTAGCAGTTCAAAAGAGATGAATGCCCCTTTAATGTCAGCAATAACAGCAGCAAATTTTCCACAAGAAAGCTACCAGACGACGACTATCATCAACCAAGATGATGCAATTTGGGGGACAGGCTCTTTCGTAAAGTCTTCAGCTCAAGACAGCAAAAAAGAGTTTCCTTGGTCATCCATGGTTCTTGATGAAAATGGCGTAGTTGCCAATACTTGGGACCTGAAAGAAGAAAGTTCGGCCATTATTGTTCAAGACAAAACGGGCAAAGTTCTGTTTGTCAAAGAGGGCGCACTTGAGCAAGATGAGATAACAAAAGTCATTGAGCTTATTAAACAGAACATCTAGCTTCATTGAATGGCTCCTTGTTCCTGTTGTAAGGAGCTATATGAATTTGATTAGAAGCATGGGCAGGGATAACTCTGCTCTTTATAAGTGCGACACTTCCATCAGAGAGTATTACCAATATTTTTCGGCACGTATGTGTGGAGTTAAATTTTTCTGCTAGCCAACAAAAGAGTGAACTTTTATTCATTATGGGTGTTATATTATAACAGTCGGTAAGAGGAGCTCAGATGTACCACCACCAGCAAAAAACACTAAGATATTGGTATCGCACTGCTTTATTTTTCAGTGTTGCGTTGCTGATCGCTTGGAACTTTGCGGTTGTACTCCATCAAGTCGATCTGACGCCCGACCATCATACCCATCATCATTGCCAATTATTTTCTGGTGTTCAGCACGGTATAGCAAAGGTACAACCTACCCTCTCTACACCGACTTTTACGCGCGCCCAGCATCATCATGTTTTTTTGCATCTCGTGTACGGCGAAGAAGTTCTTGGCGCTGCTCGTGCCCCTCCTTATTTTGCTTAATTTCCAAACTATTCCACACTCAAAATTATTGAGTTCATTTCCGCACCTAGTGTGTCAGGAACAATAACTTAGTGAAACTCGAATCTGAGCAATACCGCCTTTGGTTAATGCCAGTAAAATTAGGAAAAATACAATGTCATCAAAACACGTTTTAGCCCTTGCTATTGGCCTTACTTTATCGACAGCAGCGAATGCAAACGAATACCGCCAGCATGGTGCTCATGTGCATGGTCACGTCGAGTTTAATATCGCCCAAGATGGCAAAGATCTGTTAGTAGAGATCACAGCTCCTGGAGCTGATGTTGTGGGTTTCGAACATGCTCCAGAAAACGCACAACAAGAGCAAGCGCTTAAACAAGCCGTCGCTACACTCGAAGACAGCAACGCATTGTTCGCTATTAACTCACAAGCTGATTGTAATGTTGAAGAAGCTTACGTGAGCCACAACCTAAGCGAAACTCATGAGGAACATGATCATAGTGAGCACGACCATGATGACCATGATGACCATGCACATCACGATCATGAAGGGCACGAACACCATGATCATAATGAACATCATGATAAACATGACCACCATGACGAGGTGCACGATCATGGTGGTCACGGTGAATTTTCGGTGCAATATCGCTTCAGTTGCGAACAAGTTAATCAGCTTAGCCAAATCCAAACCGATTGGTTTAACCAATTCCCAACTACAGAGTCCATCAGCGTCAATATATTCACTGATACCATGCAATCAGCAATTAAATTAAGCAAAGATAACACCCAAATCGTAATCAAATAACACGAGTGGCGTGTAAGTACCTACTTACACGCCACAGCTTTGGTGATTTAATATGACTGAAACCACACCAAATGTTGTCGAGCTAGAGGATGCCCAATTTTTCTGGCCCGGTTCAACCAACCCAACCATCCACATCCCCAAATTACACATTACACAAGGCGAGCATGTGTTTATCAAAGGTCCAAGTGGCTGCGGTAAATCGACCTTGCTCGCTTTGTTGACGGGGATTAACACATTAACTTCAGGCTCTCTATCTGTACTCGATACTGACCTTGCTAGTTTAAGTGCCAGTCAGAGAGACCGCTTTCGCGCCAATCATATTGGCTACATCTTTCAACAGTTCAATTTATTGCCGTACCTTAACGTAATTGAAAACGTATTATTGCCATGTCAGTTCAGTAAAATACGACGTGACCGTGCCCATTTAGGTGCCTCATCTCAAACATTAAATGAACAGGCTCAGGCCCTACTAGAACGACTGCACTTGCCAAACGAGCTTCATACACGCCCTGTCTCGGAATTGAGTATTGGTCAACAACAACGTGTGGCTGCGGCTCGAG
Organism: Vibrio sp. 2132-1; assembly: GCF_033344315.1. Lineage (NCBI taxonomy): Bacteria > Pseudomonadati > Pseudomonadota > Gammaproteobacteria > Vibrionales > Vibrionaceae > Vibrio > Vibrio sp. 2132-1. Next base: position 58,141 of record NZ_JAWPON010000022.1, on the reverse strand, counting down.
CTCTGATAGGACATCCAGAGTTAGTGATCGCTGACGAACCAACCTCAGCTTTAGACTATGACAATCGTAAAGCATTTATTGAGCTCCTTATGGAGCAAGCGAATCAAGCCAATGCCACACTGGTATTCGTTAGCCACGACCCAACACTCGAACCCTTATTCGATCGCACGCTCAATCTACCCGACATTAATCAAGTATCTAGCCTAGGAGCCATATCATGAGTGCTGTTGTAAAGCTCGCCTGGAAGAGCTTGATGAACCGCAAAGCGACGGCAATTCTAACCATCATGACCGTTGCGATTTCGGTGGTACTCCTATTGGGCGTCGAGCGTATCCGAACTCAAGCCAAGGATAGCTTCGCCAATACAATTTCAGGCACAGACCTCATTATTGGTGGACGTTCTGGGCCAGTGAACCTATTGCTCTATTCTGTGTTTCGTATTGGTAATGCGACCAACAACATCGATTGGAAAAGCTACCAAGAGTTTGCCAATCATCGTTCAGTCGATTGGGCTATTCCAATCTCGCTTGGCGACTCGCATAAAGGCTTCCGAGTTATGGGAACCAATCACAGTTACTTTGAGCATTACAAGTTTGGAAGTAAGCAACCACTAACATTTGGCAAGGGTAGAGAATTCAATGGTTTATTTGAAACCGTGCTAGGTTCTGATGTCGCTAAACAACTTGGTTATGATATCGGTAGCGAAATCATCATTGCCCACGGCATTAGCGACGTTGGCTTTAGCCGTCATGACAATCTGCCATTTAAAGTTGTCGGTATCCTTGCTCCTACAGGAACACCAGTCGACAAAACTGTCCATGTATCATTGGAAGCCATCGAAGCCATTCACGTTGGGTGGGAAAGTGGTGCGCGTTTGGGCCCGACACCCAAGGCACAAGATCTCAAAAACAGAGACTTTCAGCCCAAACAAATTACCGCTATGCTCGTTGGTTTGAAATCTCGTATTCAAACTTTCGCCCTGCAAAGACAAATTAACACCTACCCCAAAGAGCCGCTCAGCGCCATTATGCCCGGCGTTGCGTTGCATGAGTTATGGGGAATGATGTCGGTTGCAGAGCAAGCCCTAATGGCAGTATCTGGTTTTGTCGTGATCGCAGGGTTGTTAGGTATGTTAAGCAGTCTATTAACTAGCCTACAGGAACGCCGCCGTGAAATGGCGATTTTGCGAGCCATGGGAGCAAGGCCTCGTCATGTTTTCTCACTATTAATTAGTGAAGCCAGCTTGCTCACTGCTGCTGGTATTATTACTGGCGTTACTGGGCTGTATGCCATTCTTACTATCGCGCAGCCGATCATCCAACAGCACTATGGAATACATCTCACCTTAAGCATCTTATCTACTTATGAGTGGATGCTATTAGGTTTCGTACAATGCGCTGGTATTGTGATTGGTTTCATTCCCGCACTCCGCGCCTACCGACAGTCACTGAGTGACGGAATGACAATAAGGATTTAATAAAATGTGGAAAAAAATACTCGCAAGTTGCTTGCTGGTCGTCGCATTCACAGCGCCTGTTATGGCCAGCGAAGAACCATTAAAGCTTGACTGGATTGACCTTGTTCCAGAAAAAGAGCGTAAATTGTTCGACAGTATAGGCATGCCCGCATCTGATCACAGTGGTGGCGCAGCCCAGCAGTCCAAGATTGGTAACGTTCGACCAGAACTGAACGGAAGCCAAGTTAAAATTCCGGGGTTTGTTATCCCACTTGAAGGTGATGCCGATACCGTCACCGAATTTTTATTGGTGCCATATTTTGGAGCTTGTATTCACGTGCCACCACCGCCTCCAAACCAGATCATTTACGTGAAGTTTCCGAAAGGCGCGCCTGTTCAAGAGTTGTGGGATGTTATATATGTGGTTGGAACGTTGAAAACCGAGACGATAAACCACGAACTGGCAGAAACGGCTTACGTTATTGAGGGATCAGAAATAGAAGCCTACGACGATATGTAATTTAAGTCGTCGATAAGCCTCGCTACACCTAAGGCGTCACACTGGCGCCTTTTTTAGCTTTGTGCTACACCTAAGGCGTCACACTGGCGCCTTTTTTAGCTTTGTGCTACACGATATAACGAGATAAATACGCTAATACGCCCACATAAATAACCAAAAGAAACGCTATCGACAGGTGCTTTTTGAGTTTACCTGCTTCTGAGAACTTCATAGCCCCTCCAAAATAACGATAACAATTTTAACAACTCATTATCATTTTGAATAGCCCTATTCGTTCAAAAACTGAGAACTCCTGTCTGGTCGCTTGGTCAGATAAGGTGTAAATTTAAACGTGCGAACCGCGCAGTTCTTGGTAGGAAAACGAATGGCAGACCCGACAAAGCAACCTGTTGTCATCGAACATCAGTCAGACACAAAAAAAAATACGCAACAAGAAAAGAAACAAGGCTACATAAAAGACAGTGCTAGTAAGGTAAAAACCATTGCCCAAATACACGGTCTTGACGCCTTACTGCAAACCGAACCGCCAGCCAAATCTGCGTTTGAAAGAGCCCAATTGCGAGAGCAAAGACGCCAAGAACAGCGACAAAAAAACTTAGAACAGATTTTAAAATTAGCGCACAGTTCATGCCGAGATGAGACAGCGGGAGAGCCAGACCAAGATTGGTTGCATCGATTTTTTGAGATGGCTCAAGACATCCATAACAGCGCGATGCAAAAGCTATGGGCTCAAGTGATGAAACGTGAAGTGACCAATCCGGGTTCAACATCCATGAAAGCGTTGAAAACCCTCAAAGATATGTCACCAAAGGAAGCACAAACTCTGCAAAGAGCCGCCTCTTTAGCATGCAGTTTTGGAGGGGATCACAGCAGAAAACTGCTGATTGGTTACAAAGCCCAAGGAGGCATATTTAGCTTCGGCAAGCGAGACGTCGCCAACAGCCTAAATATGGGAAGTTTTCAACTGCCGTATTCAAGCTTGTTGCTCTTAATTGAATTAGGGCTGCTGCACAGTGCCGAACTTGAATCTGGCGAAATTAGTATCGAGACACCGTTGGTCCTCACCTACCAAGGTAAAAACTTGTCGCTGAACGTAAACAGTAAAGGTGTCCGCCTTTTATATTACCGCTTCACACCCACAGGTAATGAGCTCTGTACCTTACTCGGAAACAAACCACATGCCAAATACTACGATCAAATGCTTGCACTGTTAAATCATAGATTTAGTGTCCATAGTGAAGCTAAAAGTACGGTTCATCATACCGTCTAGCCAGCTTGAGAAGCATTTGATCACCTATGATCCAAATACTTCTCCAGCTGCTCAAAGAGCTTTAGGTCACCTATGATCTAAATGCTTTTTTATCGGATCACACCGCGTTGTTTAAGATCGATTAAGCACAAATCCACCAGCTCATCGACACTCTTTTCTCCCGCGGGCAAATCGATTTCAGGGTTCTCTGGCGCTTGATATTCCGAATCAATACCAGTGAAATTAGGAATCTCTCCCGCACGGGCTTTACGGTATAAACCCTTAGGATCTCGACCTTCGCAAACCTCTAGAGATGCATTGACATACACTTCAATAAACTCGCCTTCTGGCAATAAATCGCGTACTAACTTCCGCTCTGCACGATGCGGTGAAATAAACGCCGACAGAACAATTAAACCCGCATCTGCCATCAACTTCGCCAGTTCACCAATGCGACGAATGTTCTCGCGACGGTCCTGTTCAGAAAAACCTAAATCGCTACACAAACCATGTCGTACATTGTCACCATCCAATAAATAGGTGTGGTAACCCAATGCTGCAAGGCGATTTTCCAACGCCCCTGCTACGGTTGATTTACCCGCTCCAGATAAACCAGTGAACCACAATACGGCAGGTTTTTGCTTCTTTAATTCAGCACGAAGCTGTTTATCAACCGAATGCTGGTGCCAAACAATGTTTTCATCTTTTACCGTCGTTTCGGCAGTCATAACGTATCCTTGTAAATATCGGAATTAAAACGGGAAAAAGACCGGGATCAAAGTAAGTACTAATACAGAGTACACAATCGAAATTGGCACTCCAATTCTCACGTAGTCGGTCAATTTGTAATTTCCTACGCTGTACACCAGCAGGTTAGTTTGGTAACCGTAGGGAGAGATAAAGCTCGCACTCGCGCCGAACAAAACCGCCATGATGAATGGCATCGGATCCACGCCATAACCCACCGCCATGCTATAACCGATAGGAAAAGAAAGCGCAGCCGCGGCATTGTTTGTCACCAATTCAGTGAGTACCAATGTCATGATATAAGTCGCCACCAAGGCACCAAATACTCCCCAGCCATTAAACGCTTCAATAAACATCACTCCCATTCTTTCTGACAATCCAGAAGAGATCATCAGTTGAGCAATAGACAAAGCGGAACCGACAATCACGACGATATCGATCGGAAAACGGCGGCGCAGTTCTGAAATCTGCACAATACCAAACGCAATAAGCGCGATAAGGTACGCAGCTAGACCTTTAATAATCGGTACTAACTCTAATAGAGCGCATCCAATTACGGCTGCAAAGCCCAGTAATACAATGGAAGACTTATTCGTATCAAGCCGAGCGCTAGAGTCCAAGTCATGCACTAAAACAAACTCTTTACGATGAGCTCGGCGTTCAGACTCAAAACGCTTGCCTGGAACCAGAACTAACGTGTCCCCTGGCGCTAAGGTAATGCTACCCAAGCCACCTTCTAGGCGTTCGTGGCCTCGGCGAATCGCCACAACAACGGCATCGAATCGGTCGCGGAATCGGCTCTCTTTGAGGGTTTTGTAGCAAAACGTCGCCGACGAGCTCACCACAACTTCGATAAAGTTTTGCCCATTTAAGTGCTGCTGACCAAACAACTTGAGGCCCGGAATTTCTTGCAGGGTCGCGACGCTCTCAACATCGCCACAAAATAACAGGCGGTCTTTTGCATTGAGCACAAAATCCGGCCCCACAGAAGAAACAGTAACACCATCGCGCACCACTTCTGCAAGAAACAGTTTGCGCAGCGCACGTAAATTATTCTCGCTGATCGTACGCCCAACTAGCGGTGAGCCAGGCTCAACGCGAGACTCAAGAAAGTAAGGTAAATCTTCTTGGTTTTGATCATCATAATTCGGTAGCAAGTAGCTGAGCGGGATAAGAATCAGCATCCCTCCCACCAGCACAGCCAAACCTATCATCGTAGGTGTAAAAAAGCTCAGGCTCGGTAAGCCTGCGTCTTCGACAAAGCTGTTGATGATTAAGTTAGTCGACGTACCAATCAAAGTTAACGTGCCACCAAAAATGGCGGCGTAAGACAAGGGAATAAGTAATTTCGAAGGTGCATGCTGCTGATTACGCTTAATCGCCCCAATCAATGAGACAACCACAGCGGTATTATTCGTAAATGAAGAGAGCAAGGCGGTCGATACACCGAGCTTAGCAATTACGCTGCCTAACTGGCCCTCAGAGATACTTCGGCTCACCCAACTGATCAGCAGTGTTTTTTCTAGAGCACAGGATGCAAGAATCAATAGAACCAGGGTTAACAATGAAGAGTTGGTAAAATTGGATGCGATGGTGGCTGAATCCATCATCCCAGCCATGAATGCAATAAAAGCGGCACCCGCAAAGACATAACTAGGCTTAATTTTCGTGACAAGCAAGCAAGTGATAATGCCAAGCAAAATCGCTAACACAAACCCTTGTTCCCACATAGCCTTTCCTTACCAAATAGCCCCAAAGGGCACAACAACGACTCATTTATCCATGAAACACCGACAAACGAGTAAACAGACAAAAATCAGCGCAAGCGAAAAGAACATCAGAATGCTCGGTTTTCTTGGGCTCCACCGAAGCATTCTGGTATTAGGAGAATACCTAACGACATTTCGCAATTCAGTTAGGTAGCGACGCCCCAAGTACAACAGCAGACAGAGCCTGAAATTATCGTACTTGGGTAAGCCAGTTACTTTTTCAGAAACTGGCTGACGTCTTTTGCTTCCCAGTGTGGGAAGTGTTTACGGACAAGCGCATTAAGCTCAACTTCAAACGCAGAGATGTCCGTCAAATCGCGCTCAACCACGGCGAGGCTCTCTTTAACCATGCCAGCACCAACCGTCACGTTTGTCAGACGATCGATAATGATAAAGCCACCGGTATCTGCACAGTCTTGATAATTGTCCAGCGCGACTGACTCATTAAGAGACCATTCACACAAACCAATACCATTCAATGGCAGCTCTGCCGAGCTATGAGTCGAGAGATTATTAATGTCATATTGATGACGAATCGCTTCAACATGACCTACGGTTTTCTTACCTGCGATTTTGATGTCATAGTCACGACCCGGTTGCAGGGGTTGCTCTGTCATCCACACCACATCGGCAAGCAAATGGTTTGTGGTTTCCACTTGAGCATTATCTAGAACAATTAAGTCGCCACGGCTAATATCGATCTCATCGCTTAGCGTCAGAGTGACAGCTAATCCTGCACGAGCTTCTTCGATATCACCATCAAAGGTCACAATACGAGCCACAGTTGACGTTTTACCCGATGGCAATGCTTTAATGGCATCACCGACTTTGATCGAACCAGAAGAAATGGTCCCCGCAAAACCACGGAAATCGAGGTTAGGACGATTAACGTATTGCACAGGGAAGCGGAATTCACCCGCGCCTTTTTCTTGATCCACATCGACCGTTTCAAGAAGCTCAAGCAATGATGGGCCTTTAAACCAAGTCAGGTTTTGGCCTTTATCCACCACATTGTCCCCTTCAAGCGCTGAGATCGGGATGATTTGAATATCAATATCCCCTGTCAGATTCTCAGAGAACTTCAGATACTCATCGCGGATCTCTTCAAAGCGCTCTTGGGAGTAATCCACTAAGTCCATCTTGTTGATCGCCACAACAAAGTGCTTCAATCCCAATAGGTTGGAAATGAAAGAGTGACGACGAGTTTGATCGAGAATGCCCTTACGTGCATCAACCAGAATCACAGCTAAGTCACATGTCGATGCACCTGTAGCCATGTTACGTGTGTACTGCTCGTGTCCAGGAGTATCTGCAATGATGAATTTACGTTTCTGCGTCGAGAAATAGCGGTAAGCCACATCAATCGTGATCCCCTGCTCACGCTCAGCTTGTAAGCCATCGACCAACAACGCAAGGTCAGGCTTTTCACCCGTGGTACCCACACGTTGGCTGTCTGAGTGCACTGCCGCTAGCTGATCTTCATAAATTTGTTTTGAGTCATGGAGTAAGCGACCGATTAATGTACTTTTACCGTCATCCACCGAGCCACAAGTCAAGAATCTAAGTAACGACTTGTACTGGTGTTGTGTTAAATAGCCTTCGATACCAAGCTCGGCTAATTGAGCTTCAACTGCACTGTTCATTATCTTTCCTTAGATCCTTTAGAAGTAACCTTGACGTTTCTTAAGCTCCATCGATCCTGACTGATCGTGGTCGATCGCTCGGCCTTGGCGCTCACTCGACGTTGCCACCAGCATCTCTTCGATAATGCCAGTTAAAGTGTTTGCTTCAGACTCGATGGCACCAGTCAATGGATAACAACCAAGGGTACGGAAGCGCACACTCTTCTCTTCAATCACTTCACCCGGTTGAAGCTCCATACGATCATCATCAACCATGATCAGCATGCCATCGCGTTCAACAACTGGGCGTTTGTCCGCGAGGTAAAGCGGCACGATCTCGATGTTTTCTAAATAGATGTATTGCCAGATATCAAGCTCAGTCCAGTTAGACAGCGGGAATACACGAATGCTCTCACCCTTATTAACCTGACCGTTGTACGTCTTCCATAGCTCAGGACGTTGGTTTTTAGGGTCCCATGTATGGTTCTTATCGCGGAATGAATACACGCGCTCTTTCGCCCGTGATTTCTCTTCGTCGCGGCGCGCACCACCAAAGGCAGCATCAAAACCGTACTTGTTCAGCGCTTGTTTTAAGCCTTGAGTCTTCATGATGTCAGTGTGCTTAGAAGAACCATGAACAAACGGACTACAGCCCATGGCTAGACCTTCTGGATTCTTATGTACCAAAAGCTCAAAACCGTATTTGGCCGCGGTGCGATCACGAAATTCAATCATCTCGCGGAACTTCCAATCGGTGTCGACATGCAGCAATGGAAATGGAATCTTACCTGGGTAAAAAGCTTTACGCGCAAGGTGCAGCATCACTGATGAATCTTTACCAATCGAATACATCATGACTGGGTTATCAAACTCAGCCGCAACTTCACGGATAATATGGATACTCTCCGCTTCGAGTTGTTTAAGGTGAGTTAAACGTTGTTGGTCCATGTTTTGTATTTCCTTTTTAAGCTTGAAGGCGCATTACGTCTCTAATCTTTGGTCTGAAATTATATGGAGTTGGCAATAGCACTTTTGTTGAATTCAGTACTAGACAAAAACCAGTCTAACTTTTGAGACAGTCGCACTACCTCTCCGACAACAATCAAAGATGGCGACTGTGCTTCCTTCGATAAATCAGATAGTTGGGAGAGTTCTCCCGTAAATACTTTTTGTTGAATCTGCGTGCCACGCTCAATAATGGCAATCGGAGTCGACGCTGAACGGCCATGCTTAATGAGTTGATTCTGAATATAGTGTGATTTCATCAGCCCCATGTAGATCACTAAAGTCTGATTCCCACGCGCCAACGTGGACCAATCCATCTCATCACTTTCTTCTTTCAAGTGGCCAGTCACAAAGATGGCCGATTGCGCATAATCACGATGAGTCAGTGGAATACCAGCATAAGCGGTTGCGCCAGCTGCTGCGGTAATGCCAGGGACAACTTGAAAACGAACGCCGGCATCAGCAAGCACTTCTAACTCTTCACCACCACGACCGAATACAAACGGATCCCCACCTTTAATGCGCACTACTTTGTAGCCCTGCTTGGCAAAATCCACCAAAAGCTGATTCGTCTTCTCCTGCGGCACACTGTGATGCCCAGCTCGCTTCCCAACGCACACCAAAATCGTATCGCTTGGAATCAATGCCATGATTTCTTCAGACACCAAGTAGTCGTACAAAACCACGTCAGCTTGCTGCAAGCAGTTCAGTGCTTTCACCGTCAGAAGTTCAGGATCGCCTGGTCCTGCACCTACTAAGGCGACTTCACCAGGCTGTAGCGATTGCTTTGCAAAACGAGTAACACCAGCGACTGGGTTGTCAGAAACTAACCGGGGCTTTGGTTTAGGAAAAGAAGTGACTGAATCGTTCGTTGCCATGTGCTTGCTCATCGTCCATTGATATCGTTATGCAAGCATTATGGCGGGGCGTTTATATTACCTGAAATTCTAAAATTTCATTTTTTATTCAAAAATCTGCTAAGAAGTTTTTGTTTGGTCTCATTCAAAAGCGTGAAAAAGTCGGCGGTTAATATGAATAAGGTTCAGTAAACTGATTAATGTTCACAGTTTTCTGTACCTTTATCATCGAGTTGCATCTGTGTTTGATACATTACGCAGTACGATTTCCCCTTATCATTGAATTGGAGCACCAAATGAAAGTGGCAGTTCATCCTATTTCCCTCGCAGTATTAAGTGGCATGCTAACGCTTGCTGGCCCAACAATGGCCGATACCATCAAGCTTCGTATTATCGAAACCACCGACATTCACACCAACGTGATGGATTACGATTACTACAAAGACCAACCATCACAGCAAATCGGTTTAAGTCGCGCAGCGACAATAGTGAAACAAGCTAAGTCCGAGACAGAAAACACGGTACTAGTAGATAACGGTGATTTAATTCAGGGCAGCCCAATGGGCGATTACATGGCGGCAAAGGGGATTAATCCCGGCGACGTGCACCCAGTCTACAAAGCGATGAACCAGCTAGACTACGATGTGGGCAACATTGGCAATCATGAGTTCAACTATGGCTTAGATTTCCTACAAACGACGTTGAAGGGTGCAAACTTCCCTTACATCAATGCAAACGTATTTGATAAACAAACCGGTGAGCATTACTTCAAGCCTTACCTCATCAAAACTCACACATTTAAAGACACAAACGGCGAAGCGCATCAAATAAAAGTGGGTTACATCGGCTTTGTACCACCACAAATTATGGTGTGGGATAAGAAGAACTTAGAAGGCAAAGTCTTTGCTAAAGACATTAAGGAAACAGCAGAGAAACTGATTCCTCAAATGAAGAAAGAAGGCGCAGACGTGATTGTGGCGATTCCACACTCGGGCATTTCTACTGATCCATACAAACTAGGCGCTGAAAACTCTGTTTACTACCTCACAGAAGTTGAAGGTATTGATGCGATTGCTTTTGGTCACTCTCACGCCGTCTTCCCAGGGAAAGACTTCGCAAACCTACCTGGTGTTGATATAAATAAAGGGACCATCAATGGTGTAACGTCCGTGATGCCGGGCCGCTGGGGAAGTCACGTAGGTGTGATGGATTTGATGCTGAAAGAGAAAGACGGCAGATGGCAAGTCGTCGAAGGCCAAGCAGAAGCACGCCCTATCTTCGATAAAGTAAATAAGAAGTCATTAGCTAAAGCCGATGCAGATATTGTGAAAGCGTTAGAAGAAGATCACAAAGGCACTCGTGAATTTGTAAACCAACCAATCGGCAAAGCAAGTGATGTCATGTACAGCTTCTTGGCATTAGTGCAGGACGACCCCACCATTCAAATCGTTAACCTTGCTCAGAAAGACTACGTAGAACGCTTTATTCAAGGCGACCCAGACCTTTCTGACATTCCAGTACTGAGTGCGGCAGCACCATTTAAAGTCGGCGGTCGTAAGAACGATCCGAATAACTTTACAGAAGTAGAATCCGGTCAGCTCACCTTCCGTAATGCGGCCGATCTTTACTTATATCCAAACACCTTGGTTGCGATGAAAGTGAAAGGTAAAGAAGTTCGCGAATGGCTAGAGTGCAGTGCGGGTCAATTCAACCACATCGACATCAACAATCCTAAACCGCAATCTTTGATTGATTGGGATAATTTCCGTACTTACAACTTCGATGTTATTGATAGGGTTAACTACCAAATCGACGTTACCCAACCGCCGAAGTACGATGCGGATTGTAAAGTGATTAATCCAGATTCTCAGCGTATTGTGAACCTGACGTTCAATGGTAAGCCTGTCAATCCGAAGCAAGATTTCATCATCGCAACCAATAACTACCGTGCATATAGCAATACTTTCCCTGGTACAGGCCCAGATTTCATTGCATTTGACGCACCAGATGAAAACCGCTCTGTCGTCGCCACTTATATTTCTCGCGTGAGTGAAGAAAAAGGAGAAGTGACACCAAGCGCTGACAACAACTGGTCTTTCGCACCGATTAAGTCCGATAACAAGCTAGATATTCGTTTCGAAACCTCCCCTAGCGATAAAGCGGCGCAGTTCATCAAAGAGAAAGGACAATACCCAATGAAGCGCGTGTCAACAGATGACATTGGTTTCGCGATTTATCAAATCGATTTGAATAAATAAGGTTGATTTGACAGCAACACTAAGCGGCTCTCATGAGCCGCTTTTTTGTTATCAATAAAACTCGTTAAAATAAAGAAAACCGTTTCTGAGTTATCACATGCACAGCGATCTTTTTTCAGACTTAGTCAATCATGGCTTTTTAGAGACAGAAGCAAACCAACTTATTGAAAATGGTGAGTTGCTCGAACTGCCTACACGCCACATTCTTAATCACCAAGGGGAGTTGAGCTCACACCTTTACTTCATCATTGAGGGGTTATGCCACGCAAGCTATCTCACGGAGCACGGCAAAGAATTCAGTAAAGAATTTTATTGGGAGAAGGACTGGGTTATCGGGTTTGAGAGCATAATAAAGGACCAACCTTCGCCTTACTTATTGGAAACGCTGAGCGCTTGTCAGCTATTTTGCTTGCCAATTGAAACGTTGCATCACTGGCGAGCAGAAAAGCACGCCATTTACTTAAAGCTACTCGAAAACCAACTGGTTAATAAAGAGAATAAAGAACGCTTTATGTTGCTCTACTCTCCAGAGGAACGATATCAATTATTTTGCGCTCATTACCCAGATTTAAAGCAACGTATTACCGATAGTCAAATTGCGGCCTACCTGGGCATTACGCCAATCAGTTTGAGTCGAATCAAAGCACGCTTAACCAAAGATCACACTCTCAAATAAACTCAAAAAAGAAAAAAGCTCTTCAAACGAAGAGCTTTGTCTCTGCTATTTGAGCTATTTAAGAATTCGCGCCCGGAACTGGCGCCCTTTCATCTTGCCGTTACTAATGGTCTGTAGAGCCTTTTTAGCCACAGACTTTTCGACGGCAACATAAGCGCGCACAGGGAATAGGTGAATCTTTCCGACTTGAGAGCCTGGAATACCATTTTTTCCTGTCAAACAACCTAAAATATCACCCGGTCGTACTTTCTGTTTCTTACCGCCATCAATGTTAATCGTCACCATCTTCGCTTGGTATGGCTGCTGATTTGATTTGGCAGGCAATGTTGCTGGTACCACGTCCATCTCTAGGTATTCTTCAATACGAGCTACACGTAAACCGTCTTTCTCACCAAAAAAGCTAAACGCTAAACCTTTACTACCCGCACGACCTGTACGACCAATACGGTGCACATGAACCTCAGGATCGCGCGATAGCTCAAAGTTAAAGACTGCGTCAAGATTATCAACGTCCAAACCACGCGCTGCAACGTCTGTTGCAACAAGGATAGACACACTCTTGTTAGCAAACTGCACCAATGCTTGGTCGCGTTCACGCTGCTCTAAGTCCCCATGGATATCGATAACGCTGAATCCTTTGTGATGCAACTCATCTGCGACACTTTGAACTTCTTTTTTGGTATTACAAAAAACCACCGCGGACTCTGGTTGGTGAGTCAGCAGCAAATTCGCCAATGCTTCATCACGCGCTTCCGAGCCTTCAACTTTATAGAAGTACTGCGCAATGCTTGAAGTATCATGCGTCGATTCCACCTTAATCACTTCCGGTGTCTGCATTATACGCTGCGCAATTTGCTCAATTTTTTCTGGAAAAGTAGCACTGAAAAGTAGAGTTTGACGCTGCTTTGGCGCTGCATCGATGATTGCATCTAATGCGTCTTGGAAACCCATGTCCAACATGCGATCAGCTTCATCTAGCACCAAGGTATTCAGATCGCTAAGGTTAATTCGGCCTTTCTCAAGGTGATCCAAAATACGGCCAGGTGTGCCGACTAGGATATGCGCACCATGCTCTAACGAACCAATTTGTGGCCCCATAGGCATCCCACCGCAGAGAGTAAGCACTTTAATATTATGAATGCCGCGACCTAAAGTACGAATTTCCTTCGCTACTTGGTCTGCAAGCTCACGCGTTGGACACAATACTAATGACTGGACACGAAAGCGTTTGACGTTGAGGTTCGATAAAACCCCTAAACCAAATGCAGCGGTTTTACCTGAGCCCGTTTTACCCTGCCCGATGACATCACGATGTTTTAGGATTGCAGGCAAGCTCAAAGCTTGAATTGGCGTCATGTGGGTATAGTTCAGGGAATCAAGTGTGGCGAGTAACGCTGGGTTCAGCCCAACTTGATCGAATGTTTGTTTGCTCACGGGGATATCCTCAGGTGAGATGGAAAGAGGGCACATTATCACCAGATTTGGTGGGAAAACCAGTGATAATTAACCTTTGTTAATGAGTATGAGCTCAAAACAAAGTAAAGTCAGTCACTCTATTCTCATTACGGATAACAACATGCTCACTTGGATTACTTTGCCCTTTGCTCAGCTAACAACCACACAGCTGTATGAAATGATGAAATTGCGTGTGGATGTATTCGTTGTTGAACAAACCTGCCCTTACCCTGAACTGGATGGTAAGGACACGCTGGAAGGCGTTTATCATCTAATAGGCTATCACGGTGATGAACTGGTTGCTTGCGCAAGATTACTGCCCAGAGGCACTACGTATGACAATGTGAGTATTGGTCGAGTGGTGACAAAGCAGACCGCGCGAGGCGGTGGCTTAGGTCATAAGTTATTGGACAAGGCCTTGGCACAATGCGAAACATTATGGCCAGGACAGACAATAGATATAGGTGCTCAAGAACACCTCATCCAGTTTTATGCTAGTCATGGATTCAAGGTTATCTCAGAGTGCTATCTTGAAGATGGTATCCCTCATGTGGATATGCGGAAAGAATCCGTAGCGCTATAAGCTTCAACTCGATTGGTTACTATGAAAACTAATCGCTATGAAAAACTAATCGCTATGAAAAACTAACTAAAAAGACGCGATATCTTCGCGTCTTTTCATTTGAAGCGTTTACTTGTTACGTCCAAAGGTCCCATCCGATAAACGGAAAAACATAACGGACCGCCCGCTTTTTTCCAGCTGTAGCATATCTAACTCACCTTCGTCACTAAGCTTAAAGCGAATCAATTGTCCCTGCTTTATTTGGCTTAGCGGCTTATCACTGCCCTCTATTTTGACTAGAGCGCTAAGATCCGCCATAGAGAGCTGATTACTTCTGAAAACCTGCGCTAATGTATCACCATTTTTAACCGTGTACTCTTTCCAGTCTTCAGATTTCGGTCCAGAGTTCTGAGAGGTTCTCTGCTGGCTTAAACTCTGCGCGTTCAGCTCAATCGCTACGCGTGGATGATCGACCTCAGTCTGCTCAACTGGTTGTTCTGTTTTATTCGGCAAAGGAATAACAAGGAGCACCAGAATCAATGGCACTAAGACCATCAAAGCACGCTGATGAAATTTAGGCAGACGCAACCAAAACTGCTTAACAGGCTGTGTACGCTCCAACCATTGCTCTTTGTTGAACGGCTGCTTCCAGTCGATAGCAGCGAATTTTTGTTTAACCAGTTCGACATAGTCGACTTGCTGCTTTTTCTTTCTGCGACGATTCATTGTAATGAGTCCCTTAATACTTCTACGGCCAGTATAAAAATACCGACGCGGAGAGTATATGTTTTTCACCAAACTAAAATGGAATTGGGATTAAATTAGCAGAAATTTCACTTGGAGTAAGAGATAAGTCACAACCTGGCCGCCTCAATTAAGCATTCAGTCGCAATCATTTAAACCTAAGCTCGAAACTGATATCCTGTTGCCTTTATCACTCCTAATAAGAGCGACATTCATGTCTGAAATTAAATTTGAAACTGCAGAACAAAAAGCAAGCTACGGCATTGGTCTGCAAATGGGTCAGCAACTTGCAGGCTCTGGTCTTGAAGGTCTTAGCGTTGATGCTATCGCAGCAGGTATTGCAACAGCACTAACTGGTGACATGCCATCAATCGAAATTGATGAAATCAACAAAGCACTACAAGAACTTCACACTCGTGCAGAAACAGCCCGCCAAGAAGCAGCAAAAATTGCGGCAGCAGAAGGCGAAGCGTTCCTAAAAGACAACGCTCTACGACCTGAAGTTAATGTTCTAGACTCTGGTCTTCAGTACGAAATCATTTCTGAAGGTACTGGTGCAGTTCCTACAGCAGAAAGCTCAGTTCGCGTTCACTACCACGGTGAGCTAACTGACGGTACCGTATTCGATAGCTCTGTATCTCGCGGTCAACCTGCTGAATTCCCTGTTACAGGCGTAATCAAAGGTTGGGTAGAGGCACTACAACTAATGCCTGTTGGCTCTAAGTGGAAGCTATACGTACCACAAGATCTTGCGTACGGTGAGCGTGGCGCTGGTGCGGCTATCCCTCCATTTGCAGCTTTAGTTTTCGAAGTAGAACTATTAGATATTATCTAATTGAAACCATTTTCAATTATGATTAAATAAAACGGCGCACTAGCGCCGTTTTTTTGTCTAAACTGAATAGACTTTCTCACCTCTGAACCTTTCACTCTGATAGCCTTTAAAAATAAAATCACTTTTAAAAAACGCTCAACCTTTGGAGGTACCATGCGTAAAACACTCCTAACTCTAGCACTCCTATCAATCAACATTGGTAGTGCGCACGCATTCTTAGATTCAGTCACTCAAAAAAGTAAAGAAAGTGGCCTGATGGACATGGTCGGCAGCAGCTTGAACACCGAGTCATCTCCATTAACAGACATGCTAACTAGCCAATTACCAGTATCCACTGAGCAAGCAGCCGGAGGCAGTAGTGCGCTACTCGCTTTGGCTCAAAGCCAGCTTTCGCAAGAAAATAGTAGTGAATTACAGTCTTTGATTCCTGGACTTTCAAACTTGCAAGGGGCACAAAGCTTACTAGGAAATATTGAGAATATCAGTGCAGTAAAAAGTGCATTCGATACGTTAGGTTTAGACCCATCTATGATCAGTCAGTTTGCTCCAGTAATCTTGGATTACTTGAACAAGCAAGGCGCTAGCGAAGGGCTTCTAAGTTCGTTGGGCGGGTTGTGGAATACTAGTAAATAAGCGTAAGTGATAATCACTTTTTAAATTGCCAGTCTGCATGGGTTGAAATAAATGTAGGCTGGATATAAAGGTTTACTGAATTACAGATACAAAAAAGCCGAGCTAATGCTCGGCTTTCTCGTTCTTACGAACTGATTACTCAGCAGCTTCTTCAGCAGCTGGGCGATCTACAAGCTCAATGTAAGCCATTGGAGCTTTATCACCAGCACGGAAGCCAGCTTTTAGGATACGAGTGTAACCGCCCTGACGAGCAGCAAAACGTGGACCTAGTTCGTTAAATAGTTTTGCAACTACTTCGTTGTCACGAGTACGTGCAAATGCTAGACGACGGTTAGCAACACTGTCAGTCTTAGCTAGTGTAATCAAAGGCTCAACTACGCGACGTAGCTCTTTTGCTTTTGGCAAAGTAGTCTTGATAACTTCATGACGTACTAGAGAGCTAGCCATGTTGCTGAACATCGCTTTGCGATGTGAGCTGTTGCGGTTGAGTTGACGACCACTCTTACGATGGCGCATGACCTAATCCTTCTAACTAGTATCGATTAATCTTCAGCGATTGATGCAGGTGGCCAGTTTTCTAGGCGCATGCCCAGAGATAGACCACGTGACGCAAGTACGTCTTTAATCTCAGTAAGAGATTTTTTACCAAGGTTAGGCGTTTTAAGTAGCTCAACCTCAGTACGTTGTACTAGATCACCGATGTAGTGAATCGCTTCTGCTTTCAGACAGTTAGCAGAGCGAACTGTTAGTTCAAGATCGTCTACAGGACGCAGTAGGATCGGATCGAATTCTGGCTTCTCTTCCTTCTCCTCAGGAACTCGTACATCACGAAGATCTACGAATGCATCCAATTGTTCAGCTAGGATTGTAGCTGCACGACGGATTGCTTCCTCAGGTTCTAGAGTACCGTTTGTTTCCATATCGATAACAAGCTTGTCTAGATCAGTACGCTGTTCTACACGAGCTGCTTCTACAGCGTAGGCAATTTTGTCTACTGGGCTGTAAGTAGCATCTACTAGTAGGCGACCGATAGGACGCTCGTCTTCTTCGTTATGGATACGCGCAGAAGCTGGAACATAACCACGACCACGTTCAACTTTGATACGCATTGCGATCTCAGCGTTGTCATCCGTTAGGTGACAAATTACGTGTTCAGGGTTAGCGATCTCTACATCACCATCATGGGTGATGTCACCTGCAACCACAGGGCCCGAGCCTGATTTGTTCAAAGTAATGAACACTTCATCTTTGCCTTCGGCAACGCGCACAGCCAAACCTTTAAGGTTTAGAAGAATTTCAAGAATATCTTCTTGAACGCCTTCTTTCGTGCTGTACTCATGAAGTACGCCTTCGATTTCTACTTCTGTTACAGCACAACCTGGCATAGAAGATAGAAGGATGCGGCGAAGTGCATTACCCAGAGTATGACCAAAGCCACGCTCTAATGGCTCAAGAGTTACTTTTGCGTGAGTCGAGCTGATTTGTTCGATGTCAACTAGACGTGGCTTAAGAAATTCTGTTACAGAACCCTGCATTGTGTCCTCTCTTTAGTTTAAACCTTACTTAGAGTAAAGCTCGACGATCAATTGTTCGTTGATGTCAGCTGATAGATCAGAACGCTCAGGCATACGCTTGAATGTACCTTCCATCTTGCCACCATCTACTTCAATCCAAGTTGGTTTTTCACGTTGTTCAGCAACTTCTAGAGCTGCTTTGATACGAGCTTGCTGTTTAGCTTTCTCGCGAATAGAAACAACGTCATTAGCCGCTACTTTGAAAGAAGGAACGTTTACAACTTTACCGTTTACTAGGATAGCTTTGTGGCTAACTAGCTGACGTGCTTCTGCGCGAGTTGCGCCAAAGCCCATGCGGTAAACTACGTTATCAAGACGACCTTCAAGAAGCTGAAGTAGGTTTTCACCAGTGTTGCCTTTTAGGCGAGCAGCTTCTTTGTAGTAGTTACGGAATTGTTTTTCTAAAACGCCGTACATACGACGTACTTTTTGCTTCTCACGAAGCTGAACGCCATACTCAGATAGACGACCGCGACGAGCGCCGTGTACACCTGGTGCGTTATCAATTTTACACTTGGTATCGATCGCGCGAACACCAGACTTAAGGAATAAGTCAGTGCCTTCACGACGGCTAAGCTTCAGCTTAGGACCCAAATATCTTGCCATGATTCTTCTCCAATTGTCCTAGAAACGTTATACGCGACGTTTCTTAGGTGGACGACAACCGTTATGAGGGATTGGTGTAGCATCAACGATGTTTGTGATGCGGAAACCAGCGGCGTTTAGTGCACGAACAGTAGATTCGCGACCTGGACCAGGACCCTTAACCATAACTTCCAAGTTCTTTAGGCCGTATTCTTTAGCCATTTCAGCACAACGCTCAGCAGCAACCTGTGCAGCGAACGGAGTAGACTTACGAGAACCACGGAAACCAGAACCACCTGCAGTAGCCCATGCAAGAGCGTTACCTTGACGGTCAGTAATGGTTACGATTGTGTTATTGAAAGAAGCATGGATGTGCGCAACGCCATCTGCAACTTGCTTGCGTACGCGCTTACGAGCGCGAGTTGGTTGTTTAGCCATTGTACTCTACCTTCCCGATTATTTCTTGATCGGCTTACGCGGACCCTTACGGGTGCGAGCGTTGGTTTTAGTACGCTGTCCACGTAGTGGTAGACTGCGACGATGACGAAGACCACGGTAACAGCCAAGGTCCATAAGACGCTTGATGTTCATAGATACTTCACGACGTAGATCACCTTCTACAGTGTACTTAGCTACACCATCACGCAGTTGATCGATCTGCTCTTCAGTTAGTTCACTGATCTTAACATTTTCAGCAATACCCACTTCAGCTAGGATAGCTTGAGAGCGAGTTTTACCGATGCCGTAGATCGCTGTTAGAGCGATTACTGCATGTTTCTGATCAGGAATGTTAATGCCTGCTATACGGGCCATTATTCACTCCTAAGTGTTTCTATAAAAGAATTAGCCACAGCAAAGCCCGTTATGGATACGCTGCGGAATACTACTTCTTTTGCACGCAAAAGGTAGGCCGAGGAATATACTCGACCCAACCTTCATTTTCAAGTAAAAATTTCTGCTAATTAGCCTTGGCGCTGTTTGTGCTTTGGCTCACTGCAAATCACGCGAACGACACCGTTACGCTTGATTACTTTACAGTTACGGCAGATTTTTTTAACGGAAGCACGAACTTTCATTGCTAAACTCCGTAAATGAAACTGAGTCTACCGCCGGATTAACGGCCGTAGCCTTTCAGATTCGCTTTCTTCAACACAGAATCATACTGTTGAGACATCAGATGAGTCTGTACCTGTGCCATAAAGTCCATAATTACAACAACTACGATTAGTAGCGATGTACCGCCGAAGTAGAAACGTACGTTCCACGCGACCATCATGAACTCGGGAATCAGACAGATAAAGGTAATGTACAGTGCACCAGCAAGGGTTAGACGTGTCATTACTTTATCAATGTATTTCGCTGTCTGCTCACCTGGGCGGATACCGGGTACGAATGCACCAGACTTCTTCAAGTTATCTGCTGTTTCACGTGGGTTGAAAACCAACGCCGTGTAGAAGAAACAGAAGAAGATAATTGCTGCTGCATAAAGCATTACATACAACGGTTGACCTGGGCTAAGAGCCAAAGACACGTCAGTTAACCAACCGAACGCGCTGCTCTCACCGTTTTGACCAAACCACTGAGCCAATGTTCCTGGGAACAAGATAATACTTGATGCAAAAATCGCTGGAATTACACCTGCCATGTTAATTTTAAGAGGCAAGTGCGAGCTTTGCGCAGCAAATACTTTACGACCTTGTTGACGTTTCGCATAGTTAACGACGATTCGGCGTTGACCACGTTCCATGAAAACAACGAAGTAAATTACTGCAAAAGCTAATACCGCGATTAGCAACAGAAGAAGTACATGCAATTCACCTTGACGCGCTTGCTCGATTGTTTGACCGATTGCAGAAGGCAATCCAGCAACAATACCTGCAAAAATTAGTATCGAAATACCATTACCAATTCCGCGCTCTGTAATTTGTTCACCTAACCACATCAAGAACATGGTACCGGTTACTAAACTTACGGTAGCAATTAGCGTAAACATGGTTTGGTTGATAACAACCAGATTGTCGACCATGTTTGGTAGGCCAGTTGCAATACCTATAGCTTGGAAGGTTGCAAGTACAAGCGTGCCGTAGCGTGTGTATTGGCTTATCTTACGACGGCCTGCTTCACCCTCTTTTTTGAGTTCAGCTAACGCTGGATGAACTACAGTTAGCAATTGGACAACAATAGATGCCGAAATATACGGCATGATGCCCAATGCTAATATAGATGCACGCTCAAGAGCACCACCGGAGAACATGTTAAACATTTCAACGATGGTACCTTTTTGCTGTTCGAACAAATCGGCAAGTACAGCAGCGTCAATACCAGGAATCGGCACAAAAGAGCCGGCTCGGAATACTAAAAGTGCACCAATTACGAATAACAAGCGCGACTTTAGTTCACTTAAGCCGCTCTGAGCACTACGAAAATCTTGTCCTGGTTTCTTAGCCATCTGTACCTCGTTCCTCGAGATTATTCCTCGATTTTACCGCCTGCAGCTTCGATTGCAGCTTTAGCGCCTTTAGTCACACGTAGACCTTTAACAGTCACTGCTTTGTTGATTTCACCAGAAAGAACAACTTTTACAAATTCGATGTTCTTAGTGATGATGTTAGCAGCTTTAAGACTGTTTAGATCAACTACGTCACCAGAAACTTTCGCTAGCTCAGCTAGACGAACTTCAGCAGACACTAGGCTCTTGCGAGAAGTGAAACCGAATTTTGGTAGACGTTGTTTCAGAGGCATCTGACCGCCTTCGAAACCTGGACGAACACTGCCGCCAGAACGTGATTTTTGACCTTTGTGACCACGGCCACCAGTTTTACCTAGGCCTGAACCGATACCACGACCTACTCGCTTCGCAGAAGTTTTCGCGCCAGCAGCCGGTGCTAGAGTATTCAAACGCATTCTGATTACTCCTCAACTTTAACCATGTAGTAAACCTTGTTGATCATACCGCGAATACACGGAGTATCTTCAAGTTCTACTGTGTGGTTGATTTTACGAAGACCTAGACCGCGCAAAGTAGCTTTGTGCTTTGGCAGACGACCAATTGAGCTTTTAGTTTGAGTTACTTTAATAGTTGCCATGGTGTTCTTACTCCGAAATAGATTCAACAGTTAGACCACGTTTAGCAGCAACCATTTCTGGTGACTTCATGCTACCTAGTGCATCGATCGTTGCACGAACGATGTTGATAGGGTTCGTAGAACCGTACGCTTTAGATAGTACGTTGTGTACACCAGCAACTTCTAGTACTGCACGCATCGCACCACCTGCGATAACACCAGTACCTTCTGCAGCAGGCTGCATGTAAACTTTAGAGCCCGAATGGCGACCTTTCACTGGGTGGTGAAGAGTGCCTTCGTTTAGAGCGATCGTAGTCATGTTACGACGCGCTTTTTCCATTGCTTTTTGAATCGCTGCAGGTACTTCACGAGCTTTGCCGTAACCGAAACCTACACGACCGTTACCGTCACCAACTACTGTTAGTGCAGTGAAGCTCATGATTCGACCACCTTTAACCGTTTTAGAAACACGGTTAACTGCGATTAGCTTTTCTTGCAAATCATTCGCTTGAACTTGTTGTTCTTTAGCCATCTTCCAACCCTACCTTAGAATTTCAGACCAGCTTCGCGAGCAGATTCTGCTAGCGCCGCTACTCGACCGTGGTATTGGAAACCAGAACGATCAAATGCAACTGCAGTTACGCCCTTCTCTAGAGCGCGCTCAGCAATAGCTTTACCCACTGCTTTAGCTGCATCAACGTTACCAGTGTATTTCACTTGCTCACGGATCGCTTTTTCTACAGTAGAAGCTGCTGCGATAACCTCAGAGCCGTTAGCCGCGATAACCTGTGCGTACACGTGACGAGGAGTACGGTGTACAACTAGGCGAGTCGCACCCAGTTCTGCAATCTTACGACGTGCACGTGTAGCACGACGGATGCGAGATGCTTTCTTATCCATAGTGTTACCTTACTTCTTCTTAGCTTCTTTAGTACGCACATTTTCATCTGCGTAACGAACACCTTTGCCTTTGTATGGCTCAGGCTCACGGTAAGAACGAATGTCAGCCGCAACTTGACCAACTAGTTGCTTGTCAGCACCAGTGATCACGATTTCAGTTTGGCTTGGACATTCAGCTTTAATACCCGCTGGCAACTCGTGCTCAACTGGGTGTGAGAAGCCTAGTGTTAGACCTACAGCGTTGCCTTTGATAGCAGCACGGTAACCTACACCTTTAAGAGTTAGCTTCTTAGTAAAGCCTTCAGTAACACCAACAACCATGTTGTTAACTAGAGCGCGAGCAGTACCTGCTTGAGCCCATGCGTTAGCAACACCTTCTTTAGGACCGAAAGTCAGGTTATTTTCTTCCTGAGCGATTACAACTGCGTTGTTAAGAACACGAGTTAGTTCGCCTTTCGCACCTTTTACAGTGATTTCTTGGCCGTTTAGTTTCACCTCTACGCCAGCTGGAATAGCGACAGGTGCTTTTGCAACACGAGACATAGTCTACTCCTTATTAAGCTACGTAAGCGATGATTTCACCACCAAGACCTGCTTTACGTGCAGCGCGGTCTGACATAAGACCCTTGGAAGTAGAAACGATAGCAATACCAAGACCACCCATTACAGAAGGAAGTTCATCTTTCTTCTTGTAAACACGTAGACCTGGACGAGAAACACGTTTAAGTTGCTCGATTACTGGTTTAGCTTGGAAGTACTTAAGTGTAACTTCTAGCTCAGGTTTTGCTTCGCCTTCAACAGCGAAGTCAACGATGTAACCTTCAGCTTTTAGTAGTGCAGCAATTGCAACTTTAAGCTTTGAAGAAGGCATTTTTACAGCAACTTTGTTTGCTGCCTGACCGTTACGAACGCGGGTCAGCATATCCGAAATCGGATCTTGCATGCTCATATGATTTACTCCAAATGATTAAGTGGCAATTACCAGCTAGCCTTACGAAGACCCGGAATCTCGCCTTTCATGCAAGCTTCACGAACCTTAATACGGCTTAGACCGAACTTACGTAGGTAACCGTGTGGACGACCAGTTTGGTTGCAACGGTTGCGCTGACGTGATGCACTTGAATCACGTGGAAGAGATTGCAGTGTAAGAACCGCGTTCCAACGATCTTCTTCAGATGCGTTTACATCGCTGATGATAGCTTTTAGCGCTGCACGCTTTTCAGCGAACTTAGCTACTAGCTTCGCACGTTTTGCTTCACGTGCTTTCATTGAATTTTTAGCCATAACAGTAACCCTTCACCTTACTTACGGAATGGGAAGTTAAAGGCAGCCAGCAGAGCACGGCCTTCCTCATCAGTACCAGCAGACGTCGTAATAGTGATGTCTAGACCGCGTACTCGATCAACTTTATCAAAGTCGATTTCCGGGAAGATGATTTGCTCGCGAACGCCCATGCTGTAGTTACCGCGACCGTCAAAAGACTTAGCGCTAACACCACGGAAGTCACGTACACGTGGAAGAGCGATGTTAATTAAACGCTCAAGAAAATCCCACATACGTTCGCCACGCAAGGTTACTTTACAACCGATAGGGTAGCCTTCACGGATTTTGAAACCTGCAACAGATTTGCGCGCTTTTGTGATAAGTGGCTTTTGACCAGAGATCGTTGCCATATCAGACGCTGCGTTTTCTAGCAGTTTCTTATCGTTGATTGCTTCACCAACACCCATGTTTAGGGTGATTTTCTCGATTCTAGGGACTTGCATGACGCTTGTGTAACCGAACTGTTTGGTCAGTTCAGCGACTACAGACGACTTGTAGTAATCATGCAGTTTCGCCATAGTAGAACTCCAAATTACTTCTATTAGTTAGAAACGGTTTCGCCGTTAGACTTGAAGAAACGAACTTTTTTGCCGTCTTCAAAACGGAAACCGATACGGTCAGCTTTACCAGTAGCTGCGTTAAAGATAGCCACGTTAGAAACGTCGATAGCTGCTTCTTGCTCTACGATACCGCCTTGGATACCCATAGCTGGAACAGGTTTCTGATGTTTCTTAACTAGGTTGATACCTTCAACGATAACTTTACCAGTTGCTAGAACCTTAGTTACTTTACCTTTCTTGCCTTTGTCTTTACCAGCAAGAACGATTACTTCGTCATTACGACGGATTTTAGCTGCCATTTCTACGTGCTCCTTACAGAACTTCTGGAGCCAGTGAAACGATCTTCATGAACTTATCGCCACGAAGTTCGCGTGTCACAGGACCAAAGATACGTGTACCGATTGGTTGCTCAGTATTGTCGTTTAGCAATACGCAAGCATTTCGGTCGAAGCGAATGACAGAACCGTCAGGACGACGTACGCCTTTACGGGTGCGCACTACCACCGCCTTCAGAACATCACCTTTTTTAACTTTACCGCGAGGGATTGCTTCCTTCACAGTAACTTTGATGACGTCACCGATATGTGCATAACGGCGGTGAGAGCCACCCAGAACCTTAATACACATTACGCTGCGTGCGCCTGAGTTATCAGCTGCGTCCAGCATACTTTGCATTTGGATCATGTTAGTGCTCCGCTAAATATTAATAACTAGACCCATCACGGGTCGGGCTGCCTCTTTAAAAGGGACGCGAATTGTACCACCCTTTTTTGTGATTGGGTAGTCAAAAAATAAACGGCTCCAAAAATATTTTGGAGCCGCTTTAGTTTCATAGAATTAACGAGATTAAATCTTCGCCTTTTCTAGAACTTTTACCAAAGTCCAAGACTTAGTCTTAGACAGTGGACGACACTCTGCGATTTCAACTGTGTCGCCTAGGCCACACTCGTTGTTCTCGTCATGTGCGTGTACTTTAGTCGTACGTTTTACGTATTTACCGTAGATTGGGTGTTTTACGAAACGTTCGATAGCAACAGTGATAGACTTGTCCATCTTGTCGCTGATTACACGACCTTGTTGAGTACGTTTTACTTCGCTCATTATGCGCCTGCCTTCTCAGTCAAAACAGTTTTCACACGTGCGATATCACGGCGTACAGCTTTCAGAGTATGAGTTTGCTGTAGCTGACCAGTCGCAGCTTGCATGCGCAAGTTGAACTGTTCACGTAGCAAATTCATTAGCTCAGCGTTAAGCTCTTCAACGCTTTTCTCGCGTAGATCTTGTGCTTTCATCACATCACCTGCTTAGTTACAAATGTAGTTTTGAAAGGCAGTTTACGTGCCGCAAGACGGAACGCTTCACGTGCCAATTCTTCAGGTACACCACCCATTTCGTACATAACCTTACCAGGTTGGATTTGGGCTACCCAGTACTCAACGTTACCTTTACCCTTACCTTGACGAACTTCAAGTGGTTTTTCTGTGATTGGTTTGTCTGGGAACACACGGATCCAGATTTTACCTTGACGCTTAACGTGACGTGTCATTGCACGACGTGCCGCTTCGATTTGACGAGCAGTTAGACGACCACGGCCAACAGCTTTAAGACCGAATTCGCCGAAGCTTACATCAGTACCTTTAGCTAGACCACGGTTACGACCAGTCTGAACCTTACGGAACTTAGTACGTTTAGGTTGTAGCATCTGTCGACTCCTTACTTACGGCCTTTACGCTGCTTCTTAGGCTTGTCGCCTTTAGGCTCTACAGCGTTAGCTGCTGGCATACCACCTAGGATTTCACCTTTGAAGATCCAAGTTTTAATGCCGATCACACCGTATTGAGTGTGAGCCGAAGAAGTTGCGTAATCAATGTCAGCACGTAGAGTGTGTAGAGGCACACGGCCTTCACGGTACCACTCTGAACGTGCGATTTCAGCGCCGCCTAGACGACCGCTTACTTCCACTTTGATACCTTTAGCGCCCAGGCGCATTGCGTTTTGTACTGCGCGCTTCATAGCACGGCGGAACATAACACGACGCTCTAGCTGAGACGCGATGCTGTCACCAACAAGTTGCGCATCTAGTTCAGGCTTACGTACTTCAGCGATGTTAATTTGCGCTGGTACACCTGCAATTTTAGCTACAGCTGCGCGTAGCTTCTCAACGTCTTCACCTTTCTTACCGATAACAACGCCTGGACGAGCAGTGTGAATAGTCACACGGATGCTCTTAGCAGGACGCTCGATAACGATACGTGATAGAGACGCTTTTTTCAGTTCACTTGTAAGGAACTGACGTACCTTGAAGTCGCCGTCTAGGTTGTCAGCGAAATCTTTGGTGTTAGCAAACCATGTAGCATTCCAAGGCTTAACGATGCCTAGACGAATACCATTTGGATGTACTTTTTGACCCATTGCTTACTCTCCTAGTCTCTAGCGATCTGCTACAACAACAGTGATGTGGCTTGAACGCTTCAAGATACGATCCGCACGACCTTTAGCACGAGGCATAATACGCTTCATGGTTGGGCCTTCATCTACAAAGATTTTTGCGACATTCAGATCGTCAATATCTGCACCTTCGTTGTGCTCCGCGTTAGCGATAGCAGACTCTAGAACTTTCTTAACTAGTGCAGCAGCTTTTTTGTTGCTGAACGTTAGGATTTCTAGAGCTTGGTCAACAGATTTACCACGGATTAGATCCGCAACTAAGCGAGCTTTCTGAGGCGAAATGCGAGCAAAGTTATGTTTAGCAATTGCTTCCATTATCTACTCCTTAGCGCTTCTTAGCTTTCTTATCCGCAGCGTGACCGCGGTAAGTGCGTGTTGGTGCGAATTCACCCAGTTTGTGACCGATCATTTCATCAGTTACAAATACTGGTACGTGCTGACGACCATTATGGACAGCGATGGTCAAACCGATCATCGTAGGGATGATCATTGAACGACGGGACCAAGTCTTAATAGGCTTTTTGTCTCCGCTTTCCACCGCTTTCTCTACCTTCTTCAGCAAGTGTAGGTCAATAAAAGGACCTTTCTTGAGAGAACGTGGCATGGCGATTCCTCTTTATATAGATTACTTGTTACGACGACGTACGATGTACTTGTCAGTGCGTTTGTTCTTACGAGTCTTGAAGCCTTTAGTAGGCATACCCCAAGGAGATACTGGGTGACGACCACCAGAAGTACGGCCTTCACCACCACCATGTGGGTGGTCAATCGGGTTCATTACAACACCACGAACCGTTGGACGGATACCGCGATGACGTGATGCACCTGCTTTACCAAGTTCACGTAGCATGTGCTCAGAGTTACCAACTTCACCGATTGTTGCACGGCCTTCAGAAAGAACTTTGCGCATCTCGCCAGAACGTAGACGGATAGTTACGTACGCACCGTCGCGAGCAACGATTTGAGCGTAAGCACCAGCCGAACGAGCTAGCTGACCACCTTTACCAGGCTTAAGTTCAACGTTATGTACTGTTGAACCTACTGGGATATTACGCATTGGTAGAGTGTTACCAGCTTTGATTGGTGCATCAACACCAGACTGAATAACATCACCAGCTACAACACCTTTAGGTGCTAGGATGTAGCGACGCTCACCGTCTTTGTAAAGAACTAGAGCAATGTTTGCGCTACGGTTTGGATCGTATTCAAGACGCTCAACTGTCGCTGGAATACCATCTTTAGTACGTTTGAAGTCAACTACACGGTAGTGGTGCTTGTGACCACCGCCGATGTGACGTACTGTGATACGACCCTTGTTGTTACGACCACCGTTCTTAGAGTTTTTCTCTAGAAGAGGTGCGTATGGCTTGCCCTTGTGTAGGTCAGCGTTAACAACTTTAACAACGTGACGACGACCAGGGGAAGTCGGCTTACATTTAACAATAGCCATTTTTAACTACTCCTGTTATTCCGCGCCGCCAACGAAGTCAAGATCTTGACCTTCTTTCAAAGTAACGTACGCTTTCTTAACGTCGCTGCGGCGACCTTGGCGTAGACCTTGACGTTTGGTCTTACCCTTAGTGATAAGAGTATTTACAGACTTAACTTCAACTTCAAATAGCTTTTCTACAGCTGCTTTGATCTCTTTTTTAGTCGCATCTTTAGCTACTTTGAAAACGATAGTGTTCGCTTTCTCAGCTGCCATAGTTGCTTTTTCAGAGATGTGCGGTGCACGTAGAACTTTTAGGATACGCTCTTCAGTGATCATGCTAGCATTTCCTCTACTTGCTTAACTGCTTCTGCAGTCATTACAACTTTGTCAAACGCGATTAGAGATACTGGATCGATACCAGCAACATCACGTGCGTCAACTTTGTATAGGTTACGAGCAGCTAGGAATAGATTCTCATCTACTTCGCTAGTCACGATTAGAGCGTCAGTTAGCTCAAGCTCTTTAAGCTTAGCAACTAGCTCTTTAGTCTTTGGTGCTTCAACTGAGAAGTTATCAACAACGATTAGACGCTCTTGACGAACAAGCTCAGAAAGAATGCTCTTCATAGCACCACGGTACATTTTTTTGTTTACTTTTTGGCTGTGATCTTGTGGTTTCGCAGCAAAAGTAACACCACCTGTACGCCAGATTGGGCTACGGATTGTACCAGCACGCGCACGGCCAGTACCTTTTTGACGCCATGGCTTAGCGCCACCGCCAGAAACTTCTGAACGTGTTTTTTGAGCACGAGTACCTTGACGAGCACCTGCTGCGTACGCAACAACTACTTGGTGTACAAGAGCTTCGTTAAACTCACGTCCGAAAGTAGTTTCGGAAACAGTTAGTGCATCGGCACCTTTAACCATTAGTTCCATTACTTACTCCTGAGACGTTATGCTTTAACAGCTGGTTTAACGATCACGTTGCCGCCAGTTGCGCCTGGGACTGCACCTTTAATAAGAAGCAGGTTGCGCTCAGCGTCAACACGTACGATCTCTAGGTTTTGAGTCGTTACACGCTCAGCACCCATGTGACCTGCCATTTTCTTGCCTTTAAATACGCGACCTGGAGTCTGACATTGACCGATAGAACCAGGAGCACGGTGAGACAATGAGTTACCGTGAGTCATATCTTGAGTACGGAAGTTCCAACGCTTAACAGCGCCTTGGAAACCTTTACCCTTAGATGTACCAGTAACGTCTACTTTCTTAGTTTCGTTGAATAGTTCAACAGTTAGTTCTGAACCAACTTCGAACTCTTCGCCGTTTTCTAAACGGAATTCCCAAAGACCGCGACCAGCTTCAACGCCAGCTTTAGCAAAGTGACCTGCTTCAGCTTTGTTTACACGGTTAGCTTTCTTAGAACCAGCTGTAACCTGGATTGCTGCGTAGCCGTCAGTTTCAAGAGTTTTCACTTGAGAAACACGGTTAGCTTCAACCTCAACAACTGTTACTGGGATAGAAACGCCTTCTTCAGTAAATACGCGGGTCATGCCCACTTTACGACCGATTAGACCAATCATACTTCTAATCTCCCTTAACCTAGGCTAATTTGAACGTCAACGCCCGCAGCAAGGTCTAGACGCATTAGAGCATCAACAGTCTTGTCTGTTGGCTCAACGATGTCGATTAGACGCTTGTGAGTACGGATTTCGTACTGGTCACGTGCTTTCTTGTTAACGTGTGGAGAGATAAGAACTGTGAAACGCTCTTTACGAGTTGGCAGTGGGATTGGACCACGAACCTGTGCGCCAGTGCGCTTAGCTGTTTCAACGATTTCCGCTGTAGAAGCATCGATTAGTTTGTAATCGAAAGCTTTTAGGCGGATACGGATACGTTGGTTCTGCATGAGACAGAGCTCCAAAATTAATAAATTACACAAACAATATCGCCACTCAAACTCGTCAAGACGAGAGAATGCCGATTGATTTATGTGAAACCGTAGCATCCAAGATTAGGACGCATTGTCAGTTAATTTTCGATTAACTATCCCTATATGCCAAAGTCACCTTTGAGGATAGTTTTTCCGAAGAAAAGATAGCTAATTGTATTAACCGCGAACATAAGCTGAGTATACATTACCTCACAAATCCTTAGATTTGCTCGCTCCTCACTGCTCATTGGTTCACAACTGGCTTAACCAGTGCGCTGCATTATACAGATCACACTTTAGGTTGCAAGCGCTGAGTGAAAAATAATCGGGAATATTCCAAACCCTATACATCTCTCTTCGCTTGGTAGCCATTAAACAAAAAGGACGCCGAAGCGTCCTTTTCTAAACTGTAATCGTAATAGCGGCTGCTATTATTTCTTACCGCTTGATAGTGCACCGAAACGCTTGTTGAAGCGATCAACACGGCCGCCTGTATCAACGATACGTTGCTTACCAGTGTAGAATGGGTGACACTTGTCACATACGTCTAGGTGGATAGACTCTTTACCTAGAGTAGAGTTGAACTCAAAAGAGTTGCCGCAAGAACAAGTCGCTTTTACTGCTTTGTATTCTGGGTGGATACCAGCTTTCATGGGATAACCTCAATAGTAGGCCGTGTCGCTATACGAATCTAAGCCGCACACCACACGCAATTAATAATAAAATGGGATACCGCATCAACTAATTGCCGAAGCCATATCTCAAGGCGCGATATAGTAAAGAATCACATTGCTCGGATCAACACATTTGGCAACTTTTTCGCCACTTTTTTAGCCAGACTAATCATAGAGGCACGATTCACGCTGAATCATATTGCTTTACTCGAATTTCCATACCGATTTTAATAGACTCTCATTTCCTTTCCCTCTTTTTAATAGCTAAAAATTTATGCGCCCAACCATTGCTAGAGTGGCATTACCCGTTCCGCTCGACAAACAATTTGATTACGCCATTCCGGGGCACCTGTTTCCGATCATTGGCGGGCGCGTATCCGTACCTTTTGGACGTCAAACGTTAGTTGGCATCGTCACCGCAATGGTAAACCACTCCGACTTTCCTAAAGATCAGCTTAAGCCAATCAAAGCGGTATTAGACTCCCAACCGATATGGCCAGAGACGCTTTATTCTCTGCTAAATTGGTGCAGCCAGTTCTACCAATACCCACTTGGAGATACGCTACACAATGCGATGCCAGCAGCTCTACGTAAAGGAAAGCCTGCAGATTTTGCGACGCTACAAGAGTGGCAAATTACCGAATCCGGTAAAGACAAGCTGATGCAAGGGCTTGATCGTCGAGCGGTCAAACAACAGAAGGTCTTGCAAATGTTGGTTAACTGCGCTTTGCCTCACCAGGAATTTGTCGACCAAGAGATAGCCTCAACAGTACTAAAGTCTTTAGAAGAGAAAGGCTGGATTGAACGTATCGAGAAGAAGCCTGCAATCACCCAGTGGGGACAGCACGTTGAATGCGACGTCGAGAAGCCAAAGCTCAACCACGAACAAGCGCTGGCTATTGCGAGTGTAAATAGCCAAACAGGTTTTGCTTGCTATTTATTAGAGGGAGTAACTGGCTCTGGTAAAACAGAAGTTTACTTAAACCTTATCAAGCCAGTTTTAGAGCAAGGGAAACAAGCATTAGTTTTAGTACCTGAGATCGGTCTAACGCCCCAAACCATCAACCGCTTTAAGCATCGATTTAATGTCCCGGTAGACGTGATTCATTCAGGTTTGAATGAAACCGAGCGACTTAACGCTTGGCTTTCTGCCAGGGATAAAGCAGCGGGAATCATCATTGGCACTCGTTCAGCCCTGCTGACACCTTTTGCTGATTTGGGGATTATTATCGTGGATGAAGAGCATGACGCTTCTTATAAGCAACAAGACAGCTTGCGTTACCACGCTCGTGATGTTGCTGTCATGCGCGCCCATAAAGAGCAAGTACCGATTATCCTGGGCTCAGCCACACCTGCACTGGAGACATTGCACAATGCCCTGTCAGGCAAGTATCACCATTTAACACTAACCCAACGAGCTGGCTCTGCCGTACCAACCACCAATAAAGTGTTAGATGTAAAAGGTCAGTATTTAGAAAGTGGCTTATCTGCCCAACTGATTGCCGAGATGCGCAAGCATTTAAAAGCAGGCAATCAAGTGATGTTGTTTCTTAACCGTCGAGGCTTTTCGCCCGCTTTGATGTGCCATGAATGCGGTTGGATTGCAGAATGTAAACGCTGTGATGCGTACTATACGTTCCACCATTACAGCAACGAAATACGCTGCCATCACTGCGGATCACAACAACCGGTGATTCATCAATGTCAGGGGTGTGGTTCAACTCAATTGGTTACCGTCGGCGTAGGAACGGAACAACTCGAACAACAATTGGCTCAGTTATTTCCAGAATACAACGCTATTCGCATCGACAGAGACAGCACACGTCGCAAAGGTAGTTTGGAAGATGCCCTTGAATCAATTCGTAAAGGTGAACATCAAATTCTGATTGGCACCCAAATGCTGGCTAAGGGGCACCATTTTCCAAATGTAACGCTCGTTGCTCTTTTGGATGTTGATGGCTCTCTCTATAGTAGCGACTTCCGCGCTTCCGAGAGACTAGCGCAGTTGTTTATTCAGGTCGCTGGTCGTGCCGGCCGCGCAAGTAAACCTGGCGAGGTTATCCTGCAAACCCACCATCCTGAGCACAGCTTGCTGCAGGCCCTGCTTCAAAAAGACTATCGCCACTTTGCTATGACTGCTCTGGAAGAACGCAAACTGGCTCAGCTTCCGCCTTATAGTTTCTTGACTCTGTTCAAAGCAGAGGCAAACCAAAGTGAGGTAGTTGAAGACTTCCTGCGTCAGGTTCGTTTTACGTTAGAGTCACACCCTCTGTTCGATGATTCTTGTATGGTATTAGGCCCAACTCCTTCACCTTTGGCTAAGCGGGCTGGTAAATACCGCTGGCAACTATTACTACAAACTCAACATCGTTCATTGATGCAAAAGTTATTAACCAGTGCCAAACCTGCTATTGAGTTGTTGCCAAATGCTAAGAAAGTACGCTGGAATTTAGACATAGAACCACAAGATCTCAGCTAGCAAACGTTTAACTATGTAATGAATTACCATTTAATGTGACCAAAATCACACCAAGATTGCAATTTTTGTTAAACAGACCGTAACTTTCACTTTAGAAATGAATAGACTATCCAAATTAGAAAAGTCTAAAGTGACTTGTTTGCACAGGCTTAAATTAAAACAATGACTATTCCCATAAATTGATATCGCGGTGAAGAATCCATTTTCCCACTCGTTAACACGAACTGAGCGAAGAGCAAACACAGCTCTAACTCGGTTGATTACTCTGATTTCAAACCGGAATAACGTCACCTTGGCAAAAAATAAATGAGAGGTTAAAAACTATGGCGACAATGAAGGATGTTGCCCAGCTTGCGGGAGTGTCTACGGCTACGGTATCTCGAGCCTTAATGAATCCAGAGAAGGTCTCTTCTTCTACAAGAAAGAGAGTAGAAGAAGCCGTACTTGAAGCGGGTTATTCTCCAAACTCATTAGCGCGTAACTTACGTAGAAACGAATCAAAAACCATTGTTACTATCGTTCCCGACATCTGTGATCCTTATTTTTCTGAAATTATTCGCGGTATTGAAGATGCAGCCATGGAACATGGCTATCTAGTCCTTCTGGGCGATAGCGGACAACAGAAGAAACGCGAAAGCTCTTTCGTTAATCTCGTATTTACTAAGCAGGCAGATGGAATGCTACTGCTTGGTACAGATCTACCATTCGATGTCAGTAAGCCAGAACAAAAGAACTTACCTCCGATGGTAATGGCGTGTGAATTTGCGCCTGAACTCGAGCTTCCGACAGTACATATTGACAACCTGACCTCAGCATTTGAAGCGGTGAATTACCTGACCCAATTAGGTCATAAAAGCATTGCTCAAATCTCTGGACCAGATACAGCAATATTGTGTCAGTTCCGCCAACAAGGCTACCAACAAGCCCTGCGCCGTGCCGGCATCAATAAAGATCCACAATATAGTGTCATTACTGAATTCTCTTTTGATGGCGGAGCAAAAGCCGTTCGTAAACTGCTCGAATTGCCAGAGCCACCAACGGCTATTTTCTGTCACTGTGACACAATGGCCATCGGCGCAATTCAAGAAGCGAAAAAGCTTGGCTTACGAGTCCCGCAAGATCTCTCTGTTGTGGGCTTTGATGACATTAACTTCGCTCAGTACTGCGATCCACCGTTGACCACTATCTCTCAGCCTCGCTATGAGATTGGTCGACAAGCAATGCTAATGATGCTCGAGATGTTAAAAGGCCACGACGTGCATTCAGGCTCGCGTCTGCTTGAAACTAATCTCGTCATTCGCGGAAGTGCAGCGCCACCACAGCGCCCTTAACCTAAAGATTAGTATTCATCCCTAAAGCGGTGCTAAGGCGCCGCTTTTTATTTACCCTCCTGCTTTTTGTGTATCCCTGAATAAATATAAGCGAGAACTGAAACACCCCCCTATACTCGGGCGTTGTCGCGCTTTAGCTATCAAGATTCTATCAATAGGGTGTTTTCTCAACTCGTTCTGGATTAACATATTTGCAAGAATCCTTGATGACCAGAAATAACCGTGGCAAATAGAGATTATGTAAGACGGGGGCGAGGCGCCCCAAAAAAGTCGACAAAAAAACAGCCGCCGATAAGAAAAAAGCCTTGGCGTAGTGGTCTGCTCGCAATCTTGCTAGTGGGTAGTTTTGGCTATGGTCTTTACCTTTTGAGTAGCGATCCAGAACCTAAACAGCCTGTAGTGAAACAGCCAACAACCACTGTCAGTAAACCAAAACCGAAAAAAGATTTGCCGCCACCACCAGAAGAAAAATGGGAATATGTTGAGTCACTACCGAAACGTGAAGTTGAAGTTGTGGCCAAAGAAATTGAAGTTTCTAAAATTCCTTACATCATGCAGTGTGGCGCGTACAAAACCCAGGCACAAGCAGAAGAGCGCAAGCTTGCAATCGCATTCCAAGGGATGTCGAGCAAGATTCGTAAGAAAGAAGGCAGTTCATGGTATCGCGTGGTACTAGGTCCGTATAAGTTCAAACGTGATGCAGAACGTGACCGTCATAAACTGCAACGCGCGAAAATCGAGCCGTGCGCGATTTGGAAAGAAAATCTTTAAACTCAGGCCCTAGGAGCTAAGATCCTAGGGCCTTTCTTTTTGCCCCCTTGAATCCCCATTTCTCCTCCCCCATATACTGAATTAAATCCAAAGAGAAATAATCAAGAGGTCGACTGTGACTACCATTGTATCTGTACGTCGAAATAATAAAGTCGTCATCGCGGGTGATGGCCAAGTATCTCTAGGCAATACCGTAATGAAAGGTAATGCGCGCAAAGTTCGCCGCCTATACAACAACCAAGTACTAGCGGGCTTTGCCGGCGGTACTGCGGATGCCTTCACCCTTTTTGAGCGCTTCGAAAGCAAACTGCAAATGCACCAAGGTCACCTAACCAAAGCAGCAGTTGAGCTAGCCAAAGACTGGCGTAGCGATCGTGCTCTGCGCAAGCTCGAAGCCTTACTTGCCGTTGCCGACGAAACCGCATCGTTAATCATTACTGGTAATGGTGATGTCGTACAGCCAGAACACGACCTGATTGCGATTGGCTCTGGTGGTGCTTACGCACAAGCAGCAGCAACCGCCCTACTAGAAAACACAGATCTAGATGCTCGTGAGATCGCGGAAAAAGCTCTCAATATCGCGGGTGATATTTGTGTCTTCACTAACCATCACCACACGGTAGAAGAGCTAGACTCAACAGTAGAGCCTGAAAAACCAACCGCGTAATCGTAACGAAGTAAGGAAAGAATATGTCTGAAATGACGCCTCGCGAAATCGTTCATGAATTGAACCGCCACATTATCGGTCAAGAAAAAGCCAAGCGTTCGGTTGCGATTGCACTTCGTAACCGCTGGCGCCGCATGCAGCTTGAAGAAAACTTGCGTGCCGAAGTGACGCCCAAAAACATCTTGATGATTGGTCCTACTGGTGTTGGTAAGACCGAAATCGCACGACGCCTCGCAAAACTGGCAAATGCCCCTTTCATCAAAGTTGAAGCGACAAAATTCACCGAAGTGGGTTACGTTGGTAAAGAAGTTGAAACCATCATCCGTGATCTAACAGATGTCGCGGTAAAAATGACGCATCAACAAGCGATGGAAAAAGTGAAGTTCCGCGCAGAAGAGCAAGCGGAAGAACGTATTCTTGATGCGCTACTGCCACCGGCACGTGATAGCTGGGGTCAAGCAGAGCAAACGGAAGAGTCTTCTAACACTCGCCAGATCTTCCGTAAGAAACTGCGTGAGGGCCAACTAGACGATAAAGAAATTGAACTCGACGTAGCCGCACCACAAATGGGCGTAGAGATCATGGCGCCTCCTGGTATGGAAGAGATGACTAACCAGCTGCAAGGCATGTTCCAAAACCTCGCTGGCGACACAAAGAAAAAACGTAAGCTGAAAATCAAAGACGCAATGAAAGCGTTAGCGGAAGAAGAAGCGGC
The DNA here is from genome assembly GCF_033344315.1 of Vibrio sp. 2132-1. Taxonomy (NCBI): domain Bacteria; kingdom Pseudomonadati; phylum Pseudomonadota; class Gammaproteobacteria; order Vibrionales; family Vibrionaceae; genus Vibrio; species Vibrio sp. 2132-1. The sequence continues at coordinate 21,297 of NZ_JAWPON010000022.1, read as the reverse complement.
GAAACTGGTAAACCAAGAAGAGCTAAAAGAAGCAGCGATTTTCAACGTTGAAAACAACGGCATCGTATTTATCGATGAGATCGACAAGATCTGTAAACGCGGTGAGAGCTCAGGCCCAGACGTTTCACGCGAAGGTGTTCAGCGCGACCTACTTCCATTAATTGAAGGCAGCACAGTATCAACCAAGCACGGCATGGTAAAAACAGACCACATTCTGTTCGTTGCATCTGGTGCATTCCAAGTGGCAAAACCGTCTGACTTGATCCCAGAGTTGCAAGGTCGTCTACCAATTCGTGTTGAGCTAGAAGCACTAAGCAGCAACGACTTCAAACGTATTCTAACAGAGCCGAAAGCCTCTCTAACAGAGCAGTACGTTGCGTTGATGAAAACGGAAGATGTGGACATCGAGTTCACAGAAGACGGCATCACGCAAATCGCGGAAGCGGCATGGACGGTCAACGAAAGCACAGAAAACATCGGTGCTCGTCGCTTACACACCGTAATGGAACGCTTGATGGATGAAATCTCTTACGACGCAGCGGAGCAATCTGGCGCTAAATTCGTTATTGATTCCGCTTACGTGAAAGCGCGCCTAGGCGATACGATTGAAGATGAAGATCTAAGCCGATTTATCCTATAAATAGTAAGATTCAATTAGCCTAGTGAATTACATTGTGTAAATGTGCACACTTGGAAACTTTCATTTGGTTAATTTAAGTTCATTCAAGCCATTACCGTCACGCCACTTTTAATAGGGATGACACTGTGTAATGGCTTTCTTTATCTACCTAAGATTTTGTAGCTTATAGTTCGTCACAATGCTCGTTAGGTTTGACAGTAAGGTCTTGCAAAGATGTGGATTGCACTGTTTGGTCAAGCAATGCTGCTGATGTTCCAACCAAAACAGACACAACAACACCACTAGATGTAATAGTTCCTTTCGGACCAAATACTGGCGCAGAAGCGATCACACCTGCAACACTCGCTGTTCCAGTAATAGCCCTACCAAGCGTTTGATACAAAGACATAAAAACTCCATTATTAATAAGTAGAAAAAGGGTTGCCGTCGGCAACCCTTTTTATGGAAAAACAAACTTTGCAACGTCTCGTTATCTAACAAGAGCACCGTATGCATCAAATGATATATATTTATAAATTTCCAACATCCGTACTCTTATTAGGTGAACTTAATTCTATCGTTCACTTCACAACTTTTATCTCTCCATTATTGAACAGTCTCCTAAGTCAAAGTAGGTAACAGCAATTTCAACATAGCCAGAACTAAATAGTCTAAGCTCAAAATTAAATGTTCTCTGAAAACTTACTTAGTTGTTAAACATTTAGAATTCTTTCCAACTTCCCTTGGAATCAATTATTTTCAGATATATGTCCTCTTAGTGAAGTTCCTATCGTTTCACTCTTGGAGGACCTATGCCGACCGATAACCTTCACTACCATAAACAAAAGAAACACCAAGAAAATGAAATCCTAGAGCATGCTGCTGAAATCCTAGCTAACCGCTACGTTCGAGGTAATGCCCTTTGTAACCCTGAAGCAACCAAAGAGTATGTTCGATTCAAACTAGCCAGCGCGGAGCACGAGGTTTTCGCTCTGCTACTACTTGATAACCAGCACCGTGTCATCGAGTTTAAATCACTCTTTAAAGGCACCATTGACTCCGCCAGCGTTTATCCGCGCGAGGTCGTCAAAAGCGTCTTGGAAGTGAATGCAGCGGCAGTCATTCTGGCGCATAACCACCCTTCTGGTGACCCTTCCCCATCTCAAGCGGATAGGCGTATCACACGCAAGCTTATCGACGCTTTAGCGTTAGTGGATGTAAGGGTGCTTGACCATATCGTTGTGGGAGAAAGTAGTGTCTCGTTTGCAGAAAAGGGGTGGATATGATCAACACTATTTATGGTGGTGTTTCTTTAGCGCCACAATTGCGTCAGCAGTTGGAGAAGCTATTGAAGGGGTACTCTTTACCTGACAATGCCAAACAGTTGCTCTTGACTTGCCGCCAATTAAGCTACTACCGCCATGGCCGAGGCATTCACCCTGTTGAAGTGCAGTTCCAACGCACTGCAAATTCAGAGCCCTGGCAGATTGTCTTCTTTATCAGCTTTTCTTACCCATTTGAGAGCGCGCTCAACGTTCAGCCTGAACTGTACTTTCATCTTGCCAAGGGATGGTGTTATCAGCCCGATACAGGGGCGGTAAACCTTGAACATCCAGAAGTAATCGACCTTCTTCAGGTATGGATGAAAACGTTCGCTCGGCATCTTTCAAGCATGGATTTTGACGAAATCGATTTATCCATCGTTGGAAAGTAAGCCTCTGCCCCCTTAATCACGACACTTCATGACGTAGGTGTGACAAATTTCGTCGTATCATTTTTGCTTAAGGCATTGATACGACAAGCTTTGTCGCGCCTTTTTGATATTGTCATACCCAACAAAACGAACCTTGTTGAACTGACCATGACGCCACCTAACCAAACTCAGTATCACCTTGAGCTTATCTTGGCGATTTACAACCTTATTCCTTACAATAAGAAAGTCACCGCCAGGCAAATTCAAGCTCAACTTTCCCCGCTTGGTTTAGAGCGCTCCTTGCGTACTATCCAACGTAATCTGTCCGCTATCTGTGCCATGTTTCCCAATGTAATGGTGGATGATAGAGACAAACCCTTTGGTTACCAAAAAACCGAAACTCTGAAGATGAGCACGACGGCTCACGAAGCGGTATTGATCTATTGGCTCATCGAGTCAACCAAGCATCATCTGCCTAGCAGCCTTGCTCCACTCTTAGATGACCTCCTTTCGAACATAACTCCTGAAGACATCAATAACATTCAAAATCATTGGTCATCCAAAGTTCCTATCACAGCCCCAACCCCATTGAGTAAACACGCTCAAGTCGATATCCAAATTTTTCAGATTGTATGTCTAGCGACACTTCAACAACGTCTTATCTCATTAAAGATAAACAAAGGAGACGGCACTCTACGCCTAACTAACGTTCAACCAATAAGTCTCGTACTCCATCACGGCAGCCCTTATCTCGTTTGGCGTACACACACGCATACCAAGTTGAACACCTTACCTCTTTGCAACATCCAGGAGGCCACGATGTCGAGCTTTCGCTTTGAGCTTCAAACAGATGCGACTCTGCTCTCGTCTGAAGTTAAAGAGCTGTTTGATATCGCTGACTCTCATCTTGAATTAAACAAAATAGTACCCTCTAAAACTTATTATGGAGAAATAGAATGAACCTATCTAAACCCCTACTTACCATCGCTCTCTTTACTATTCCTTTCGCCTTAATCGGATGTGGCGGCTCTTCTGGCGGGCGTGACAATAACGACTCAGGGCAATCATATCAATTTGGTGGTGCAGTACAGAAAGGTCCTCTACAACCTGGTTCAGTCGTCACCGCCTATGAACTTAACCAAGACTTAGAAAAGACCGACATCTCTTACACCACTCAAATAGAGGACTATGAAGGTAATTATAACATGAATGAGCGATTCAATACGCCTTATGTCGAACTCGTTGCACAGGGGAATTACTTTAATGAGCTGACAGGAAAAAGTGATGAGCAGATGCGCATGAGCGCTTTTGTCGATATGAACGAAACGACACAAGTGAACTTCAATGTCGCTACAGCGGCCATGAAAGCAAGTATCATGGCAAAGGTACAAGCCGGACAGACCTTTGAGGAGGCGGTGCATGAGGCGACCGCTGAGCTGCTAAGCCTTTACAGTTATGATCCTGAGCAATGGGCAGATGGCATTAACTTCTATAACGTCAACCTTTCTAACGCTGGCGATACCAGCACTGTGCTACTCGTGATCTCTGCAAGTACTTTAACTATGGCAACCGAAAACGGACTCACGTTAGAGCAACAAATCGAGAAAATTGGTCAGGTATTGTTAGAGCCTAACTCCGTTCAGTTTGAAGAAATGAAACAAGCTCTGACCAAGTACAGCCTAGCACTGTACAAAACAGCAGCTTACGAGAACACTCAGAAGTACTACGCAGACAACGGTCTAGACTTTGATATTCCACACGTAGATTACTTTATCGACATCGATGGTGACGGCGTGCTACCTAACAAAGACTTGCCTGTGTTTGCTTACACTGGCGGTGTTAATATCGGCTCTGATGAAATCGGAGGACTACGTCCAGCTGGTGCATGGGCTATCGACTACCAAGGTCGTCCTATGACATTCGAAGTCATTGGTGAATTCAAACACGGCGAAATCGCATCGATTGAATACACTGATAGTGGTGTTAGCATTTGGTATCGTCTAACGGATGTAGACTTTGAAGGTCAGTCATTCGAAGACTGCGTTACGGTTAATACAGTAAAGCCTGCACCTGCTAACTTTCCATGGAAGGCATGTGTAACTCTAACCAAATAGTAATCTTCAGCAGGTCGAAAAAATAGGAGGCCTAGCTTCCTATTTTTTGTCAGACTCCCAATGTCATTATGGAGCACAACGAAGCGTATTCAGAAATAATACATGAATAACTAAGTACGTGAGACGGCATTTACACTGACACAGACGTAGGGGCCTGAGAACGGATACCATTAACACTACTGATGTTATCGAGCCCAATCTACCAACAGTGCATGACCGTACCACCGAATGCTGCGTGCTTATTTAGCATACCCCGAATGGCAAGTTGAACCTAAGAGACCATATGCTTCTCCAGTTATCTCTACACTTATAATCAATCTATAGAGCAATCACGTTTCGAAATACTAAACAGATGAGCAGATTAATATTAGCTATCATCCCTGACTAGTTCCAAAGCAACGTTTTCCTTCACCATAATGCTTCGTTCTATTTTTGGCAAAGTAACTGAGTCTTGTAAAGAGGGCCTGGTATTTGTTCTCGAAGTCGTATTTATTTTGTTCTAAATAATGCGTACCTTTATAAACAAGTTGAACCAACCTATCTGCATTATCAACACACTCTCCTAGTGCGCTATTCCATGCATCCATAATGAGTCTTGCTAAACTTTCTTCATTATCTCTATAACCGCTACTCCAATATCTATCTTTATTAAAAAACAGGACAAGGTGATAGTGGTCATTTGTAGATTTATTCCTTTCCCTACACCAAACATACCGTAGGTGACATGGATATACCCTTTTACCACTCGCTTTCATTCTTTTTTCTTGCGCTTTTATTTTTGCCTTCAAGGATTCAAAGAATCGTTTAATGATATTTTTTTGATTAAATGTATTGTTCAAAATCTCATCTCTGAAAAGTATGTCTTTTTCACTGTCAGAAACAGGAAGTCTCAGATCCAGTCTTAACGCATGAACTCTCTTATAGTCTTTTAATACTTTAGACATGGTTAATATAATACGATCTAGATAGTGTGTATTGAGTTGATCGACCGGATAAAGAACCTCTAAACCTTTGTAAGTATAAGTCATCATTCATTCTCTTTGGTATTCATCCAAAGATATGAATTACTGTGTTATTTAATACATGGTATTTAAGGAGAGCATACCAATTCTACTAAGGTAGACTGTGTAGGATATGAGTACTTAGTTAAGTGAGTATATACGGTTAACTATATATTTAATTATGTATTTATGTATATTAACCATACCAACATATCTAGTAAGCGTTAATTCTAAGCCCCCTGTACAACACATGCGAAAGAGCGACTCTGAAGTTAGCTACAACCATGAATGATTAGTGACAATCAACTTTTAACTTACATCACTGAAAAAACTACATTGTAGTTTTGAAAGATAGAGGTTGATCAGATTGAAACTACATTGTAGTAAATGTAAGATACTGGCTGATAAAAATTACTATTTAAGAGGGTTTAATTATGGAAGATTACGATGTAATGATTAAAGATGAAAACATGGGAAAGTTCTATACTAATCAGCTATCAACACATGGTATTAGAGCAGTATGGGACGAATCATTAAGTATTAAAGAAAATGAAAACATAATAAATACTACTCTTAAATCATACTCATTTGAAGATTGCAAAAGGATTGTCGGGAAAATAGAAGAAAAATACAATTCAATTTTATACATAAAAAATGAAATACGAAAAAATGAAAGATTTTGTAATTTTTCATGGTTTTACATTCAAAAAAAACTATCCGGAAAACTATCATTAAATCCAAATGGAAGCAGTTTTAAAGAAAGAGTAGACTGGGTAGTATCATATATAAGAAAGGTAAATAGAAGCAAGCATAGCCATATTGAACTAGAGAGGGGGATTGTGAGAAAGTGGTATTTATCACTTGATAAAACTGAGATCATTTCATGGTTGAAAGATGATGAAGAAAAAATAAAGTGGGCATGGAGCTACATACTTAAACATGAGCCTTTGGTTATTAAATACATTTGGAATAATAAAAGCTCAACGCAAGACCTGAAAGATTTCATTATCGCTTTTTTTGATGCAATTGAAGAAAACAAAAGAGAAATCACTATTAAAAGGATAAAAAAGGCATGGGATCAAAAGAAGTTTAGAGATAAAGTTCAATCTAAAAAGCAATATTGTATAAACTTATCTGAAAGCAGCAATGAAAAACTTAAAGCTATATCAATTTCAAAAAACATGAAAAGAAATAAAGTTATAGAATCACTCATAAATAATGAATACTTAAGGCTATAGGAACCTCGCTGTATTGCTTTTAATACTCATATTAGTTTACTTAATCGTCTCCTATTTGATTTAAGTTAATAGTGTACATAAAAATTTATGTCTATACTGGGCACATTGGTTACTAGCACGAAATTTCCATGAAACAATCTCTACAGATCTGGCTTGAAGCCGCTCGTCCAAAAACATTACCTCTGGCATTGGTCTCTATCTTAACTGGTAGCGTACTCGCCTACTCGGCAGGTCATTTTTCACTGACAATTGCCATCATGGCTTTCGTAACCGCGACATTGCTGCAAATTCTGTCCAACCTGGCAAACGACTATGGCGATGCCGTTCAAGGTACAGATAACGACAAACGCCTCGGCCCATTACGAGCGATGCAGTCAGGCGCTGTAAGTGCGAAACAGATGAAACAGGCAATTATCTTTAACATCGTTCTGACCGCTATCTCAGGCTTGGTGTTAGTTTTCTATTCACTAAGTTCACTGGAAAGCATTGTCACTTTTATCGGGTTGGGAATTTTGGCCATTCTCGCAGCCATTGCTTATACCATGGGTAGTAAACCATACGGTTACGTGGGGCTTGGCGATATATCAGTGTTCTTGTTTTTTGGTCTACTCGGCGTATCCGGTACCTACTTCTTGCATACTGGTCACGTAGACACCACGCTATTCTTACCTGCTTTAGGCTGCGGTTTACTCGCCGTTGCAGTACTCAATATCAACAATATGCGTGATATAGAGAACGACCGAGAGTGTGGTAAACGCACGGTGGCGGTACGCTTAGGTCAACGTAAAGCCAAACAGTACCACTTTATTTTACTTGGCGGAGCTATCCTTGCCTTTGCAGCTTACTTGTTAATTCAAGACAAACCCGTTTGGATTAGCTTGCCATTTTTACTTAGTATTTATTTCGTGGCCGATCATGGTAAAGCAGTTTGGCATACACAAAAGCCTGCACAGATAGCACCAATGATGCCAGTCATCGTGAAATGTTCTCTAGTCACCAACGTTTTGTTTGCAACAATTGTGGTAGCTCAAACTCTAGTAAGTTAAAAAAGGATTGTCATTGCATTGACTTAATGCCTAGATATACTCAAAGACAACCAATTTCTGTTTAGAAAGGTACGCTATGGAATACAATACCTCAGCACTCTGTGATATCTACCTCGATCAGGTAGATGTGGTTGAACCAATGTTCAGTAACTTTGGCGGTCGCGCTTCATTTGCCGGGCAAATCACCACCATCAAGTGTTTTGAAGATAATTCGTTGATCCGCGAGACATTAGAGCAAGATGGACTTGGTCGCGTTTTGTTAATTGACGGTGGCGGTTCCCTACGTAAAGCCCTTATCGATGCAGAAATCGCAACCATTGCGGAAGAAAACGAGTGGGAAGGCATTGTCGTTTACGGCTGTGTTCGTGAAGTCGATGAACTTGAAGATATGAATTTAGGCATTCAAGCCCTCGCTTCTATTCCTGTTGGAGCGACCAGCCAGGGTATTGGCGAATTGGATGTACCAGTCAACTTTGGCGGCGTCAGCTTCTTACCTGAAGATTATATTTATGCCGATAGCACCGGAATTATTCTGTCGCCTGAACCATTGAATATTGATTTAGAGTTGGATGAAGAAGCATAGCCAATTTTAGGTGTTTAAGTTATAGGGCCTTCTCTTAGCTCTTAGCGCCTAGCCTTGTCTCAACATTTTCTACTTCCCTAAAACACAAACACCCGCTTAACGCGGGTGTTTTTAATTTGGAATGAAGAAGCCGAATTATTCCACTTCATCCATTTTGCCAAGCAGTGCACGAATGCGCTCTTGCCATTGTGCGTGCTCTTGCTGTGCTTGTTGTGCTTTTTGCTCTAGCTCTTCACGTTGAGAGCGAAGCTCGTTCGCTTCTTCCGCAAGTTTAGCTTTATCTTCTTTCAGCTCTTCGACTTCCATCTGAAGAAGAGTGATTGTGTCAACTGCAGTTTGAATTTTAGATTCTAGTTGTTCTAGTACTTCAAAAGACATCTTGGCCTACCTATGTTATTCCGTTGGGACGATGTGCGAGATTGATGCACACCTAACCTATATAAGGTTCATTCTACTCAGCGTCGCGATGAGAAACACTCACTATATTCGATATTTTGCATCATTCGGTCAAAAAATCAGCGCAATCTCACTAAACGCTGACTTTTCTTGTCGCTGAAGCATTTTTGAGCAAGGATTTTGCGTCCCGCTACGCTGAAAATCGCCCTAAGTATTGATCAAATTCAAGTTAGATAAAGTAAAAGCCTCGCAAAAAGGCAAACGTTTACTCGACCTTGTGATAGAATCGCCGTGCAAATTCTTCTTCCCTCTTGCTTACTTGGAGACATCATGAAACGCGATTTAGCAATGGCATTTTCCCGTGTGACTGAAGGTGCAGCTCTGGCTGGTTATAAATGGCTTGGCCGTGGCGATAAAAACGCAGCCGATGGCGCAGCTGTTGAAGTTATGCGCACGCTACTGAACAAAACAGATATCAGTGGTGAAATTGTCATTGGTGAAGGTGAAATCGATGATGCGCCAATGCTGTACATTGGTGAGCAAGTGGGTATTGGTGGTGATGAAGTGGATATCGCTGTCGACCCGATTGAAGGGACGCGTATGACGGCAATGGGACAATCGAACGCACTAGCCGTACTTGCCGCAGGTGAGAAAGGCAGCTTTCTTAAAGCGCCAGATATGTACATGGAAAAACTGGTTGTTGGCCCTGGTGCAAAAGGCGTAATTGACTTAGAAAAGCCGTTAAAAGAAAACCTAGAGAACGTAGCAAAAGCCCTGAACAAGCCACTTGATACCCTAGTCGTTATTACCCTTGCGAAACCTCGCCACGATAACGTTATTGCAGAAATGCAAGCAATGGGCGTACGTGTCTTTGCGGTGCCTGATGGTGACGTGGCTGCCTCTATTCTGACTTGTATGCCAGACAGTGAAGTGGACATGATGTACTGTATTGGCGGTGCGCCAGAAGGGGTTGTATCAGCAGCGGTAATTCGAGCGCTAGACGGTGACATGCACGGTCGCCTGCTTCCTCGTCATGAGGTAAAAGGCGATACTGAAGAAAACCGCATTTACGGCGCAGATGAACTAAAACGCTGCGATGAAATGGGCGTAAAAGCGAATGTTGTCCTCAAAATGGAAGACATGGCTCGTAGCGACAATGTGGTATTTTCAGCTACAGGCATCACTAAAGGTGACTTGCTGGAAGGTATCTCTCGTCAAGGCAATATTGCAACCACAGAAACGCTGCTCGTGCGCGGTCGATGCCGAACTATTCGCCGCATCAAATCGACTCACTACTTAGATCGTAAAGATCCAGAAGTACGCGATATTATTCTTTAAGCATTTCTCGAGGCTCTCGCTCAATCTGAGTTTGAGCCTTTCTTTCCGCACAGCCGGACAATAGATTCTGAATCACCTCGTTTCTCACTGTTCAGAGTGTATATATTGGTTCGCATAAACATAGCCCCTACAAATCCACACTCAAATTAAGTCAACACTTTTCTTTACTAACCCTATCGCGCATAATATCTACTGACGTATAAATGGTGGGTATATGAAGACCGTAGATAGGATATTGCAAATCGTTAAGCGTGACGGTTCCGTCACTGCAAAACAACTCTCCTCTGAGCTAGGTATGACAACCATGGGGGCTCGTCAGCACCTGCAAAGTTTAGAAGATGATGGTATTCTTTCTATCCATGACGTAAAAGTAAAAGTTGGTCGCCCTGCTCGTCATTGGTCTCTCACTCAAAAAGGTCATGAGCAATTTGCTGACCGTCACGGTGAGTTGACCATTCAGTTTATAGAAGCTGTCGAACATATCTTTGGCAAAGATGGACTGGAAAAAGTCACATCAGAAAGGGAAAAACTCACGTTACAAAGTTATCGTCAGCATCTTAAGCAATGCGACTCTCTGCAAAGCAAACTAGAAACACTCGTCACATTAAGAGAGCAAGAAGGCTATATGGCAGAGCTCGAGAAAGATGAGAACGGATTTATCTTGATCGAAAATCACTGTCCGATTTGTAAAGCCGCAACTCGCTGCCCAAGCTTGTGCCAATCAGAATTAAGTGTCTTTCAGTCTTTACTTGGACATGACACCAAAGTAGAGCGTACCGAGCACATCATTAGCGGCCAAAGACGCTGCGTTTACCTCATCCAACAACTGCAGTAACCACCACAACCAAACATCGACATGCCGCACTTATTCAATCTCAGGCTTGAAAGCTTCTCTTATAAGTGAGACGGCTGAAGAATTCATCCTCTCTCCTCTTTCTAGTGGTATAGGCTTTTAGTAACTAAAGGCAATTTCCATAAGGATTTGGAGAGCATCAATGTCTAATCTACGTCATATCCCATCCCAAACGCTTCCTCCATTCGATGAAATGGTTCGAATGGCAGAGCGAGACCCAGAAGCTTTTGAGCAATTTCGTCATGAGATGGCGAAAGAGATGATCGAAAGCGCATCAGAAGATATGAAAGAAAGATTGCGGGCTCAACAAAGCCACATTGATAGAGTCATCAGCACGTGTAAAAACCCTCATCACACCAATGTGGTATTGATGAACGAGTTGCGAAAACAGGTCGTAAAGTTCAAAGCAGCGCTAGAAGGGGAAGCGGCACCGACACAAAAAGCGGATGTGGTTAGCTTAAACGCGTTTAAAGATAGGGATGATTTTTACTAAAAGGCAGGAATAAGACTCTAGAATCCTAGAGCCTTATTCAAAGAACATAGAGCTATACTTACTCCGGCTCAGGGCCATATTGGTTTGGTCCTGATGTCCCCTTTAAGAAACCACATTCAATTAGAATCCATAAACCACAAATCAGAGAAATGGAAGCGACGAACATCTGTGGGGTAGACGGCTCTTGCGCGGCAGGGTTAGTCATTGGCGTGGCAATTCGTCCTATAATCAACGGAATATTCAGTGCTAGCCAATAGATCGATTTGTTGCGGTCGTGCCAACGCTTGGCGGTGATCGTCAAATCAGGGATCAACAGAACCACCAAGAAAATAGGAAGAAGCACATAAGTGAGAGTAGGAAGCAGTTGGCTGATACCGGCACCAAAGCCTAGAATGGACACATAGTAAATTACGTTCCAAATCCAGTAGGTTTTACGGTCTATACGTCCTTGAAAAGAAAACAGTAACTCTTTAGTCGACATCAAATTTACCCCAAAGTAGAAAGGTTATAGATTAGCCGAGTCGATATAGTTTGGAAAGGACACCGATAACTTGGGTACCCACAACGTCCTTATAACAAGCAGAGCCAGGCTGAGAATTCGTAACAATAACCCCTCGCTATTCTCGGGCAATTCAGCGCAACCTAGTTCACTACCTTTTGGAAGCTATCTATATCCATGTCTCGGATATTGACCGTTAAACTGTGTACGTGACTGGCTTGCTCTTGAAGTGTCGCCATCAAGGCTCGTGACAGTTCTCGCTTTTGTTCTTGGGAGCGGCCAGATAACAAATCAAAGTTGATATGGATAAAGTCGAGGCTATCTCCCTCCTCCCCTATTAACCAATTGTGGCACCGGAGCGTTCTAGATTTCACAGACGCGAGTTCAAAAAGGCCACTATCTAACGCAGCTTTATGTAAGTCTTCCAGCAAACCTTGTACATTGACTCGCTCTTCCACTGAGTTCGAATACTCTAAAACTAAGTTTGGCATTTTGATTCCTTTCTACAACATAATAAATTCAGTGCGTAGTAATACCAATCTAGCCAGCAATTTCCGAGGAATGAACTATCATTCTGTCTACGCGATCACCAATCGATTGCTTTTAACAAAAATAACAGGATCGATGCTTGGTCGAATCAGTGAAGAAAGCCGGACAAGACATGACGCCAATCATGATCTGTTCACATTATTCTGTTATATTCCTACGTAGATTTTTTACATTAATAGACTATTTACATTAAAAATAAGGGAGATATTCCTATGCGTCGTCCTGTAGTGATGGGTAACTGGAAACTAAACGGCAGCAAAGCAATGGTAACTGAGCTGCTAACTGGTCTTAACGCTGAGCTTGAAGGCGTTGAAGGTGTTGACGTAGCAGTAGCTCCACCTGCACTTTACCTAGATCTGGCTGAGCGTCTAATTGTTGAAGGCGGTAACAAGATCATCCTAGGTGCTCAAAACACTGACCTAAATAACAGCGGTGCTTTCACTGGCGACATGTCTCCAGAAATGCTGAAAGACTTCGGTGCTTCTCACATCATCATCGGTCACTCAGAGCGTCGTGAATACCACAACGAATCTGACGAGTTCATCGCTAAGAAATTCAACTTCCTAAAAGAAAACGGTCTAACTCCTGTTTTCTGTATCGGTGAATCTGAAGCTCAAAACGAAGCTGGCGAAACTGAAGCTGTATGCGCACGTCAAATCAACGCAGTTATCGACACTTACGGTGTTGAAGCTCTAAACGGCGCAATCATCGCTTACGAACCAATCTGGGCTATCGGTACTGGTAAAGCAGCAACAGCTGAAGATGCACAACGCATCCACGCTTCTATCCGCGCACTAATCGCAGCGAAAGACGAAGCAGTTGCAGCACAAGTAATCATCCAATACGGTGGTTCTGTTAAGCCAGAAAACGCTGAAGCTTACTTCTCACAACCAGACATCGACGGCGCTCTCGTTGGCGGTGCTTCTCTAGACGCGAAAAGTTTCGCAGCAATCGCTAAAGCAGCGGCTAAAGCAAAAGCGTAATCTCGTTTTTACTCTCAGTAAAAATAACAAAGGGATGCTTCATGCATCCCTTTTTGTTTGCTTACGATCTAATGAGTTTTGTCATTCCGAGGAGTCTAAGCGACATCAGGAATCTACTCTCCGCACACACCCAAATCAAACCAGCAAAACAACAGAAATAATCTATAAGAGTCCCGTCATTCCGAGGAGCCTAAGCGACATCAGGAATCTACTAACCGCATGTGTCAAACCCAAAGTTAAGTAACGAAAAACGCCTTACATCAAAACAAAGAACCTAATCGCACTTCCGATTATTCCCCCCCTCAATTTCATCCAACCAACGAACTCTATTCACTTACTCTGCCCACAGGATTTATAGTTACTGATACTTGTTCAAGGAGGAGCAATCGACATGACAACACCCATATCAGACATCGCCAGTGTGATTCACCATGGTGGGAAACATACCGTCACAGGCTCTTGTCATGAATTTAAACTGGCGTTGACAACATGGCAGCATCTGATCGACTGTGGACTCTTTCAAGGCAAAGACATCCATTTTTGCAATCGCAAGACATCACTGGATATTGAGTTCCCAGTTAAACACATCGAATAATTAGTCCTGACTCATGCTCATATCGACCATACCGGACGCCTACCTTGGTTACTGGCTGCTGGATTTAAAGGCCCATTTACTGCACCAAAGCAACAGCCGAACTGGTACCGCTAATGCTAGAAGGTGGATTAAAGCTGCAACTGGGTTTGAACTTCCATCAGCGTCAACAAGTCCTCAATGTCATTAAAAAACAGCTAAGACCCTATGACTACCAACAATGGCTACGCTTGGTAAACAATGTTACCTACGCTTTCAACCTGCAGGACACATTCTTGGTTCTGATTACGTGGAATTCAAACTCCTGAATAATGAAATCATCGTGTTTTCCAGCGATCTAGGTCCGTCCAATACCCAGCTCTTACCCGATCCGACACCGCCAAAACGTGCCGACTATTTATTCATCGAGACCATATACGGCAACAAAGAGCATGAAGACATTGCCACTCGAATTGAGCGCTTGAATGCCATTATCGATCACGCACTGCAAGACGGTGGCGTAATTCTGCTCCCAGCTTTCAGCGTAGGACGTACGCAGCAGCTGTTATTCGATATTGAGCAACTGATTCATCAACGCAACTTGTCGTCTTCTTTGCCAATCATCCTAGACTCACCGCTTGCGAAAGGAGTCACGAAGACCTACCGCCGTTTCAAAAAACTGTGGGGAAAAGAAGCAAAGCAAAAGCTCAACAATCATCGTCATCCCCTCGCCTTTGAACAATGCATTACTGTGAAAAGCCATAGAGAACATCAAGCATTAGTGAATCGACTAGCCTCCACCGATGAGCCTGCGATTGTCGTCGCGGCATCCGGTATGTGCGAAGGAGGAAGGATCGTCAATTACTTAAAAGCACTCTTGCCAGACGAAAGAAATGATGTGTTGTTTGCGGGCTATCAAGCACAAGGGACATTAGGTCGAGAAATCCAATCAGGCAGCCACGCGATGGATATCGATAACCAACCAATCGAAGCCAACGCACAGATCCATACCATCTCTGGATATTCTGCACATGCAGACCAAAGCGATTTATTGAAGTTTGTTACTGGGATTCCAGCACAACCAAAAGCCGTGCATTTGATACATGGAGAGAAAGAAGCAAAAAAAGAGTTAGGGGAGAAGTTGGAAGCAGAGGGAGTTGAGGTGGTTTATTAAACTAATATCAGCCGACATTATAACGATATAACCTAGTTCTTACTTATTGTTAATCAGTTAAAACAGCATAAGAATTTGAATATCAACGTGCTTTAACTAAGCTTTGTACGTCAGAAAGCTATGTTAAAGCACATTGGTAACGAGCCTGAACAACTATGCTGGTTCAGCAACCTTTACGGTTGGTGTTTTAGCAAGCTCAGCACTAGACGCTTTTTTGTATAGGTTCTCGTAGCAGTAGTTTGTCGCCTCGATGTAACCTCCTACACTGCCGCAGTCAAAACGCTGACCTTTAAATTTGTAAGCAATAACACAGCCAGATTGCGCTTGTTGCATCAATGCGTCAGTGATTTGGATTTCTCCACCTTTGCCTGGTTCTGTATTTTCGATAAGATCAAAAATATCTGGCGTTAAGATATAGCGACCAATAATTGCTAAGTTACTTGGTGCTGTGCCTGGTTCTGGCTTCTCTACCATGTTATCAATTCGGAAGATGTCATCTTTGATCATCTCACCGGCAATTACACCGTATTTATGAGTTTCAGTTTCTGGAACTTCTTGAACCGCAACAATAGAGCAACGGAACTGCTTGTACAGCTCAACCATTTGCGCTAATACGCCCTGCTCTTCATTCACACAGAGGTCATCTGCTAGTACAACAGCAAATGGTTCATCACCCACCAACTCACGACCAGTCAAGATAGCATGACCAAGACCTTTCATCTCACGTTGACGGATATATGTGTAACTCGCTGAATCAATCAAAGAACGGATATCGTCCAACAGTGCTTCTTTGCTTGTTCCTGAAATTTGATGTTCCAACTCATAGTTTTTATCGAAGTGATCCATCAAAGAGTGTTTGCCACGACCAGTGACAATGCACATGCCATCCATGCCAGCTTCAATCGCTTCTTCAACACCATATTCAATCAATGGCTTGTTAACTACCGGCATCATTTCCTTTGGCATAGATTTTGTTGCAGGTAGGAAACGAGTACCGTAGCCTGCTGCGGGGAATAGACATTTTTTAATCATCTTAATTTCACCAACTGTAAAAATAGCCCTCATGCGTGAGAGGCATATAATATCGTTATACTAAAAAATTTAATCACTACCAAACAAGTCGCGCGTGTAAACTTTATCCGCTACGTCGGTTAACTCTTCCACCATACGATTAGAAACAATCACATCCGCTCTTTGTTTGAATTCACCCAAGTCTTTAATCACTCGAGAATTGAAGAAGTCTTCCTCTTTGAGTACAGGCTCGTAAACTAAGACCTCAATACCTTTCGCTTTGATGCGCTTCATGATGCCTTGAATAGAAGATGCACGAAAGTTATCAGAACCCGCCTTCATGATAAGGCGGTAGATACCCACAACCTTTGGTTCACGCTTGAGGATTGATTCCGCTATGAAGTCTTTACGAGTACGGTTTGCATCCACAATCGCACCAATGATGTTATTTGGCACTTCTTGGTAGTTCGCAAGTAATTGCTTAGTATCTTTAGGAAGACAGTAACCACCGTAACCAAATGATGGGTTGTTATAATGATTACCGATACGAGGATCTAAGCCAACACCTTCAATGATCTGACGAGCATCCAAGCCATGCGCTTCTGCATAAGAATCTAGCTCATTGAAGTATGCGACACGCATTGCAAGATAAGTGTTAGAGAACAGCTTAACTGCTTCCGCCTCTGTGGAATCAGTAAAGAGTACTTGAATGTCTTCTTTTACTGCACCTTCAACTAGCAGACCTGCAAACATTTCAGCACGTTCGCTACGCTCACCTACGATAATACGAGATGGATGCAAGTTATCGTAAAGCGCTTTACCTTCACGCAGGAACTCTGGAGAAAAAATAACGTTCTCACAACCTAACTCTTCTTTAATACGCGCAGTATAACCCACTGGCACGGTAGACTTGATTACCATTACCGCATCAGGATTGATAGACATAACATCTTTAATCACCGCTTCAACAGAAGAAGTATTGAAGTAATGCGTAACTGAGTCATAATCCGTTGGCGTTGCGATCACAACGTATTCTGCACTTTGATAAGCTTTCTGCTTATCGGTTGTTGCTATGAAGTTTAGTTCCCTGTTTTCAAGGAAATGTTCAATCTCAGTATCAACAATTGGAGATTGTTTTTTGTTTAGCAATTCAACCTTTTCAGGAACGATATCTAGTGCAACCACTTCATGGTTTTGAGCTAACAGCATAGCGTTAGAAAGCCCAACATAACCTGTACCGGCAACCGCTATTTTCATTCTAATGCCCCGAGTTTTATTTCTAATAGTAGGATATCAATAGTTTCAGATTCAAGATAGCTTAATACTCTGTAATTTAATCATTATAGAATGACTGAAAACAAAAAAGGTAAGCGCCCATGACTCAGCAGTATTGCGCGCCTTACACTCAGTGACTAAGCTAACTCGACATTCCAACCCACCAGTTCTTAATAGTCGAGCGAGAACAATAGTATCTCGATCATCGTTTTTGATCTCGTTGGTCGATATCTTAGAAATTCTAGAGGAGGTCACAACAGTACAATCTATATTCATGTTGAGCAGCAATCGATATAGGTCATAACCAGTAAGCCCTGCTTCGTGACGCGCAAGAATTGAGCCATGGATCTTGATGAGTTTCTTCATTAGCCGAATGACAGAATCTTTTGCTGAAGAAATATTCCCATAGAATCGAACTTTCCTTTGCAGTCCGGAGTTTGCAGTCACATCGGCAATAATGTCCCTGTGTACATCTAGCCCAATGTAAGCAGAATAGTTGACGGATTTCATTTTGATGACCATAAGCGTCTTTAAATCGACTCATTGACTTTCAAGCATCAACATAGATACCACCAACTAATGTGGTATCTGATATTCAAGCAGCATTTTGCAACAAAGGGAAGTTATTCGGCTTTTAGCATATTCCAAGGAAGAAGATGGTGATGATCATCATCGCATGTCAACTTAGAGATTTCTCGGAGTACGTATTCCAGATATTCATACGGTTCACAGTCGTTTGCTTTTGCCGTTTCAATCAAACTGTACAATACGGTACTAGCTCGAGCACCGTTATGAGTATTGCAAAAGAGCCTGTTGTTCCGTCCAACTGTGAACGGACACGCTGAACGTTCTGCGCGATTATTATCAAGATTTAATCGGCTATCATCGATAACACGTTTCAGCATAAGCTTCCGCTTCATTGAACTCTAGTCCTGAGGGGCATAGTTTCACTGCTAGCACCGTAGCGTTTACGTCGAGCGAAGCTAAGTTGTCCAATCAGAGACTGGATAGTTAACACGCTTAATCCGTTAATCCCTTTTCTAAGTTAGCAGAGGCTTTACGGAGGTAGGTTTGTGAGATGTCTACAAACATTTTCATGCAACTAATTCCTTGAACAAGTGTACCAACCACTATGGCGATACTTCGATCGGGAATTCAAGTCGATATGCCCCAGCATCAATTCGCAATGATGATGTTTATTTAATATCTACAGGCAGGACTGATGTAGGTTGAGGTTCAGGGTGTTGATTTATTGGCACTTCGATAGTGATAAATTCAGAACCAACTAATGGGTTAGATTTTTCAGAAATTCTAGCTAACTATCTAATTTTATGCCAGTTTTTTTCAAAAACCTTCGGTAAGGATTGTGCTCAAGACAGAATTGACCTGACGATAGACCGGAGTTGTAAAATAGTTGAACAAGGCGCAACCATTCTTGCTGATAGCGATAGTGAGATATAGATAGTTCCTGTGTGGATAAGTGGAACTAATAGGTTATGACTACGAAATATCATATTGAAGGTGTAGATTTGCGGACACTTATTGATAACCTCCAAAAGCACACCATAGGTGAGTCTTAGTATATAAGACCATACCTTCTGGTTGTTCTCAACTTCGATAGGTGGTGTAAACGCGAGTGTAAACCTATATAGTCTCGTAATGACGTGTCTGCTAATGACATAAACCCTTATTATTACTTCCAACGCCTGTTTACCGAGTTACCAAAACGAAGTTCGACACATGATGTGTCGGATCTCATACCATGGAACGTAGAAATCAGTGAGGCATAATAAGCTTTCACTGGTTCATTAACCGATTATATATAACTTCACTGGTCAAACGTGATTCTGTTGTTGAAATGAATTAAGTGTCTGAACGAATTCAGTTCTACAGATTCGTAGTGGATAGTATTCTTATTAGGAAGCATTGAAGGTGTGAGAGAATGTTACCAAAAAGATTAACGATTATCGAAGTGCATGAATCATATGGAGCTCATCGGTGACAATTCCTTCGGTTTAATTTACATATTTTTTGCCGTTAAATTGCAGGAGCTCCTGATATTTCAAAAATTCATCTCACGACTTTATGGTAGATAAGGCTAAGCATAGTCATGGGGAGTAGTCGAGAAATAGCTCTTAAACCAAAGTATATCGCAGTTTTTGGCGATTTAGATAAGTTCAGTTTATACATTTTGCGCATCATTTTTAGTTCACTTAATGCATAGGGCAAGCCTCGACGCCTCTCTAGCATTCCATTTCCAACTCTCGCACTAACAAGGGTTTCTGAAATATTACTTATTTTATAGCCTTTAGCTTGCAAGCGTAGCCATAGATAGTAGTCTTCCATGTATAAGTGATGTTGGTAGCTTCCAACATTCATTACTGCATCCTTTCTAAAGATAGTAGCCATATGATTTAATGGATTCCGTTTTAGGCTGTACGTGAATACAGTCTTAGAGCATGGAACTTTCTTAACTCTGCTAGGTTCTTCAGGGTCTGTGTCGAATTCATTAACATCAGAGCTTGCAGCTACTACATCTGGATTATTGTCCATGTACCGCACTTGTTTATCAAACCTGTCCATATGATTAATATCATCAGTATCTACGCGAGCAACTAGGTTATGACTACATGCATCCAGACCTTTATTAAGCGCTTCTCCTAAGCCGACATTATTTTTAAGAACAACTTGTTTAAGTGGTAGCCTACGTTCCCACTTTTCCAAAACAGCGTATAATCCCTCCGTTAGAGGGCCATCGTGGACAACAACGATCTCACTCGCCGCTAAAGTTTGCCACTCCAAACTTTCAAAACATTGTTCTAGATAATTTGGTTGTTCTTTTCGATACAAAGAACATAAAACAGAGAATTTTGATTCCATTTCTATCGTCCCATCCCAAATAGAACAGTTTTTACTGTAAGAAGTAATATCTTAACTTCCATTTTCCAGTTCTGATGTTTGATGTAGTAAATATCGTATTTATGCTTCCATACCGCATCTTCAACAGAAGCTCCATATGGATATTTTACTTGAGCTAAGCCCGTCACTCCTGGTTTAACTGCGTGACGAAAACGATAGTAAGGAATTTCTTTTTCCAACTCTGCGATAAACACTTCACGCTCTGGGCGAGGACCTACCATAGACATCTCGTTTCTCCAGACATTGATAAGCTGTGGAAGTTCATCAATACGAGTCTTGCGGATAAACTTTCCTACACGAGTAACACGAGCGTCATTCTTTGTGGCCCATTTCGCACCATCTTTCTCTGCATCATTTCGCATTGAGCGGAATTTAATAACATCGAACTCTTCATTGTATTGGCCAGTTCGGCGTTGCTTAAAGAAAACCGGACCCGGTGACTCCAGTTTAATTAGAATGGCTGTAATCAAACCGACAGGGATAGCAACCCATGCCAGCATAAAGACGAAAAGAAGGTCTATAGCGCGCTTTTGCCAACTGTTCTTACGGTTAGATAGAATCGAGAACGCCTTTTGATGCAAGAAATAGCCACTGTGGAGTAGTTCTGTCTCGGTGTAACCAAGCCGACGATCAAAATAGCTGACCAATGGCTCTACCCAAGCGCCAAGCTCTGTCGCTGCAACTAAATAAGCTTGCTGCTCACCGTCTAGGTGTGAGCTTCTAAAATGACAAAGTGTCTTATTTTTAAAGTCACGAATTGCATAGTTGTTGATCTGCGCATTGATTTCTGGGTGCCTTTCCAACACTAAAGAAATCTTTTCTTCATCTGAAGCAGGACAGTAAATGTAAAGGCAAGCATCTTGTGCTGAGGAATCCCCTAATGATTTTGATAAAAATCATAAATTTAAGGTAGATGCACATCTTGTCATGTGATCAAATGGT
>NZ_JAWPON010000229.1:0-783 GCF_033344315.1 Vibrio sp. 2132-1 | reverse complement strand
TAAGTACACGACTAGCAAATCAGCTTCTATGGCGTTCGCAAGCTGGGGGACAGAAGAAAAGAAACGACTCAACAAGCTATGATGATGGCCACATACAACGAGATCTATCACTACTTCCTTCGCAATTCAGGAGAGCTTGATGTGAAGATCACCAATTACAACCATACTGTCATGGACTTCGTAATCACACTCGTCAGCAAGCTTTTGTAATGCATTCTGCAACTTTCGTTCTTCTTTCAACTCCAGAATAATCTTATCGACATCTACATAGACTAAGGAAAGCTTACTTTTTTCATCTTTCGCTAAAGAAACTGCTTTATCGATGACTTTTTTGCTGGAATCAGTAAGGTCTACCGCGACCAAAATATGTCCATAACTCATTACGTTCTCCTATTTTGAATGGTACTACTTTTAGTCTAGCTTATCGAACACACTAAACATCGGCTTACCTGCCGATATCTAAATGAAAACATCCAAATCCCCATCTCTAAGAGCTCAGCTGTTCGAACATATCCCCCTAAAACATCAAAAGCCTCTCACTAAACATTACACCGTAACTTAAGTTGACTTGTAAGCGATGCTGTAAAACTAAGTCCGTAGTAGCTCCTGCCTCTAAGCGCTCTGAAAATCTAGATTAAAGATCATCAAAAACTCTGCCGCAATTTTAATGATGTAGTCCCTGGAGAAGCAGTTCTGACACACCGTCTGCAAGTACTTACTGTCTTTATATGGAAGTATATATAAGCACCTAATTCTGATTTGATTTTGTGACACTGTGTCTGA
>NZ_JAWPON010000228.1:0-785 GCF_033344315.1 Vibrio sp. 2132-1 | reverse complement strand
TTGAAGCGACCAGTCGGATAAGGGCTGATTTTCATGCGTTTTTCTCTATGCTAGGAGGGATGCTAATCCGGACAAATGAGCAACTCAAAGACTAAGCCAGCTTGCTTGTTCATCCAGACAATTACTATTGATAACAATCTCAGATGGATTGTACCCCTTCCATTAAGACGATGAAACCAAGTAAATTATCACCTACTGAAATAGGTGCTTTAGGGCTGAAAATAAAAAAAGAGCGTCCTTCGACGCTCTTTAATGGTTTACTGAGTCTAGACCATTAAGCGGCTTCGGCTTGACCTATCCAATGGTAATGGTGGTTGGCTTTTTTACCCACCAGCCCAAGCTCTGCAAGCTCTTCGAAGACTTTGTCTACCTCTTCCGCAGAAAGTCTAAATTGCTTCGCTACCGCTTTTTTCGTACACGTGATTTGATGAGTTTTAAGGGCATCGCTCACCTGTTCTAGCAGTGTTTTTGGCTCTTCCGGTTCTTCAATTTTTGGCTCAATGGCGGGTTCATCTTCATCCTTAATGTGTGGAAGATAACCCGCTGGTTCTGGGTCAATATCGCGAATTGATGCCACGGTCATGCCTGCGTAGCGACGGTAATAATGACGGAAACGTTGTTCTTCACCAATCAAGCCAACAAAAAACGCCGCAAAGAAATCGAGCAGGATGGATAAGAACACCACCAGCCATAACTGAGCTTGTTGCGATGTCGTACCGAACGCATTTGCAAGGCTATCGATCAGACCGATGACCGAGCCCTGTGTCACCGGAGGCAAGCTGTCT
>NZ_JAWPON010000227.1:0-785 GCF_033344315.1 Vibrio sp. 2132-1 | reverse complement strand
GCTACGTGCCTTTTTTGTATGCGCACCTTATGAAGCAAAGAACTCGCGACGAAAATTCGCTATCTCTTGTTGATAGTAACGCTGCCAGTCAGATTCAGACCAACTCGCGTGGCTGGTGGCTCTTTGCGTTGCCAATCTGGATTCGAGCTGTTTTAGCTCGGTTTGATAACTGCGAACTTGCTGCTTTTGTTTTGCTATTTGTTGTTCACGAGTGCGGATTTGGTTGCTTTCTTGTTCAGACAGATAGTTTTTCTGCAACTCTTGAATCAAGGTTTGTCTCTCGATCCCATTCATACTTGCAGGGATCAGAGCCACCGCTCGTTCATATTTTGTTTGGTTGCTGTCTAACCCCAAGGCGTTTTCGTTCCCCTGCCATTCGGTGATTAAATCCTCGAATGCTTTCACGTAATCTTGAGCCGATACGGCATCAAGTTGCTCGGCTTGTAAGCTGAAGTCGTAAAGTGCGAACTCATCGGCGAAAATAACCTCAGCGAGCTCTCCCCAAATCTTTCTCGCTTCGGATTTTAATCGTGCGACACGAGAGGCGAGCGGTTGCTGCTCATCAAACAACAAATTGCCAACGCTTTGCTGCCAAAGGCCATCGAGTTGATGGTAGTTCGCTAACAAATTAAAACGCTCTGCAGACAAATCTATAGCTAGTTCATTAAGTTTGGATTCGCAATTGAGCTCGGACATACAGGTGTGCCAAAACGTCTCGATTTCTGCTTTCAATGCTCGACCTTTAGAACGGTGTAGTCGCTCTGCAAGATCTTGAATCTCTGTGG
>NZ_JAWPON010000226.1:0-785 GCF_033344315.1 Vibrio sp. 2132-1 | reverse complement strand
CTCGGATCATGTTGAGATTGAAAAAATCAGCGCACTTTCCTATCTCACTTATCGTGAGAGGCGAGATTCGCAACTGACGAAACAAGAGTGGCGCCAGCTTGCCAACTATATTAATCAGCAAAAGCGGCACCATGAGCCACAAAGTGCCGTCGACAGTATTCAGTTATCGCCTCTTGAGCCAGGTTGTAGCGCTGAGACAGCGCCAACGCTACAAGGCAAAGTCGTGCTTGCTGAACCGATATGGACTATCCCGAACCTGATGCGACATTCTGAATGGTTGCATGAGGTGATTCGTAGCACGGGGCTAGAGTTAGAGGTCATCAAAGTGGAAGACATTAGTTTTCCCGAGTCAGTTTCACACTTGGCGGATTTATTGTTCATTGAAGAGGTCATGGAAGCGCCATTTGAATATGGGGTATTTGAATGGCTATCGGTGGCGACTGGCTTACGTTTTAGTTTCGAACAAAACCAGATGGAGCGTCACCGCGAGCAGCTTCAAGAAGCCATTGCCTATGAACAACCGATTTCTCATTTGCTGGGTATTGAAGAAGCGCTGCGCGCGCAATATGTCTATTTGCCTTTGTTCATTGGCTACGAAGAAGTGACAAAAACTCAACAAGTTCGGGGCGTGCAAGTTAAGAATACAGGCTATAGCGACTTACACCGACTTTGGCTTGCTCACAGTAGTTAGCCCGTTTGATGCCAATCGCATCATCATATTCTAGAAAGCAAAAAGCCATCAGTACGATGGCTTTTTTAGATTTCAAATTAAAATCTGAGTTAGA
>NZ_JAWPON010000225.1:0-786 GCF_033344315.1 Vibrio sp. 2132-1 | reverse complement strand
ATGCAGTCGTAGAAATGGACAACGGCGTACTCAAAGTCATCAAAGCAAAAGACTCTAAGACCTCTGCAATCCCTGTTATGGGTGATGGCAGCGCAAAAGGCGATAGCGTCATCACTCGCGTGGTTGCTGTGCGAAATGTCTCTGTTCGTGAATTGTCACCGCTATTGCGCCAGCTGATTGATAATGCCGGTGCGGGTAATGTGGTTCATTACGATCCAGCTAACATCATCCTGATCACCGGTCGTGCAGCGGTAGTAAACCGTCTAGCAGAAATCATCAAACGCGTTGACCAAGCTGGTGACAAAGAGATCGAGCTAGTAGAGCTTCGCAATGCCTCGGCTGCTGAAATGGTTCGTATCGTAGAAGCCCTGAACAAAACGACCAACCAAAAGAGTACGCCTGAGTTTCTTGAGCCAAAAATCGTCGCGGATGAGCGTACGAACTCGATTCTGATTTCTGGCGATCCGAAAGTACGTGCACGCCTGAAACGTTTGATTCGTCAACTTGACGTAGAAATGGCAACGAAAGGTAACAACCGAGTGGTTTACCTTAAGTATGCCAAAGCAGAAGACCTAGTTGATGTACTGAAAGGTGTCTCTGACAACCTGCAAGCCGAAAAACAAGCGGGTCAAAAAGGTGCATCCAGTGCACAACGCGGTGAAGTCGTGATTGCGGCTCATGAAGCAACCAACTCACTTGTTCTGACTGCGCCGCCAGATATCATGATGGCTTTGCAAGATGTAATTTCTCAATTAGATATTCGCCGTGCTCAGGTTCTGATTGAAG
>NZ_JAWPON010000224.1:0-786 GCF_033344315.1 Vibrio sp. 2132-1 | reverse complement strand
GACAAATCATAGGCTTATAGGAGATTTGATTCACACTTATAAAAAATAGGTGTTTTTAATCAAAGTTTTCTTGCCGAAGTATGCTCAACTCCGCGCCAATCTCTTGTCGTTTATCCTAAACTATTGGTGGTCAAATAGATTCGCGAGGTTTTGTATGTGGCAAGCAATATCGCAACAACTTTCTGATACTTTGCTGTTTGAATATCAGATCACCGAAAAAGTTCGACTATCCGGCGGAGACATTAGCGAAAGCTATATGATAAACGACGGTGAGCAACGCTATTTTGTCAAAATCAACGACCGAGAATTCTTGCACAAGTTTGAAGTTGAGGCCGAGAGCCTGCACTTGTTACGCGAAACTTCGACAATATTTGTCCCTGAAGTGGTATTGGTCGGTAAGACCAAAAACAACGCTTTCATTATTTTGAACTACCTTCCTACCAAACCCCTAGATGCCCCTGAAAACAGCTTCAAATTTGGTCAGCAATTAGCTCAACTGCATCAATGGGGAGAACAGAAAGAGTTTGGTTTCGATACCGACAATTATCTCGGTTCCACCCTGCAGCCGAATCAATGGCACAAAAAATGGTGCATATTCTTCGCTGAGCAACGTATTGGTTGGCAACTGCAGTTATTAAAAGAGAAAGGCGTGACGCTAGTTGATATCGACGACTTTATTGACGTTGTAAAACAGCTTCTTGCGAACCATACGCCAGAACCGTCTCTTCTACATGGTGATTTATGGAATGGTAATGTCGCTCTCACCGCGTTTGGCCCGATTTGTTT
>NZ_JAWPON010000223.1:0-787 GCF_033344315.1 Vibrio sp. 2132-1 | reverse complement strand
TTATTATGAAACTTCACTTGATATAAAACAAGCTATTATGTAATCATTCTGTTCGGTTTTAAGCAATTCTACCTTTTAATCTATGAAAATGATTTTCGAAATGCAGTATCGGCGTAAAGAAAAGTTTATCTATAGACGTGATGAGATCTGCTCAATCTTTAGAAGTGATGATATTGAGCAGATCATTGCAAAAAACGACTACATCGTCAGTATTGATTTTGAGCGATTTGTTTACTTGCGTTCGACATTGCCGCCTGATTTCTTTGACAAACTAGCTTTGTCACTGCGAGAAGGCGAACTGTGTTATATATCTTTCGAAGATGCCCTTTCAAGATGGAGTGTTATCTCTCAGATCCCGATGATTTTAATTCTGGGTACAACAGGGGAATCAGGTTTTTATAAGACTAGGTTTGGCAGTATTGAGTTTGTCCATGTTCCTCATAGTCGAGAGGTAATACTTTCAAATACGACCGAACCTTATTACGCCATTCGATTAGCTAAGAAATTTTTTGCTTTTGAAGATTTAAAACGGATTGATAGAAACATGCATCTTATCGATTACGAAGAACTCTATTGTGATGATTAAATAATTAAAATAATAAACCTTCACTTTTTATAGAATTTAATTGACTTTAATCATCATCAGTTATAATTTAAAAACAGACTCGTTAAACACCCCGCGTGTCACTTAATAAATCTACAATAAACGAAGTTTTTGGGGTAAGTTTATTAAGGATTTATTATGCAAAATTTGAAGAACTATCAAGAACAGTTAAATAATCAACTT
>NZ_JAWPON010000222.1:0-788 GCF_033344315.1 Vibrio sp. 2132-1 | reverse complement strand
TAAACGTCATTTCTGCACACTTGGATTCCAACAAAGAAGTCAAACGTGAGTTCGAAGGCAACAAGTTGATGGAAGGCATTAATCCAAATGAGGAAGTTCTGATCACTGGCGATCTCAATGAACGTGAGAAGCGCGTTGCTGAAGGCTCTGATGTGCTGTACGACCCAATTGCCCACGATGATACGCACTTAGCGAAACATGGCTTTAAGTTCAAACCACTCGATAGCCATACTTACATGCAGTTAGATAAGCACACTGGCAATATTAAGCAGAAAGAAGGCCGAGATCGCCCTGACTTCGGTGAGCTGGATAATACTGGTTTAACCAACAAAACGGGCAACTTACAGAACCACCAAACCAGTGTTATAACAGAGGGTTTTGAGAATGTCAGCGACCATAAGCCAGTGCAGTCAACATTCGAAGTCAGAAGCTTTTCTCAAAAGTTGATTGAAAACGCATTTACTCAAAATGCCAATGACTTTAAAAATGATGCCGCCTATCTGAAGCCAGGCACGAACCCAGCTAACGCAACGTTTGATGATGTAACCTCTGCTAACCAAGCACGTCTGGGTTTAGAAAACTTAAACCCGAATGAACAAGCATTCGTGAAAGAGAATTTTGCGAGCTTTATTATCGGTAAAGACGCGATCTTCAGCCAGCTAACTAGCGGCTTTATGGAGGAGATGGGCCAACTTCATGCCTCTGATCTTGCTAAGAACCCAACTCATCTGCAAGCACAGCAAATTGCGTTGAGCGAAAAATACGAACAGCTAAGCGATAAAGTAAAC
>NZ_JAWPON010000221.1:0-790 GCF_033344315.1 Vibrio sp. 2132-1 | reverse complement strand
AATCGTGTCATACGCTTAACACTCAAAATGCAAATAACTGCGTAAATGTTTTGTCAAATTTCTGTCCTCATATTTGCAGAAGGGCAGGAATAGGCGCAGACTTTCGCGCTTGCTAATGAATGCATAAATGAGGCACGAATGAAAACAGGTGATAAGCAATTCGCCGTTATTGGTCTTGGCCGATTTGGTTTGGCGGTATGTAAAGAATTACAAGATTCTGGGTCACAAGTCTTAGCGGTCGACATCAATGAAGATCGAGTGAAAGAAGCTGCAGGTTTTGTGAGTCAGGCCATTGTGGCAAATTGTACTCATGAAGAAACGGTCGCAGAGCTCAAGCTCGATGATTACGACATGGTGATGATTGCCATTGGTGCAGACGTGAATGCCAGTATTCTTGCTACTCTGATAGCAAAAGAGGCGGGTGTAAAATCGGTATGGGTAAAAGCTAACGACCGATTCCAAGCTCGCGTTCTGCAAAAAATTGGCGCAGACCACATCATCATGCCAGAGCGCGATATGGGCATTCGTGTGGCGCGCAAAATGCTGGATAAACGCGTACTCGAATTTCATCCATTGGGCAGCGGATGTGCGATGTCAGAGTTTGTTGTTGGCTCGCGTTTGATGGGTAAAACGTTAAGCGATTTGGCGCTGTGCAAGGTCGAAGGCGTGCAAGTGTTGGGCTTTAAACGTGGCCCTGAAATCATCAAAGCGCCCGATATGAGCACCACGCTTGAAATCGGCGATCTCATTATTGTGGTTGGCCCGCAAGACAAGTTGGCAAACAAGCTGA
>NZ_JAWPON010000220.1:0-792 GCF_033344315.1 Vibrio sp. 2132-1 | reverse complement strand
CAAAGCGTGACGGTGACGCTGGAATTCGATAAAGATCTGCAATCCGCCGCAGCAGAGTTAGGTGGTACGACGATCACTTCATTAGTGGCAACCGCGGACCCAAGTGTTTGGACTGGTGATGTGGTGGTACCAAGCACGTCAGAGCTGAATGTGGCGTTGCTTGTTCGTGACTACCAAGACTTATCAGGAAATACCGGTAGCCAGAACACGGCTTACTCCATGCCGATCACGCCAACCTTAGCTATTACGCCAGTGGGTAATGTGGATGAAACGCAAGCCGCCACGCTACAATTCGAAGGTACGTCGACACGTTTTGACGGTCAGTCCTTGCGTCTTGAAGTGAAAGCTCAAGGCAGCGTGACGGTACTAAAAAGCGGCAGTGCAACAGTACAAGCCGGTGGCACTTGGATCAGTGACGCAATGGACATGAGTCACCAAACCAATGGTACTTATACCGTGATGGTGACGGGGACGAACTCAGCCGGCATTGAAGTAAGTGAAAGTCAGAGCTTTACACTGGCGCAGTCTTTGCCAACGCTGACTAACGTGACGTTTACGCCTGAGCACCAAGCCATCGGCCAAAGCGTGACGGTAACGCTAGAATTCGATAAAGATCTGCAGTCCGCCGCGGCGGAGTTAGGTGGCACGACGATCACCTCGTTAGTGGCAACCGCGGACCCAAGTGTTTGGACTGGTGATGTGGTGGTACCAAGCACGTCAGAGCTCAATGTGGCGTTACTAGTTCGTGACTACCAAGACTTATCAGGGAATACCGGTAGCCAGAACACGGCT
>NZ_JAWPON010000021.1:0-79093 GCF_033344315.1 Vibrio sp. 2132-1 | reverse complement strand
CGGCTGCAACCCTGCTTGCTCAAAATCTATTCAAACATGGTTGTGCTTTGGGGAAATTATGAGGGGATCCCTCAGTGTTAAGTCACTGAAAGTATGAGAAACATTATGGAACAGTATATGGAAAAGCCTGAAATCCTAATGCTCACTCAACAAAGTTTACAGAGTGAAAACTTTAAGGAAATGCTTTCTAAAAATACAGAAACTAAAATAACGATCATTGATACTAAAAACCCTAGTTATCATGAACTCATTCCGGAACGCTACTTTTTGCTTGTTGATTTTTCAGTTGAGATTCCTTCCGAAACTTTAGTTTATTTAAAAGATAGTAATAAAGTGCTAGGAACTATAATGCTTAATCTAGGTTATGACTTAGACACAGAAGAACTCGCTTCTTGGCCTCATGTAAAAGGTATATTTGGTCCAGGAGATTCAATGGACAAGGTTTGTCAGGGATTAAAAGCAATAATAAAAGGGGATAACTGGCTGTCTCGAAGATTACTTGATCAGCTAGTAAATTATTATCGAGGTAGAGAAGCAAATAACATTATCGAACCTGCTATTGAGGTTGAGCTTACTCGGCGTGAAGTTCAGGTTTTAAAAATGTTGAAAGAAGGTGGTTCAAATATGGAAATCGCTGATTCTTTATTTATCAGCGAGCATACTATTAAATCACATCTATACAATATTTTTAGAAAGTTAGAAGTAAAGAACCGTACGCAAGCTACAAGTTGGGCTAAGAGAAACCTGTAGTACTAGTATTAACTTGCTGTAATAAAAAGAAAATACTCTATAAAGTACTAAATTTTATATTTATTATTAAAATGTCAGTCTGAAATATCATCCCATATTCAAACTTATTCCTATTCAGTTGACTATTAGACTTCTCATGTCGTGACGAATCTAGTCAGACGTGGAACAGAAGGTCTATTCAATTAATAAGCTAAGAGGGAATAAAAATGAGCGCAAGTGACAATGACACGTATTTAGGCGATGCAGGTGTAAATAACCAATTTGCTGATTTCGATGGCGGCGATGATTTGTTTATCGGTTTTGGTGGTAATGACTCGTTTGTTGGCGGTGGCGGTAATGATTATGTGATCGGCGGCGACGGCGATGATCGCCTAACTGGTGGTGCTGGAGATGACATCCTTAGGGCTGGTACAGGAAACGACTACCTCGGCGGTGGTACCGGTAATGACTTGCTGTTGGGTTTGCTGGGCGACAATAAATTAAATGGTGGTGTCGGTGAAGATATTCTTGTTGCTGGTTCTGGTGACAACGTTTTAGTTGGCGGCAGCAATGGCGATAAGTTTGTGTTCACGGATAAGTTTGGTGGCCATGGCGAAGCCAAAGTTGTTGATTTCACCATTGGTGAAGACTCTTTGCACATCATTAGCGACTCTGTCACTGACTTTGGTGATTTAAGCTTTAGCTACGATGCAGTTGGGAATGCAGTGTTTACCGATGGGGCTGATCTAACAGTGAAACTTATTGGCGTGACTGAAACTGACATCAACACCTATGGTGCAGATCTGTTCGTAATCTAAACGACTGAAAATAACTCTGGATGGGAATTAGTTTGCGTGGCTCTGCCATGCTGAGGTGAACTAATCGGACACTCTAGAGCGATTTGAGGTTACCTTAAGCTAGGCGCTAGTATTTCTGGCGCCTACAATTTTCACGTTAAACGGAAGTAGTCGTGCAAAAAACGGTTTTCAAAGAAGTGAAACAAAAACTATGCACGCTTGCGGGCTTGCTGATCGTTTTTAGCCTTTTTATCAACTTATTGGTTCTCTCGATTCCGTTGTACATGCTTCAAGTGTACAACCGAGTGATATCCTCCTACTCAACCGATACTTTATTCTTGCTCACTGTCATCGTAATTGTCGCGCTGTTAACCATGTCCATCATCGACATTGCACGAGCACAAATGAGTAAATCTTTTGGTTATTGGATGGACACAAAACTCTCCGCTTTCATGCTCAAGCGCACGATTCAATATCAATCACATACCGGGAAGAGTTATACCTCGCAAACTCTGAGAGACATTCAGAACATCAAAAGCTTTTTGAGCAGTCAAGCACCTTATCCACTGTTGGATGCGCCCTGGACACCGCTATTTATTTTATTTGTGTATTTATTGCACCCGATACTAGGTCACATCGCGTTACTTGGATCTATCGTATTGTTTAGCCTAGGTCTACTTAATGAGCTAATGACGCGTAAAACAATGCAAGAGAGCGAAGTCAGAGCGATTTCTCATATCAACAACGCAGAATTAGCCACGCAAAACTCCAATTCAATTCTCGCAATGGGGATGATGAATGCATTTTTAGAGAAGTGGCAGTCGCGCGTGAGCGAAGTGAATGTGCTTGAAGAGCGAGTTGCAGGTAAGTCTATCTACATGGCTAACTTTTCTAAGTTTGTGCGTGGCTCATTACAGATATTTTTACTGGGAGGTGGTGCATGGTTAGTTATCCAACATGAGATAACGGCAGGGGCGATGATCGCGAGCTCCATATTAATGAGTCGGGCATTATCGCCGATGGAGCAGGCGATAGGCACGTGGCGAAGTGCGATGTCTGCTAAAGGCGCCTATAAAAGGTTGAAAGAAATCGATGCGATCGTGCGCCAAGATGAATCAGATATGCCACTGCCTAAACCAAAAGGACACTATGAGCTTACCGGACTAGCCTATCGCCATCCTGGAGCAACCGAACCAGTGCTCTCATCGATCAGCTTATCGATTCCTCCGGGTGTTGCTGTTGGGGTGATTGGCCCTTCTGGTACGGGTAAATCGACGTTTGCTCGGCTGTTATTAGGTACGGTTAAGCCATTAGCGGGTAAAGTGACTCTTGATGGAATGGAAGTCTCCGTATGGGCATCTGAAGATCGCGGCGTGCATTTTGGGTATCTCGCTCAAGAGGTGGAGTTATTTCCTGGCACAATTCGAGAGAACATCGCGCGCTTTAAAGAAGAAGACCCCGCTAAAGTCATCAAGGCGGCTCAACTAGCAGGATGTCATGAATTAATACTCAAGAAAAACAAAGGCTATGATTGCATTATTGGTGAAAATGGCCGTGGTTTATCTGGGGGGGAAAGGCAGAGAATCGCTCTTGCAAGAGCCGTTTATGGCGACCCTTCTATAGTGATTTTCGATGAAGCGAATGCCAACCTCGATGGTGAGGGAGAGGCTGCGTATCAACGTTTGATTGCCCATTTAAAAGCACAGAGTACAACGATTATCGTCATTGCCCACAATCCGAGTACGTTACGACAAATGGATAGGCTGTTGTATTTGGCTGACGGCCGAGTCAAGTTATACGGCGCTAAAGATGAAGTATTAAAACGTTTGATGGGCGAAGAAAGAACAGATATCCCAAGGGTAAGAAATGAGCAATCAACTGCCAACCGTTAATCAGAGTTCTACCGAGATCGTATATCGTTTTAGCCCCAAAGCGAGACTAAGCTTTCGAAAACCAATTTTACTCGGTGTGGTGACCTTAAGTGTTTTTCTTGGAGGTCTTGGCTACTGGGCTGCAACAGCCAAATTAGAAAGTGCAGCGATTGCTTATGGTGATTTGTCAGTTCTCACTAAGCGACAAGAAATTCAGCATTTAGAAGGCGGTATTATTGAAAAGCTATATGTACAGGAAGGGGATTTAGTCGAAAAAGGTCAGTTATTAATTCAACTTTCTAAGCGTCAAGCTATGGCTAAGTTGGATTCGTTAAGTGGTCGTTTTATCCATACTCTAGCAAAGGAAAACCGTTTAAGTGCGGAGCTTGATGAGCTTCCAACGATTGTATGGTCTGATGATCTTGAAAGCATTCCCCGTGTCGATATCGTCCAAGAAGCACAACTGGTTCAAAACAAGATCTTTGAAGCGAGAAAGCGATTCTTTGATAGTAAACTGAGTATCATTGAGCAGAGTATTTCTGGAGCAAATTTAGAGCTTGAAAACCTTCAGCAAACCAAAGTGATTGAGACGGAACGGCTCAACTTTATTGCTGAAGAAATAGACAGCAACCAAGCCTTGGTGCAAAAAGGTTTCTCGGGAAAATCTACTTTACTTCAACTCAAGCGCTTAGCAGCGGAGGTGAGAAGTACCTTAAGCCAGTTAGACAGGCAATCGCTCACCGTTAGAAAAAGGTTGGATGAGAACCTAGCGCAAATTGAAGAGTTGAAGCTTGAAAGGCTGAATGAGATTGTCGAGGAACTACGAAACACCAAAACGGAAATTGTCGCAATTCGGGAAGAATATCGCTCCGCTCAAGATATTGTTGCAAGAACAACGATCAACGCACCTATTTCTGGTCGCGTAGTCAACATGCAGGTGTTTACCGAAAAAGGTGTGATTGGCTCGGGTGAAACGTTACTAGAATTGGTTCCGCAAGACGATAAGTTGTTAGTCGAGGCTCGTGTTAATCCTCAGGATATTGATTTAGTGAATCCAGGCCAGCAAGCGCATGTTCGTCTGACCGCTCTGAATGCACGGACGTTGGCACCTTTAGACGGTACAGTGTTGACGATTTCTGCCGATAAACTCTCGCAAGAAAACCAGGAAGATTTTTATCTCGCTAGAATTGCAATTTCATCGGAAGATGTGACAAAACATCGTTTAACCTCAGGCATGAATGCCGAAGTGCTTATTTTATCTGAGCCACGAACGCCATTGAGCTACCTAATAAAGCCAATTACAGAAAGCATGAATCGCGCCTTCAGAGAGGAGTAATTTCAAAAAGACTTGAGTGAGCACGGACAACAGACAAAATAATTTGTTATCGTTAGCTGTTACTGGGCCGTATTTTTATTCGAGGGAGCCGTGGAATGGAGAAAGTGCAGTTAGTTGTCGATTTTCTTCTCACTCATAAATTGATTTTTACCGCACTGATCTTTGCGATTATGTGGTTAATTCGTCGTGCAATTTTATCGATGATTCGTGGTGATCACGCTTTTCTCTCAGAAGATCAGCGTAGTTGGATGTCCAGAACTAAAAATGGCACCTTCGCTGTTACATTACTGATTTTATTTATTTTATGGCAATCAGAAATTAACGAGTTTGCTCTGAGTGTAACGGCGATTGCCGTTGCCATTGTAGTGGCATCCAAAGAAATCATTTTGTGTTTTACGGGTTCGATTCAAAGAGCAAGTTCGCGTTCTTTTCGCGTTGGAGACTGGATTGAGGTCGGAAAGTTGTGTGGTGAAGTGATTGAGCACAATATGATGGCGACGGTGATTCAAGAGATCGACCTGCATCACGGGCAATATCATTACACCGGCAAAACAGCGACATTGCCTAATAGTATGTTCTTTACCTATCCAGTAAAGAACCTCAACTTCATGAAGCGGTACGTTTACCACAACTTTTCTGTAGTGGTGAAAGACTTCGTCAATTTGTATCCACTGTTACCGATTTTAACTGATAAAATTGAAGAACATTGCAGTTACTTTGCTGATGTTGCACATCGTTACAATGCGATGATTGAAAAACATGCCGGTGTTGACCTTCCTGGTTCTGAGCCACATATGCATATTTCTAGCAACATTAATGGTGAACAAATTCTGCACGTGATGATTTTCTGCCCAACCGATAAAGCGAACCACTTAGAGCACTTAATTCGTAAGGACTTTATGGAACTTTATGAGCAACGTTTTCCTGTAGTGCGAGAAGAATAGAGCATCGTACTTCGCCTTTAATTTCAAACCCCGCTATCAAAATAGCGGGGTTTGTTTTTCTTAGCGTATTTTTAGGCTGTAACAATATTCCCAACTTAGCTGAATTTACTCTTCAGCATTAAAAATAGGAAGTAAGTGCTGCCTATAATAGCGACCAACGTGCCAGCTGCGACCTGACTTGGATAAATAGCGATTTGTCCTAGCCAATCTGCCCACAACATTAGGGTTGCGCCAATTAAGGCACCGACACACAGTTGCTCTTTCACTTTTCTTGCTCCTAACATCATCGCCATATGGGGAGCGACCAAGCCAACAAAAGATATTGGACCAACTGTAGCGGTAGAAAAGGCGCATAACAAAGCAACGATGGTGAGCATAAGCGTATTGGCTACGGTAGGGTTAAGCCCTCGTGCATTTGAGAATTGTCGCCCGATGGAAATTAGTGTTAGCCAACGAGAAATCGAGAATACAGCGGCAAGCAGAACTATTATGGCCAAACATAACATCAGTGCGGTGTCGGCTGTGACTCGATAAATAGAACCAGTTAGCCACAATAAAATTTTGTAACTGTCACCTGAGCCTTGAGCTAGCGAAAATTGAACGAGGGCTTCTAATAGTGCCGTTAGTGCGATGCCGGACAACACGAAGTTAGATGGATTAAAATGGCTTCGTTTACCGATAACCAGCAATAACATCAATACGGACATACTTCCGAAAAAAGCGATACCCCAGCTAAATGCGGAGAGAAGCGACCCAGCGATGACTCCTGTCGTAATAATGGCAAACGTGGCTCCGGAAGACACACCGAGAATATCGGGACTTGCCAGAGGGTTGTAAACTATGCGTTGCAAAATGATTCCGGCAACGGATAGCGCAATACCGACAGAAAGTGCGGTTAACATGCGCGGCCAGCGCAATTGCCATTGGAACTCACCTGGCACAGACCATTGAATTCCGTTTATACCATGGGTAACGAATGAGTAAGCTAGAATCCCAACCAGACTGAATAGCGCAATGCTGCATACCGCGCGTTTAGAAAGCGCCGTTTTTCCTTGGCTCATTGAAAGGTTAAGTTGATCGGTTGCCGTCAGTTTTTTACGAGTAAACCAAATTAAAGCGGGAGCGCCAATAGCTGCAGCCGCTACGCCGCTAGGAATGGTTTCCTCTAACCATAAGCTCAGCGAGATAGCGGCAGAGTCTGTGATGATTAGTAGCATTGCGCCCAAAAGCATGCTGCTGATCAATTCGTCGCGCGGTGTTCTTGCCCCCATCGCTCTGGCAATATTGGGTGTCAGTAATCCGATGAAGCTGATAATACCAACTGCGGTGATGGAGGCAGATACCAGCCAAATACCCATCACCATTAACGCACCAAACGCGGGTAATACCGCTAAGCCTCGGGCTGCTGCGCCTTCTTGTCCTAGTTTCATTAAGGTCAGAATACGTGGTGCGACGATCAAAATTACGATTGCGATAGCGCAGCGAGGCAATAACCACTCAAACCAATCCCAGCTGTATTGAGAGAGGTCTCCTGCTCCCCACATAAAAATATTCTGTGCGAACTGGGCGTTTAAAATAATAATGGCTGTGGCGATAGAACCGAGCAAGATATTGATCACCATCCCCGAAACGACCAACGGCAAACCTGTCATATTACGCACACCGGCAATTGATACGATCAGGCCAAACGCCACTAAAGCCCCAAACATTGCGGCTAATGCAGAGTAATCGGCGACCCAATCGACGAACCAAATGTTTACCACGACTAATGCAAGCCAAGCACCAGAAGAGGTGCCAAGAGTCAACGGCGAGGTGAGGTTATTCTGCGTTAATTGCTGCATTAAGCTGCCGGTGAGACCAAGCATGGCACCAACAAGCAGGGTCATACTTAACCTAGGAAGTTGCGCTTGCGTAAAGAATAAATCACGAAACTCGGTTGCTACCTCTGGTTTTGTTAATAATTGCCATTGTTCGAAAAGTGATAAATTAGTATCAATTTGTAGGCTAAAGACGCTAAGTAACGTAATCAGCGCCAGATAACCAATATAATGTTTCGTTCTCATTGTTCTGGTGCCAACTCTATTAGACTGTCGGTAATCGCTTCAGCGGTGTATTGCAAAGACATGGCACCGCCATACGCCCACACTGCTCTGACTGAATTTACCCGCTGCTTTTTCACAAACGGCATCGCTTGCCAAAGTGGCGACTCTTTCAGTTTTCGTTCTTCTGGGAAAGGTTGTACGTAGAGAACGTAGCTGTTTTGAAGGCCCTGAAGCCGATTGATTCGATCTTGCTTTACTCCCCACGCTCGTGGGTCCTCTTTAATTGGAGCCTGTAATCCCAGTTTTCTAACCACGTAGTCAGTGGTGGAGTTTTCGGTTGCAAGTAATACAGTATTCGGAGTTGAAAATCGCATCACAAGAACGCTGAGTGGAGAAGAGTAATAGTGGCGAATTCGCTGGCGCATCTGCGCAAATGAAGCATCTAATTCTGCCAGTTTCTGTTCAGCAAGTGCCTCTTTATTGAATAGCTTGCTGAGCGTACGAAAGTGACGAATGGCCGTTTCAGCTGCGGCCTCATTTTCAGAAAAATTAGGTAAATAGATTACCGGAGCAATTTGTTTGAGTAACGGAATCAAGTCTTGCTGTGGAGACGCAGCAAGGATGACATCTGGTTTCAAACTGGCTATTTTTTCTAAGTTGGGTTCTGCTCGGGTTCCAATATCTTCAATTGACTCTGGTGCAGTTGGATTGACGACCCATTGGCGGTAGCCTGGTAAATTTGGGGCTGCGATTGGTTCTACGTTTAGCGCCAAAACTTGTTCTAAGATGTCCCAGTTTAAGGCTACAACGCGTTGAGGCGCTTGCTCAAAACTATGCTCGCCATATTCATCGGTAACGGTGATGACTGCATGTGCATTGGTCATAAAAAATGCGAGGAGAAAAGCAGATTGTGTAACCACAGTAAGTAAACGAGCTATTATGCGCATACAACAGCCACCTTTTGGCTCGCTAATGTGTTAGCCGGGCTTGGGTGTTCAATCAGCTTAATTGGTGACTCATATAGTTTAGAAAGGCGTGCCTCGTCTAACAACATGTCGGCGTTGCCTTCAAAGGCAATCTTACCTTTTTTGAGCGCAACAATGTGGGTGGCGTAGCGCAGTGCTAAGTTCAGATCGTGCAGGATCACGATAATGCCTACATTCTCGGTTCGATTCAGTTCTGCCAGCAGCGCCATTAGTTGAAACTGATGGTGAACATCGAGCGCCGAGGTTGGCTCATCGAGAATTAAAATTGGCGATTGTTGAGCCAGTAGCATAGACACCCAAGCACGTTGGCGCTCGCCGCCCGATAAGTCATCCGCCAAAGCTTGAGCAAAAGGTGTAACCCCTGTTCGTTCCATAGCCTGCGTGATGATCTGTTTGTCTTCAGCTTTCCAACGACCAAGTGCCCCACGCCACGGAAAGCGACCTAAGCGCACTAGCTCTTCTACCGTTAAACCAGCCGAAGAGGGCAGCTTTTGTGGCAAATAGGCGATCTGTTTTGCCAACTCTTTGGTTTTGAGTGATGAAAGGGAAGTATCGTTTAGTGTTACCGTGCCTTTATCTGGTGGCATTTGACCAGAAAGCAGGTTCACCAGTGTCGACTTACCTGAACCGTTATGGCCTAAAACGACCGTTAGCTCATTTGTTGGGATGTTAAGTTGTTCGATGCCGAGGATCTGACGTCCACCTCGCACGATCTCAATATTAGACAGTTGAAACATGGATGGCTCTTAGGAGAAAACTCCCCTCAATAGAGGGGAGTAGAAGTACAATTACCAGCGGTAGTTTGCGTTTAGCATAACAGAGCGAGACTGGCCGTAGTAACACCAGTAATCGCAACCTGAAACAAACTCTTTATCTAGGATGTTGTTCACGTTTAGCTGTGCTTGCCACTGTGAAGTGATGTCGTAAGTGACTGACGCATCCCAAAGAGTGACAGAAGGAACCGTTAGGTTCGAGCTCTTAGGGTTATCTTTTGACTCACCTACGTAGCGCACACCAGTACCGATATTGAGGCCTGGAATCAGGCTGTAGGCGCTGTAGTCTACCCATGCAGACGCTTGATGCTCAGGAATAAGTGCGGCTTGTTTTTTACCTTGGCCAAAGCTCTCATCTGTTTTCGCTTTAGTGTAGGTGTAGCTTGCCATCAGTTTTAGATCGTCGGTTAGCTGCGCCGTGCTTTCTAGCTCAATACCTTGAGATGTCACTTCACCTGTTTGTGTCGCAATCCATGTTGATGGGTTAGTGACCAACGCGTTCTTTTGCGTGATGTCGAACCATGCAAGGTTGATAAAGCCATCCATAAAGCTTGGCTCATACTTTACACCCACTTCTACTTGCTCGCCTTCCAGCGGTTTGTAAAGTTCATTGGTTGCCGCATCAATAGTGCTGATCACTTCAAACGACTGAGAGTAGTTTGCGTAAGGTGACAGGCCATTGTTTGCAAGGTACATCACACCCGCACTTAGAGAGAGCTGACCATCATCACGAGATTCACTTTGATCAACGGTAGCGCCTTTGCCAGAGTTTTCTGTTTTCACCCAGTCGTAACGAGCACCTATGTTACCAATCCACTGTTCATGCAGTTTCAATTGGTATTGTGAATAGAGACTTGCTTGAGATTTCTCAATCTCACGTTTCACGTTGTTGGCAGGATCAAGAGGGGTGAAGTTGCCGTAAACTGGGTTCCACGGGTTGATAGTGCCAAATGCATAGTTGTCTTGCTCGTCGCCATCGGTTTTGTGGAATTGCAGATCCATACCGATAAGCACTGTGTGCTCTGCGTTGTCTGTCATCCAGTTGCCGACAGCATTGTTATCGAACGTGATGCTCTGGTTTTTTCCGTCACGGAATACGATGCCTTGCGTTAACTCTTCTTTCGCTGGATCGTTGTTTGAGAACGCGTAAGAGCTGCGCAAGTACAACTCATTCGAACCGTAATTGAGGTTTTGCGAGAGTGACCACATGTCATTGATGTCGTGCTCTAGTAAGTAACCTAGAGAAAACTGCGTGCGTTCGTATTTATCGTAGTTTGGCTGACCAAGGTTAGTCGAAGGATCGATTTTGCCAAAGTTAGAACCAATCAGAGTACCTGCTGCCGGGAAGAATGGGTTAGTTGGTACACCGTCATCATGAAGGTAAGTTGCCAAAACGGTCAGCATTGTACGGTCAGAAATGTCGAACTCGACACTTGGCGCTAGGTAGAAACGCTCGTTATTTGTGCCGTCCAGTTCACCATCTTGGCTTGTCATCAAGCCAACCAAACGATAGCGCACAGTGCCTGCGTCGTTTGCTTCGTCAGCAATGTCAAAACCTACGGATTGGTGTTGGTTGTTGCCAACTTCGACTTTTACTTCGCCTTGAGGCGTAAACGTTGGTTTTTTCTGAACCGCATTCACGATACCGCCTGGTGCCGATTCACCAAACAGAATAGCCGATGGACCTTTAACGACTTCTACACTTTCTAGGCCGTAAGGTTCGACCAACCATGTGTAGTAACCATCGCGGAATAGGCGGTTGCCGTTTAGGTAAGTCGCTGCATCAAATCCACGAACTTTGAACCAATCAGTGTCGTTGTCTGCGCCATAAGGCTGAGCGGTTACACCAGACGTGTAGCGTAATGCTTCATCTAGCTTTTTCGGTGCACGAATACGAAGTTCATCTTCAGAAATGATAGATACGCTGCGCGGCGTTTCTGCTGCCGGGGTTTCTACTTTAAGTGCTTGCGCGGTGACCGTTATGGTCTCCATGGCAATCACGTCATCTTGTACGACGTCTTCTTGAGCTTGTGCTGTGAATGCAACCACTGCTGTAGGTGCTAAAGCACAAACCAACGCGTTGCGGATAGCGATGGTCAGTGAGTTATTCTTTTGCATAAATCTATTCCCGATAATTATGATTAACGCTAAGCTTAATTGTAATTATTATCATTTGAGCTTTTGTTTCGGTATTTTACTGACTTTTGTATCAAAAGATAGTAAAACGTTCGCAAATTCATTCGCGGTACCTAAAGTCATTGTTATGTTCAATTGGTTTGAAAAGCTGACCCAACCCTTTCCCCAGATGGAAACCGAAAAGCCACCGAAGACGCTATTTGGCTTTTGTCGTTTTTACACTCGTGGCTTTGAAGCCCCTTTACTCGTTATGGCTGTGTTCAGTGCGCTTATTGCCATTACTGAGGTGACGCTGTTGCGTTATATGGGCGAGCTCGTCGATATTCTCTCTAATCAAGATCGCGCAACATTCTGGCAAGACCAGGGTGATCGCATGCTAATGATGCTGTTCTTAGTGGCGGTTGTGATGCCAGCTCTCGGTTTTGTCCACTCAATGGTGATGCACCAAACGTTATTGGGTAACTACCCGATGTCTATCCGTTGGTTGATTCACCGTTACTTGCTAAAACAAGCGGTTGGATTTTTCCAGCGTGACTTTGCAGGCCGAGTTGCGACCAAAGTGATGCAAAGTGCGTTAGCGGTACGAGAAACGGTCATGAAGCTGGTGGATGTACTGGTTTATATCAGCGTTTATTTTCTTTCGATGCTCTGGATGATGGGCGAAGCCGATGGTTTGCTAATGTTACCTATTGTGATTTGGATAGGAATGTACGCGGTTATCCAGTTCTACTTTATCCCTAAAATGAAACAAGTAGCGACAGAGCAAGCGGATGCTCGTTCTGTAATGACTGGGCGCATTGTCGATTCTTACACCAACATATCTACCGTAAAGCTATTCGCGCACTCGCAACGAGAGTTGGAATACGCAGAAAGCAGCATGAAGCAATTTTTGGTGACGGTTTACCGCCAAATGCGCATGGTGACTTGTTTACTGTTTAGTGTGGATGCCATCAACTATTTGCTGCTGATGTCTATTAGTGCCATTTCGGTTTATCTATGGCTAGATCACGCTGTAACAATTGGTGCTATTGCGATTGCCATCAGTATTGCATTGCGCGTACAAGGTATGTCGAAGTGGATCATGTGGGAAGTTAGCGCACTGTTTGAAAACATCGGTACAGTAGTAGACGGTATTAATAC
This sequence comes from Vibrio sp. 2132-1, assembly GCF_033344315.1. Classification (NCBI taxonomy): domain Bacteria; kingdom Pseudomonadati; phylum Pseudomonadota; class Gammaproteobacteria; order Vibrionales; family Vibrionaceae; genus Vibrio; species Vibrio sp. 2132-1. The sequence goes on along the minus strand of NZ_JAWPON010000021.1, from coordinate 66,339 downwards.
GATTTCAAACGATGTTGAAGTGAAAGACGTACCAAATGCTAAGCCTTTGCAAATCTCTCAAGGTGAGATCTGCTTTGATAACGTTGGTTTTAACTACAGTGACGAGAAGGCGGTATTTGAGAACTTGAATCTGACTATCAAACCGGGCGAAAAAGTCGGCATTGTCGGTCGCTCTGGGGCAGGTAAATCCACGTTGGTCAACTTGTTGCTGCGCTTTTACGACGTAAATAGCGGTAAGATTTGCATTGATGGACAGGACATTTCTCAAGTTGAACAAGAGTCGCTTCGCCAACACATCGGTATGATCACGCAAGACACCTCTTTGCTGCATCGTTCAATTAAAGAGAACATTCTTTACGGTGATCCAGATGCTTCAATGGATGCCGTTATCGCAGCTGCTGAGAAAGCACATGCTCATGATTTCATTCAATCTCTACGAGACGAGCAAGGTAACGTTGGCTATGACGTTGAAGTGGGTGAACGCGGTGTGAAGCTGTCTGGTGGTCAGCGTCAACGTGTGGCGATTGCTCGCGTTCTGCTGAAAAACGCGCCAATTTTGATCATGGATGAAGCAACGTCTGCACTTGATTCAGAAGTAGAATCGGCAATTCAAGAAAACCTTGAAGTTCTGATGGAAGGAAAAACAGTGATTGCGATTGCTCACCGTTTATCAACGATTGCCGCGATGGATCGTTTGATTGTAATGGATGACGGCAAAATCATTGAGCAAGGCTCGCATTACGAGCTGCTGCAATTGGGTGGTGTTTACGCTCAGTTGTGGAAGCATCAAACCGGCGGATTTTTGTCTGAGCAAGGTGATGCTCAACTGCAAGTCATCTAATATGACGCTACACGAAAGAGGAGCAAATGCTCCTCTTTTTTGTGTCTGTCGTTTATACCGAGTAAGTAGGCGTTAATGGGCAACGTTAACTTGTGATTATTCATTGAGTTAGGCCAACTTAATGATGATTATGTTTATAACTCACTGTCGTTATTGAATTTTTTACGCTTTTTTTACGCGAACTCCGAATGGGCTTTTGCTAAAGTTTTCTACATCGAATTTTGGTTGATGTATTTTATGTTTGTTCAATGGCGAGATAACACCTTTCTCTTTTCTACTACCGTGATTGTTGGTGCGGTTGTCGTCTCATGGCTGTTAGACCAACTGTTTGGCTCTACAGCCGCAGTCCTGCTGATTTTACAGTTAGCGGTCGTGGTAGTGGCGTTTCAATGCAACTCGCGATTCGCTTATGCGGCGGCGGTGGTCGAAGCGTTGAGCTTCAACTTCTTTTTCACGACGCCTCGTTACTCTTTGCAGATGTTTCGTCCGGAAGACATTTTTAATTTAGTCGTGTTTATGGTGGTGGCTTTTATCACCAGCACCTTTGCGGATCTTTATCGTCGGCAGCAGGGAGAGTTAAAACAAACCAAGCTGCAAAACAGCATCCTGCTATCGGTGTCCCATGACCTACGCACGCCGCTAGCAACCATTATTGGAACACTGACCACACTCAACGAGTACATGCCCAAGCTCGATGACTTAGAGCGTAAAGAATTGCTCGACAGTGCGACTTCAGAAAGCCATCGCTTGCATCAATATATCGAGAACCTCTTACAGGCGACTAAGCTCCAGCACGGCACATTAAAAATTACCAAAAAAGATGAGCTGATTGCAGATATTGTGCGGGATGCGGTTTCTCGTTTGCCGAATTACACCGAGAAAGTGTCCATGAATATGGATGATTCCGTTGGTTATTTATCAGTAAGTCGTTCGCTCATCGAACAAGCGATTTTTAATGTGTTGGATAATGCCATGCGATTTTCACCAGAGAATGAATCTGTTGAGGTTTCACTTTCTAAGCAGGGTTTGTCGTGCGTGATTGATGTTCGGGACATGGGGATTGGCATCAAAGCTGAAGATGCGGAAAAAATATTCAACCTTTTCTATTCCGGCGCGAACAACAAATCGGCCGATTCAGGCACCGGAATGGGACTCGCGGTTGCCAAAGGCATCATCATCGCACACCAAGGAGAGATTCAATCTATGCCAGTATCAGAAGGGACGCTGATCCGCATTCTACTTCCACTCAATCAAGGAGCAGAGCAGGCGTGAGTTACAAAGTTTTAGTCGTGGACGATGAGCCTCGCATTCATACCTTTATTCGAATTTCGCTGTCTGCTGAAGGGTTTGATTACATTGGCGCGAGTACCATTGCAGAAGCCAAAGCGTGTTTCGAAGCACATTCGCCGCACGTCATTCTGCTAGATTTAGGCTTGCCCGACGGCGATGGGAAGGAGTTTCTCACTACGCTTCGTCAGACGTATAAAACGCCAGTGCTAGTGCTGACGGCTCGCGATCAAGAAGAGGAAAAAATCCGCCTTTTAGAAGCGGGCGCGAATGATTACTTGAGCAAGCCTTTTGGCGTAAAAGAGCTCATCGCGCGCATCAAAGTGCTGGTTCGAGATTTGGTGGATGAGCAATCCTTCGCTGATGAGCTGGTGGCTGGCCGAGTCAAAATCATCAAAAGCACTCACCAATTTTGGTTGGATCAGAGGGAAATTCCACTCACCAAGAAAGAGTTTTCTTTCATTGAACAATTGATTCTCAAGCCGGGAAAACTCATTGAGCAAACTCATTTGCTAGCGGTGATTTGGGGAAAAAGTCATGTCGAAGATACTCACTACTTACGCGTGCTAGTGAGTCAACTACGCAAAAAACTGAACGATAGTGCTGACGAACAGCGGCTATTAAAAACCGAGCCGGGGCTGGGTTATCGTTTAGTGCTTGAGACGTCCAAGCACCACTAAATTCCAAATTTAATCAACGTTAATGCCAAGGTTTAGTGCTGGTTATCAGCACTCGAACAGGATTCGTGTTGCCTATTTTCCGCGACGGAAAATCAGTCTAGCCCTTAACGCATTAGCATTTTCTATACATAAAACACAGTTAGGTATTGATATGGCTCACTTTACAGTAATTGGTTTAGGGCGATTTGGCGTTGCCGCCAGCTTAGAACTTATTCATCTTGGACACACCGTAACGGGGGTGGATAGCGACCCGAAAATCGTCGAAAAATACGTCGAAGAGTTAACGCAAGCGGTCATATGTGACGCAACAGACGAAGGTGCACTCAGAGAGTTAGCGTTAGCGAACAGTGATGTGGTGTTGGTGGCGATTGGCGAAGACATGCAAGCCAGTTTGTTGTGTACGCTGGCGCTGAAAAATCTGGGTGTGAAATCTATTTGGGTCAAAGCGAGCACCAAAGCGCACCATACCATCGTGTCTAAGCTTGGTGTACAACGCATTATTCATCCGGAAGAGGAGATGGGCGTAAGAGTCGCGCAGGCACTCAACTATCCGATGGTGAATAACTATTTGGAAATGGGGCATGGTTTGTATGTGGTGGAAATCCACGTTAAATCCAATCTGCACGATACACCGCTTTCTAAGTTGATCAGCCGAGGTAGTTACAACATTCAGCCGATATTGGTGAAGCGCGAAGAAGCCGTCTACACCAATATCAATGATGAGTTTGTGCTTAATGAGTTCGACACGCTGTTGCTTTGCGGTAGTCGCGCTGAGCTGAAATACGTCGCTCCAAGGTTGGTGTAACATGGTTTTGTGGCATCCCTCTATTATCCCAATCGAGCGAAAACCCAAAGCGGGCAAAAAATTGTTGGGCGCACCGCCATTAATACTTAGCCTCAGCTTTGCGTGCTTGATCATGCTCGGCACGGTCTTACTCAAACTGCCGATTGCCACCACAGAGCCCATCACTTGGATTCAAAGCCTGTTTACTGCGACATCGGCCATTACGGTGACGGGATTAGTTGTGGTGGACACGGGCACGGCGTTTACGCCTTTTGGGCAAGTGGTTATTGCTTTCCTGATTCAATGTGGTGGCCTAGGTTTAATGACGTTTGCCATCGTGACCTTGCTGGCTCTGGGCGGAAAAATTGGCTTTTTGGAGCGAGCCGTCGCGAGAGAGGCGTTCAACCAAACTGACTCATCGACACTCATTGCCACTGCTAAATCTGTATTGATGTTCGCTCTGCTCGTTGAACTTATTGGTTTCACTATTTTGAGCGTTTATTGGAGTGAAGAGCTGGGTTGGAAAACCAGTTTGTTCCATGGTTTCTTCTACACCATCAGTGCGTTTAACAATGCAGGTTTTGCGTTGAGTGCCGATAGCTTAATGCCTTACGTGGACGACCCGGTCGTTAACTTCACCATTACCAGTTTGTTCATTATTGGTGGTTTAGGCTTCTCGGTTTGGATTGACTTAAAACGCAATCGCCGTTGGCACCGACTCACCGTTTACAGTCGAATGATGATCTTAGGCACGGTGATCATTAACGTGGTGGCACTTATCGCCATTTACCTGATTGAATATGATAACCCCAACACGCTTGGCCCTTTGAGCGAAGCAGGGAAATGGTGGGCATCGTGGTTTCAAGCGGTGACGCCAAGAACGGCAGGGTTCAACACTTTAGCTATCGATCAGTTGGAAGATGCCACAACGGCGATCATTCTGGTGTTGATGTTTATCGGCGGTGGATCATTGAGTACGGCAAGTGGCATTAAAGTTGTGACATTTATAGTGTTAGTCTTGGCGACTTACAGCTATTTGCGTCGCGATGAAGCAACCTATGCCTTTCAACGCAAGATTCCCAAAGAGACCATCAGCAAGGCATTGGCGCTGACTCTGATCTCGGTGGGCGTGACTTGGTTTGCCATATTCACGCTGTTACTGACAGAGAAAGCGTCTATGTTAGATATTATGTTCGAAGCGGTCTCGGCACTGGGTACGGTTGGTTTGTCGCGAGGCTTAACGGGCAGTTTGTCCGAACCGGGTGAGTTAGTGATCATCTTCATGATGTTTATGGGACGATTAGGCCCCCTTACTTTGGCGTACTTCTTAGCCAGTCCAAGAAAGAAAAAAGCGCGTTACGCGAGCACTAAATTGGCAATAGGGTAAATGGGCTAACTCGAAGAAAGTGAGCAAAAGGCTAGGCAAAAGAGGAGTAACTGCTCCTCTTTTTGTGCTCGTTGTAGCCACGAAACTGTATACGGCAGTCTCTCTCACAACAATTTATGATTCATCTCTATTTTTTATCATTTATAAATTGTCGTTTTTGGGGTGTTGTCCAGAATGGCATTATCCACGTGCAACATAAGATTGCCGGGAATAAAAATAATTACAATACTGCCTTACTGGAAGATACATGAAAATCAAACCCCTCCCACCTTTAAATAGCCTCGTTGCGTTTGAAGCGTCGGCGCGGCACTTGAGTTTTACATTAGCCGCTGACGAACTAAACGTGACCCAAGGTGCTATCAGTCGCCAAATTAGACAATTAGAAGAATACTTAGGCAAGGCTATGTTCACGCGAGCCAATCGAAGCATTAATTTAACGCCTACAGGTCTTCAATATTATCAAGCTGTCAGCCAATCTTTGCTCGATATTGCTCAAATCACGGGTGAAGTGAAGAAGTGGCAGGGCGAACAAAAGATCACGGTTGCGACGACAAATGCAATGGCAGCCTTGTGGTTGTTGCCTAAGGTTGCTCAATTTCAAAATGAACATGATGACATCGATATAAGGATATTGGCCTCAGATAATGTGTTGGACTTACGCCGATTAGATTGCGATATCGCCTTGTTTTATTGTCGCACTCCACCTGCAGAAATGGACGTGACAACGCTATTTTCTGAAGAAGTATTCCCTGTGTGTAGTCCGCTTTATTTAGAGAAAATCGGCCAGCCTAATGAGCCAGAAGAAATCTTCAATAAAACGTTACTCTATCTGGAAGAGTCTCAAAGAGATTGGGTGAACTGGGAGCAGTGGTTTGCGAGTGTAGGATTGCCAAATATTTCGCCTCGTAATCGCATGAACATCAATAACTATCCAATGCTGTTACAAGCGGCAATTAATGGTCAGGGAATCGCGTTAGCCTGGGGGTCATTAGTGGACGACTATTTACAAAGCGGTGCTTTAGTTAGGCCAGTCGAACACGTGCTTTCAACACCTTCCAATTTCTCTATGCTTGAACCTAAAAATAGAGGTTTAATCCCAGCAAGCGTCAAGCGTTTTAGAGAGTGGCTTTTGCAACAGTTGCCAGATGAGGTGGGTGATCGAGGTTTAGCCTAAATCAATAAGCAGAGAAAATAACAGAGTTTGGTCATGTTAAAAAAGCGGGAGTACCAGTTCCCGCTTTGTTTTAATTGATTGATGAAACGACTCACTAACTTAGTACTGGTCCCTGATTGAGTGTGGAATCATCTTTTAGTGAGGATGTTGAAGCAATAGGCTCGGAAACCACTGTTTTGCTTTCAACAAGCGGTTCAACAGGACCATCAAGTTTCTCTTGCTCTGGGTGAACATGCTCTGGAAGCATTGCCCATGGCTTAGGTTCGCGTCGAATACTATGAAACAGCGTTAAGCTCATCACCGCGATAAAAATGGCGATAGGGAAACCGGCAATAATGGAGGCCGTTTGCATTGCTTTTAACCCTCCTGCGTATAGAAGTACTCCCGCAATGGCTGCGATCATGATCCCCCACAATACGCGTATAGAGGTGGGAGGCTCACTGTGCCCAGCGGCATCGAGGGTACATAGAACCAAGGTACCCGAGTCTGCGGAGGTAATGAAATAAGTACCGAGTAATAGACACGCAAGCACGCTAAGTAGTTTACCAAACATACCTGTATCTAGATTGTCGAATAGCGTAAACAAAGCGCGTGTCGTATCGGCTTTAGTCGCTTCAAGAATCGGGCCGCCAGAAAAATCCGCAGGTGGTGTTTGTTTGGCTTCTTGTGCCGCAGTGACTTGCTCTTGATGAGCAACACGAGCGTCTTGCTCTACCTTCAACGCTGCACCACCAAATACTGAAATCCATAAAAACGTGATCAGCGTGGGTACGATTAGAGCACCGCCGATAAGTTCACGTATTGTGCGTCCTTTAGAGATACGAGCCACAAACATGCCAACGAAAGGTGCCCAAGTCATCCACCAAGGCCAGTAATAAGCCGTCCACCAGTTTTGCCAGCCAGAGTCATTCTGTGCATCGCTCCATAAGCTCATACCGACAATGTTTTGTGCATAAAGCCCTGTGCTTTCAAGTAGCGTATTTAAGATATAGCGAGTTGGACCAATGTAAAGTACGACTAGCACGAGTGCGAGTGAAAGCAGCATGTTCCATTCTGATAAACGGCGAATACCTTTTCCTACACCAGATAGCACCGACGCAACCGCACAAGTACAAAGGGAAACGATAATAAAGAGTTGAATCCCCAAACTAATTTCTAGACCAAAGGCTTGATTCAAACCAGAGTTTATTTGGATAACTCCCATCCCCAAGGTTTGAGAGATACCGAAAGCAGTCACCGCGACTGTTAGGATATCAACCGTGTGCCCGATAGGCCCATAAATACGATCACCAATCAAAGGGTACAAGATAGAGCGTAGGGTAAAAGGCAGATCTTTACGGTAGGAAAAGTAAGCTAATGCGAGTGCAACAATGATAAAGACAGACCAAGGATGTAGACCCCAGTGAAAGAATGTCAGTTTCATTGATGTTGTTGCGGCTTCATTGGTCAGGCCTTGAGTAAATGGGTTGTCAGCGTAATGCCACATCGGTTCGGCGACCGACCAGAAAATCAAGCCTATCCCCATGCCTCCGGAAAAAAGCATGGATACCCAAGACAAATAACTAAACTCTGGTTTTTCGTCATCTTTACTCAAACGAATATGCCCATATCGACTAACCATAAGGTAAAGAAGAAAACCGACAACGAGTGAAACAAGTCCGATGTAAAACCACTTCATATTCTGTAGCAAAATGCCGGAAATCGTTTCGAAGTATTGGCCCGCTTGATTGGCGAGAATGGCGCAGAAAAGTACAAAACCGATAACGACGATCTTTGATGCGATTGTCACAGTCGGATTGAGTCCTTTCAATATCCCAGATGTTGCTCTCATAGGCATCCCTCACAGTGCGTTTGTTTTAACGTTATTGTTTGTTGCGTTATTGTTAATTTTTGAAAGAGAGTAGAGAGAGGGCTTTTGTGTTTCAACTGATTAATACTCATCGGTTAATGAGTATTAATCATGACAAGAAGATCATTGTTAATTAAAAGGTTATTTTTTTGTTCGAGATCAATGCATGAATGACAAAAACTCATCCAAGCCCGGCGAAAAAGTCGTTTGTTTGTTGCCGGGTTGTTAATCAAAATTATCTCCACTAACACAACACGATGTTGTACGCACTGGATGCAACTCGACTCTCGGAGATAAGAATATGAGCAATGTCAACCAAACCATTATTCCTGTTGAACTTGTTGATAATGTACTGAACCCAATCAGTGAAGCAACAGGAATGCCGAATCAGGCCTACACCAGCGAAGAGTATTTTACTTTTGAGCGTGATCAGGTGTTTGGTAACACTTGGGTATGTATTGGTTTTGCATCAGACCTGCTTAGAAATGGTTATGTAATGCCACTTGATTTCATGAATCTTCCACTACTCATGATGAGAAATCGTCAAGGTGAAGTCCAAGTCTTCCACAACGTGTGTAGCCACCGAGGTATGAAGCTGGTTCATGAGGCAGGCGAAGTTCAAGGCATGATTCGCTGTCCTTACCATTCATGGACGTACGATCTTGACGGCAATCTAAAAGGCACACCACACATCGGTGGTATCGCAAAACACAAAGATGACCGATTTAAGTGTGAAAAGCACGGCCTTAAGCCACTTCGTTCAGCCGTTTGGATGGACATGGTATTCGTCAACTTATCGGGCAATGCAGAAAGCTTTGAAGAGCATATCGCGCCGCTAGAGCAACGTTGGCAGCAATTCTTAGGTGAAGAAGGATTAGGGCTTCTTCGCCGCGTGAACATGGGTGGCAACTTAGAGATAGAAGTGAAAAGTAACTGGAAGCTTGCCGTAGAAAACTACTGTGAAGCTTACCACTTACCTTGGGTGCATCCGAGTTTGAACAGTTATTCTCGCCTAGAGGATCACTACAACATCATGTTTGCAGAGCGTTTTGCTGGCCAAGGTAGTCTCGCATACAACCTCTCTGATACTGCAGGAACACACTTACCTAAATTTCCAAGCTGGCCAGAAGATAAACTGCGTCATGCAGAATATGTTGCACTCTTTCCAAACGTGTTGCTTGGTATTCAAGCCGATCATGCCTTTGCAATGATGATTGAACCAATCACTGCGAATAAAAGTGTTGAGCACCTACGTGTTTTCTATGTGGGTGATGAAGCAACGAAAGATGAGTTCGCTGCGTGCCGTACTGCTACCGTTGAGTCATGGCGAGTCGTATTCGGCGAAGATATTGGAGCGGTCGAGGGCATGCAGGAAGGTCGTTACTCACCTGGCTTTGGTGGTGGTGTGTTCTCACCAGAAATGGATGTTCCGACGCATTTCTTTCAAACCTGGTTGGCAAAGCAAGTGAAAGCGGCACTGGAGCAGTAATATGATGCATTACCTTAATTATATTGATGGTGAGTGGTGCGATTCAGAGCAAGCGCTGACCGTCATTAACCCTGGCACAGCCGAAGCGTATGCGACGATTGCAGAAGCCACTATCACCGATGCCGACCGCGCAATGGCAGCGGCACGTCGAGTGGTCAAGCAAGGTCTTCTTTCGGACGTTCGTCCAGCCGTCAGAACCGAGTGGATGTTAAAAGCCTCCGCGGCTATTCGTGAAATGGTTGATGAAGGTGGGTTAGTTGCCTGCCGTGAAAATGGGAAATCTTTGCAAGATGCCAAAGATGAGTTTTTAGAATCGGCACGTTACTTCGAATACTACGCTGGCATGGCCGACAAGCTGGAAGGCACGTCAATTCCATTGGGTAAAGATTATGTCGATTTCACCCAATATGTGCCGTTTGGTGTGTCAGTGCAGATTGTGCCGTGGAATTTCCCAGTTTCTATTTGTGCACGCTCATTAGCACCTGCATTAGCTGCTGGTAACGCAGTGGTGATCAAATCGCCAGAGATTTCCCCACTCGCTATGACGTTGTTGATTAAAGCGATTGAAAAAGCGGGCTTCCCAAAAGGCACGATTAACTTGCTATGTGGCAAAGGCTCAGTCGTTGGCAGCCACTTGGTGCAGCATCAAGACGTTGATCAAATTGTCTTTACAGGTTCTGTGCCGACCGGCCAACGCATACTGAAAGATTCAGCGCAACGCGCCACACCATCTGTGATGGAGCTGGGTGGTAAATCGGCCGCTATCGCACTGAAAGATGTGAGTCTCGAAACGCTTTTACAAAGCGTTCAAGTCGGCATTTTCTTTAACGCTGGTCAAGTTTGTTCGGCAATGTCTCGTTTGCTAATTCAAAAAGAGCGTTATGAAGAAGTAAAAGCGGCGGTAGTGGAAATGGCAAAAAGCCTAACTATTGGTCAAGGCGAAAGCCAGCCGGACATCACACCGTTGGTATCGGCTGATCAACAAGCACGCGTGCTTGAAATGATAGAACAAGCAAAAGCCGACGGCGCGAACATCCTAACGGGTGGGTACGCCCCTGATTTGTCAGGTTACTTTGTGGCACCGACGGTGATTGAAGCCTCACCAGATATGCGTATTGCTCAAGAAGAAGTGTTTGGCCCTGTACTGGTAATTACACCGTTTGAAACCGAGCAAGAGGCCGTTGAAATCGCGAATGGCACCGATTTTGGCCTGGTCGCTGGTGTCTTTGGTGAAAGCCTAAACCAAACATTGCGTGTGGCACAGCAACTGCGTGGTGGACAAGTGTTCATCAATGAATGGTTTGCTGGTGGCATCGAAACACCATTTGGTGGCGTGGGCTTGTCCGGGTTTGGGCGAGAAAAAGGACAAGAAGCGATTTATAGCTACGTCCAGACACGCAATATTGCCATTCGTTTGCAGTAAGACAGCAACGTATAGCTACCGTGTAACTGTATTTTCATCACCTCGTACCGGCTTGGATTTCAGACCACAAGCTAGGGCGAGGTTGATGGAATCACAACAAATCTGACAGCGGTTTGTAAACACGGAAATTCTGAACAAGGTAGTTGGAGTATAAGTGATGAGAAAGTGGCTCTGTATTATTTGCGGCTTAATCTATGATGAAGCACAAGGTTGGCCATCCGATGGCATTGCACCAGGAACAGCATGGGAAGATGTACCGGATGACTGGTTATGTCCTGACTGTTTAGTGGGTAAGGCCGATTTTGAAATGATCGAAATCACCGACGATGCGCCACTAGAAGAGGTTGCAGCTGTGTCTTCGGTGTCGGTAGAAGAGTCTGTTCAGCGAAATACGGCTCAGCCTCTTCCATCTGAAGTTACTCAACCTGTATTCTCAAATGACCCTATCGTTATCATAGGTAGTGGCCACAGTGGTTACCAGTTGGCGGCGGCACTTAGAGCACAATCCGAGACGGTTGCTATCACCGTCTTTACCGCTGATGATGGCGCTTTGTACAGCAAACCAGCTTTGTCTAATGCGTTGGTCATGAACAAAGACGGCGACGCGCTGCAAAGTGAAAGCGCGTTGAAGTGGGAAAGCCGTCTCAATATCCGCGTTTACCCGCATACGCGTGTTGAACAGATCGATCGTGCCAATTCAACGCTACATACCTCCATCGGTAAATACGCCTACAGCCGCTTGGTACTGGCAACAGGTGCATCACCGATTGAAATCCCAATTGAGGGCGATCGCTCTTGGGTTATGAGTGTGAACGACTTAGTTGACTACCGCCGTTTCAGATCGGAGCTGCAAGACAAAAAGCGCATCGCGATCCTAGGTGATGGCTTAATTGGCTGTGAGTTCGCGAATGACCTGATCGAAAGCGGTTATGAAGTGACAGTTATCGGGTTGGGTCAATGGCCAATGGAGCGTTTGATCCCGCAACAGTTGGGTGAATCATTACAAAGTGCACTCGCCGAACGAGGCGTGCAATGGGCTCTACAAGACAGTATCGCCAGAATCGAGCCAAGGTCCGAATCCAGTGCGGTTTTACATCTGAACAGTGGCAAGCAGATTGAAGCAGACCTAGTGCTAAGCGCGGTTGGACTCAAACCAAATGTTTCTCTGGCTGAGCGCGCGGGGCTCGAAGTGGGCCGCGGCATTAAAGTGAATCAATTCGGCCAGACGAGTGATGAGAGTATTTACTCGCTAGGCGACTGTGTTGAAACGGAGCAAGGTTGGCAGCCGTATATTGCGCCGATTAATCAAATGATTCCTTCCGTAGCGAAAAGCTTGCTAGGTGATATTACGCCTACCTCTTTAACACCAACTCCAGTGATTGTAAAAACGCCGATTCTTCCACTCACGATTTTCCCGGTAGCCGCTGAAGAACAGGGACAATGGTACATTGAGAACCAAGCAGATGAATTGACCGCTGCGTTTTATTCACCAGAAGGAGCAATGCTCGGTTTTGCGTTGCTAGGAAGAAAAGTACAGTCATTACGCGGCCCTTGGCTAGATCAATTGTCATTGAAACTGTCAGCAGCGTAGCGGAGAAAAAAGATGATTCATTTACCCAATGATGACGTGACGTGTGGTTGGTACCATGCGTTGCCAAGTATTCCAGAAAAATCGGCGTTAAAAGGTAAACAAAGTGCTGACTATGCCGTGTTAGGTGCCGGTTTCGCAGGCCTAGCTATGGCAAGACGTTTAGCTGAACTTATGCCTAATGCACGAATTATACTGATTGATGCGCAACGTATCGGCCAAGGGGCTTCAGGAAGAAATTCGGGCTTTGTTATCGATTTGCCTCATAAGTTTTCACTTGAGCATCCCGACCCTGAGCACAAACAAAAGTTATTGTCGCTCAACCGTTCTGCGATTGCTCAGCTAAACACTTTAGTGTCGAAGCACAGTATTTCTTGTCAGTGGTCAGCAAAGGGCAAATATCAAGGAGCCGTAGGGGCGCGCGGTGAAGCGTATCTCGATCACTTTGAGCACCTAATGAAAGACCTTGGCGAACCATACTTCCATGTTAATGGCAGTGAGCTGGCGAAAGTCTTGGGAACCAACTACTACAGCCGCGCAATTTACACGCCAGGTGGTTATTTAATGCAACCTGCTGCTTTGGTGCGTGGGCTAGGGGAAAGCCTTCCAGAGAACGTCGAGGTGTTAGAGAACTCGCCAATCCGCAAGCTCAGTAAAGAAAACGGTTGCTGGGTATTACATGGAGATAGTGGCTCTGTTGAAACCCCTGAACTGCTGCTTGGGACCAGCATTTTTACTCGGGAGTTTGGTTATCTTAAAAACAGACTACTTCCAGTGATGACGTTTGCAAGCTGGACGCGTCCATTAACCGACGCAGAAATGCAACGATACGGAGGTGAGCTGAATTGGGGGTTAACTCCAGCTGATCATGCGGGAACGACGTTACGTATGACCGCCGATCGACGTATTTTGATCCGCAATACTTACAAACACGTGCCGAAATATGGCTCAAGCATGAACGATAAAGTCAGAGAGCAAATCCGAGACGATCATCGTCAAGTCTTTCTGGCGCGTTATCCCGAGCTGGCCGACGTACCATTTACTCACACATGGGGTGGGGTGTATGCAATCTCTCGTAACTTTACTAACTTTTTCGGTCAATTAGATGAAGGTGTTTATGCCAGCGCTTGTGACAATGGTGTTGGTGCTGCGTGGGGAACCATTTCTGGAACACTGTTAGCTGACTATGTCGTTGGTGCGACATCTAAATCATTGGATGACATACAGCAAGTGACAGGAATGCCTTGTTTGAATCCGCCAGAGCCTTTTTTAGGTTTGGGAGTAAAAACGCGTATCCAATTAGCAAAATGGCAAAGCCGGAGTGAATTATGAAGCCAGTCAAACTTGTTGATAGTAAAAGTCTAGATTTCAATGTTCGTGGTGATACGCCGGGAATGGCGTATGTTGCCAGGGCGTTAAGCCCAGAAATTTCACCAAACATAGGCGTAGGCTTTGCTAAATGGGAAGGCGCTAAAGTGGCTTGGACAGTGCTTTATGATGAGGTTATTTTCGTGATTGAAGGCTGTTTCGAGCTGACCGCAAATGGTGAAACACATTTTGTGCACCCAGGTCAGATGCTGTGGATACCGGAAGGGACTGAATTGGTTTATGGTGGGCATGCTCTGTTCGGCTATGTGGTTCATCCAGGAAACTGGAAAGAGTTACATGGTATTGAATGACTTTTATCATTTAGTAGTGTTTCGGAAAGGCAAAACAAAAATCCGATTTTTACCCATGAGTTTTCGTAAAAGAACTTAATCTCAGTGGAGCAAGGGTTTCTTACTTGCTATGTTTCTTGGTCACGTTTCCAGACGTGTTAGACCTTTCTCAATTGCTATTTTATCTATCAAAAAGGGAAGCCTTGGCTTCCCTATAATGAGTCTTCTTTTGGCTTGGCTGAATCTTTTATTTTAGCTCAAATTTACCCTGCATGATTGCCCAGTGACCCGGGAACGAACAGAAGAATGAATAGTCACCGCCGGCTTTCATTTTCTCAGTACTGAACGTAATGCTGGTGCTTTCACCGCCACCAATTACTTTTGTGTGAGCGTAGACGCGATCATCATTTGGTTTTACGTAGTTATTTTCTGCTCCAGCTGCCATGCCATCAGTACCGACTGCTTGTAGGTTGGCTGTGTCAGAGATGACCACGTTGTGACCCATCGATTGCGCTGGCATCTTACCTGTGTGATTCAGCGTTAGTTTTACCTCTTTACAAGTGGCTGGTACGCTCAATGTTTTAGTAGAAAACTGCATCATATCGTTAGCATCTAATGACACTTCACACTCGGCACTGGCTTGGGCACCAAAGCTCATTCCTACTAATGCGAAGGTTGTTGCTAATAAACGTAAAGACATATAACACTCTCCATTTTGTATTTTAGGCTGACTTGGATTGATCTTATCCAATAGTTCTCATTATCAGCCAATTTTCACTCCAAAAACGTGCTTCAATCGGTATATTGACGTTTTGTTGCAAGCTTGTACTGGTCAGTTCCGCTATTTGATCACTCAAATGCCTTATTTCATGCGATTGCGTGAGTTAAATCAAAAGTCGTGATTAGCCAGAGTTAAGGTGAAAATAATCTCTCTAAACGGGTGGCAGAATTGTTTGGTTTTACGGTATTGGAGAGGTTTCAAGAAAGAAGCTCAGCTAAATTGCTGAGCTTCTAGAGAACAGACGACAAGTAGACCTAGCGAGTTTGCTTTAACGTGTGCAACACATCATGCAGTGAAGGTGCGACGGTATGGCCTAATTGTTTTATTTCGTTGCAAGGCTCAACCAAATCAGGAATTTGATAAGTGATCATGTTCGCTGCTACAGCAGCACGCACGCCATTATTTGAATCTTCAAAGGCGAGACATTTGGTTGGATCTACGCTTAGACGACTTGCTGCAAGCAGGTAGATCTCTGGCTCAGGTTTGCCGTGTGACACTTCACAGCCTGTCGTTAAGTTGTCGAAATACTTGCTTAGGCCCGCTAATTCCAACTTCTTCTGTGCCACTTCTTTTGCTGTAGAAGTGGCGACTGCAATTGGCAACCCTTGGCTTTTCAACCACTCAAGCAGCTCAATCACCCCTTCTTTTACTGGTATCGCTTGGTGCTTAACCACAGCGTCGTAACGGTCGCGCCACTCTTGGTGTAAGCGGTCAAGATCATCTCCATAAGCTTTACGAAAAATCACTTCAATGCCCGCTGCATTGCGACCAATGATTGAAAGATAAACATCTTTATAGAAGGGTAGGTTCTGGGCTTCACATGCTTCTTGGAAAATATGCATACAGACGCGCTCAGTATCAAGGAGCAAACCATCCATATCAAAAATAGCAGCTTGGTAGTTCATTACATTAAGACTTTTTGGTTGGGATGGCGCATTTTGACACAAGCAGATCGGTTTTTCTTCTAAAAATTAGAACTTGATTTTGATCCTATGAGTTCACATTGCCTTTGAACACACTATACACAGAGTCTATAAACTAGGTGTGAAATATAATGTTTTTAAAATTAGAAAAATTTCAGTTAAATAGATAAAACTCTATCTTAATATAAGCTAGAGTTTTATTAATATCCTATTGTTATTTTAACTATTGAATGATTTATTAATAATAAAATAATACCAAGTCACGATTGTTTACGACTGCATGAGTGTACCAGCTCTTGACTTCAGATATTTGTTGCTCTGATAAGCCTCCGAAGTCAACGTTATCTTGGTGAATATCTTGATTTTTTATCATAAAAACAACAGGGAAATCGTCAGGGAATGGGAATTTTATAGGATAATCGGTATTAGTGAATGGAATATCGCAGAAATCGTTTACATCGCAAGGATACCAAGAGTTATTGGATAAGTAATAACCAGTTATCTTACATATAGCTTCAAGCAAGTAAGCATAGGCGTAACCCAAGTGACTGTATTTTATCTCTTCAGACAACATTTGCATAAGAAGCTCTTCAGCTCGGATGCTTTCGCCACTACTTTCCAGCATTTCATTAATCGCCTTAAAGGAGTCTTGACACCTTTCCATGATGGCTTTTTCTAGCTCTGGATTACGCTCATTCTTTAGTACGTTAAAAACCTTTTCAGTATCTAATGAATATACTGTCGCCCCATATCCCATATTTTATTCTCCTCACTTTTATACAGTTAAATTCATTTAAGTGTTTTTTATCGAAGGGATTATATTTTGATGTTTTTTGAAGGTAAAGTGTATATATAGAGGTTGTATTTATTATGATGAACTTTGAAAGTTTAAATTCTTAAAATAAATACTATATATTTAATTTTATTAGATCTAGCTCATAAAAATACCTTAACTATTATTGTGTTTATTGTTAAGGGTTATTAAATCTGTGAGGTGGTTCAAGACAATAAAATTTAGAAGAAAATACCGTCAAACTTAGGTGGCTATTCTATCTGAGCACTCAGCCCACTACTTATGGTGGGCTGAGTGCGCGGTTGGGCATCAGGCACATTATTTGGCGATGAATATGCCATATTAGGTGATATTCGTTAGTGTCTATTTTATCCCTAGGCGTTTTGCTAAGCGGTGTAAATTACCGTTATCTAATTCAAGCTGACGTGCCGTTGCTGCCCAGTTGCCTTGATTCTCTTCCAGTGCTCGAACAATCATCGCTTTTTGGAAGGCATCTGTGGCAGGCTTTAATCCACCTTCTGGTAGCTCAAGCTGAGAGTTTTGCTCCGTTTCTTCAACATTCTTGATGTTCTGATTCGGCGTTCGAATATCAAAATCTTGCTCAACCAACTCAATGTCTATGGCGTGAGTACGTGCTTTTGCCAAAACACCGGCACGTTTAATTACATGCTCAAGCTCTCGCACGTTGCCTGGCCATGAATAGTCTTTGAGTGCTTGCACTAAAGTGGGGGACAAACGAATGCTGTTCAATCCCAATTTGCTTCTTAAGCGTTCGGCAAAAAAGCCTGCGAGTAATACCACATCGTCTTCACGTTCACGAAGAGGTGGAACATGAAGCGGGAAGACACTTAAACGATGATACAAGTCGGCTCGGAAGCGACCAGCAGTCACTTCTTCATGCAATATGCGGTTAGTGGCGGCGACAATGCGTGTGTTGACTCGAATATGACGGTCATCACCCACACGTTGAATGTCGCCGTATTGTAGAGCTCGAAGTAACTTGGCTTGCAGCTCTAACGACAGTTCGCCGACTTCATCCAAAAACAGTGTGCCGCCGTCGGCTTGTTCGAACTTACCCTTACGATTACTGATTGCGCCTGTGAATGCGCCTTTGATATGGCCGAACAACTCGCTTTCCGCGACTGACTCCGGCAGCGCCGCACAGTTGAGGTAAACCAAAGTATTGCTAGAGCGGCTAGAACGATGGTGAATAGCGCTGGCAACCAACTCTTTACCTACGCCCGTTTCTCCCATGACCAACACAGACAATTCAGTATCGGCGACGGCATCAATCTGCTCTTGAAGATTCTTCATACCCTGAGAGTTACCAATGATTTCGTTACTTAAGGTGCGTTTCTCGGCGTAAGAATCACGTGGCAGGCTCGCTTGCGTCTCTAGTTGTTCTAGTAGGAGTGCAGTGTGTAGGCCACCTGCTGCCAACGCGCTGACAAAACGTAACTCTTGGTTGCGTAGCCCATCAAATTGGTTGGGATCGAAGGCGTCAATCGTAATGGCACCAATCAGTTGATCGTCGATCAGTAGAGGTAAACCAATGCAGGAATGGACATGCAGTTTGTCATCGTGGTTTGGAATCAAGCCGTCGTATGGATCAGGTAAGTCGCTGTCAGAGGGAAAGCGCACGATGTCGCCTGCTCGGGCAATGGCTTCTAACCTTGGGTGCTGCTCAATGGAGAAACGGCGTCCAAGCACTTCTTTCGCCAATCCATTGATCGCTAAAGGTTTAAAGTGCTGGTCTTCATACAAAAGAAGGGCTGAAGAGTCACACTTCAATACATCTCGAATCGTGGTTAATAACGTATCGAAGCGAGCCTGTTGAGTGAGCGCCGAGTTAAGGTCTTGCGTGATGTGTAGCCATTGCGCGATTAAAGAAGTCATAGCCAATACCGATTGTGTCAATATGACTATTGTAGTGTCTTGATGACAATTTTCAACTGTGTCTAAATGACACTTATTAAAGTTGGATTTTAATTAACGTGTTGAAATATATAGCAATTAAAAGTTGGCACGCCCGGTGCAATACAAGAAGAAATTATTTTTGTTTATCCCGTCATTCAAGGTAGTAATTATGACAATTCACGTAAAAAACAACATTCACTGGGTAGGTCAACGCGATTGGGAAGTTCAAGACTTCCACGGTACAGAATACAAAATGACAAAAGGTACCAGCTACAACAGTTATCTAATTCGTGAAGAGAAAACCGTATTGATTGATACGGTCGATCATCGATTCAGTCAACAATTCATCCAAAATTTAGAAATGGAAATCGACCTTAAGTCTATCGACTTTATCGTAGTAAACCATGCAGAAGAAGATCACTCAGGCGCATTGTCGGCATTGATGGAGAAGATTCCGAACACGCCAATTTACTGTACAGAAGCGGCGATTGATTCGATTGTGGGTCATCATCACCATCCTGAGTGGAACTTCAAAACCGTAAAAACGGGCGATAGCATTGATATTGGTAACGGTAAGCAATTGGTCTTCGTGGAAGCGCCGATGCTGCATTGGCCGGACAGTATGATGACTTACCTAACGGGCGATGCAGTTTTATTCAGTAACGACGCATTTGGTCAGCACTACTGCGATGAACGCTTATTCAATGATGAAGTGGATCAAAATGAGTTGATGGAACAGTGTTTGCGTTACTACTCAAACATCCTAACGCCATTTAGCAGCTTGGTAACCGCAAAAATCAAAGAAGTGCTGAGCTTTAATTTGCCTGTCGACATGATCGCTACGTCACACGGTATTGTATGGCGCGATAATCCAGTTCAAATCATCGAGCAATACTTAGCATGGGCAGACAATTATCAAGAAGATCGCATTACGATTTTCTACGATTCTATGTCAAACAACACCCGAATGATGGCCGATGCAATCGCGCAAGGCATTCACGATGTCGACCCTGGCGTGGCGGTCAAAGTCTTTAATGTCTCTAAGCATGATAAGAATGAAATTCTCGCCAATGTATTCCGCTCAAAAGGCATCTTGGTTGGTTCGTCAACCATGAATAACGTCATGATGCCGAAGATCGCAGGCATGCTAGAAGAAATTACCGGTCTGCGCTTTAAAGCGAAGAAGGCCGCAGCATTCGGTAGTTACGGTTGGAATGGTGGCGCGGTGGATCGTATCCATGCTCGATTGACTGACGCAGGTTTTGAAACCGCAGTGAGCTTGAAAACCAAATGGCGACCAGATGGTAAAGCGATGCGTGAATGTCGCGAACATGGTCAGAACATCGCAAAATTGTGGGCAAAGCATGACCTGACAAGTCCTGTTATTTCTCCTGCGATTACTGCATCTGTACCACAAGTTCAATCACAACCCGTTGCGCCAGTGACAACACCAGCGGTAGTAGATGCTGCTCCTAGCAACCCTAGTACTGAGGCGCATCCCGCAGATTGTCAATGCATGGTTTGTACGGTTTGTAATTGGGTATACGACCCAGCTAAAGGCGAGCCTAACCAAGGTGTTGAACCGGGTACAGCTTGGTCGGAAGTGCCAGATTACTTCTTGTGCCCAGAATGCCATTTAGGTAAAGACGTTTTCGTTGAATACAACGGTTAGGAGGGAATATGCAAGCACCTATTGTGATTATTGGTAGCGGCTTTGCGGCTTACCAATTGGTGAAAACAGTGCGTCGAATGGACGCACATATTCCGCTGCAAGTGTTTACTGCTGATGATGGCGCGGAATACAACAAGCCCGATTTGAGTCATGTATTTAGTAACAAGCAAACTGCCCGAGACTTGGTAGTTAAAAGTGGTGAGGCGTTTGCACAGGAACACAACATCGAACTGTTTGCCCATACCAAGGTTGAGCATGTCGACGTGCAAGCTCAGCAAGTGGTCGCCAACGGCCAAACCTATCCTTATTCCAAACTGGTGTTTGCGACAGGCGCGAAAGCCTTTGTGCCGCCAATATCTGGTGGTGCAGCACCTGAGGTGATAACGCTGAACTCGCTACAAGAATATCAATTAGCGGAAGAGCAAATTAGCCGCGCGGAACGAATTCTAGTAATGGGTGGTGGTTTGATCGGCGTCGAGATCGCCATGGATCTCGCAACCAGTGGTAAAGCCGTTACGGTGGTTGAGCCAAATCCCCGTTTGCTCGCTAACTTGATTCCTGAATTTGTTGCATTGCGGCTGGAGAATCAACTTAAGCAGCAAGGTATTCAACTTGCCTTAGAGACTGGAGTTGTCGCGATCAATCACTCGGATGATTCGCTGGTGGCAAGCTTGAGCAAAGGTAAGGAAATCGAAGCCGATGTAGTGATTTCAGCTGCGGGTTTACGTGCTAACACTTGGTTAGCGAAGGCTTGTGGGGTGAGCGTGAACAAAGGCATCGAGGTGGATGCTCGATTACAGACATCAGCAGCCAATGTGTTCGCATTAGGCGATTGTGCTGAGATCCAAGGTCGAATGATGCCGTACCTCCAACCGATCGTGCTAAGTGCCAATGCTTTGGGCAAACAACTACTGGGGCAAGAAGCAGAGTTGAAACTACCGCCCATGATGGTAAAGGTCAAAACGCCGAGCTACCCAATTCAATTGGCAGGCGATTTTAGTTCGGTGACGAACTGGAGCGTGCAGATTTCTCAAACTGGCATTGCCGCGAAAGCAGAAGATGAAAATAGCCGACTCATGGGCTTCGTTGTGACGGGAGAACAAGTTACGCAAGCATTTCCATTACTTCGAGAGTTGTCTCAAGCCGGTCAGGCTTAACCGATTTAAACGAAAAGAATTGTAATTGAGAGAGGGTATCATTATGTCGCATCTACGAATTCCTAAAGACTGGACTGTTCAACGTTCAACACCTTTCTTCACTAAAGACAATGTGCCACCAGCGCTACTGACTCATCACAATACCGCTGAGGGAGTGTTTGGACAACTGTGCGTCATGGAAGGGCAAGTGACTTACTACGGCTTTGCTGATGAAAATGCCACAGAAGCAGAAGTAGTGGTGGTGATTAATGCAGGCCAGTTTGCTACAAGTCCACCGCAGTACTGGCACCGCATTGAGATGAGCGATGATGCTCAGTTCAACATCAATTTCTGGTCGAACAAGGACAAGAGTGGGCAAGCGATGTTCCACGCTAAGCAGTAGTGAACCTTTGTAAGTGCTTTGACTGTTACGCTAATCGTCAAGTAAAGGGGTGTAGAAGGCGCAATAAACGGACTGCAATGCAGGATCATCGAGACCGAGGAAAGAGAAATCACGAGTAATGATTTCAATTCTTTAGTAGCATGTTACGAAACATTTCAGTCAGGTGAACTAAGGGAAGCGTGCAATGGAAAAACAACGAGTAGCATTTATTGGTCTGGGTGTGATGGGATACCCAATGGCTGGTTACCTAAGTAAAGCGGGCTTTGAAACCAAAGTATACAACCGCACAAAAGCGAAAGCCGACAAATGGGCTGAAGAATACCAAGGCGTAGCTTGTGAAACACCACGTGAAGCGGCAGAAGGCTGTGACATCGTTTTTACCTGTGTGGGTAATGATGATGACGTTCGTAGCGTTGTTTACGGTGAAGAAGGCATTCTGGTCGGTTTGAAAGCAGATGCAGTGTTAGTCGATCACACGACGACTTCTGCAGACCTAGCGGTTGAGCTGGCTGAAGCGTGTGCTAAGTATGGTAATCACTTCATTGATGCGCCAGTTTCTGGTGGTCAAGCGGGCGCAGAAAATGGTGTTCTAACCATCATGTGTGGTGGTGAACAAAGCATTTTTGACCGTGTGTCTCCGGCGATGGATGTGTACGCGAAGCAGATGACGCTACTGGGTGAAAACGGTCAGGGTCAACGCTGTAAGATGGTAAACCAAATCTGTATTGGAGGCGTTTTACAAGGTCTGAGTGAAGCTTTGTTGCTGGCACAAAAATCAGGCTTGGACATCGCTCAAGTTGTAGAAACGCTTAAGCATGGCGCTGCAGGTTCTTGGCAGATGGAAAACCGCGCAAATACAATGGCTGAAGACAAGTTCGATTTTGGCTTCGCTATTGATTGGATGCGCAAAGACTTAGGTTTCTGTCTGCAAGAAGCTGAGCGAGTGGGTCTAGAACTTCCACTGACTAAGAAAGTGGATGAGCAATACGCAGACCTTCAACGTGATGGTTTAGGTCGCATGGATACATCAGTACTGATCAAAGCGGTCGCTAAAAATCAGTAGTTGATGAATCAGTAATAGATAAACAGTTCTTTGGTATTAAAGAGCTTAAAGAAATCTAAGTTAATCATAATGAACCTCCTTGAGCATGGTTTATGACTTGTGATTAAGGATTAGTGATTTGAAATCAGGAGGTGCTGTAGAGCACCTCCTTTTTTTCGTCTTTAAATCACACAGTGTAATGATTACAGCGTTCGCTTACTTGTTTAAGCCTAGTGCAATTTCAAGACCTTTGCCGTACGCCTCGTCCGCTTGGTATGCGTGTTGAACGTGGCGCTGTTGGATGAACTCTGGTACACCGTCCATTGCGCGAGCTGTGTTATCGAGCAGAGTTTGACGTTGCTCTTCGCTCATCAGACGGAATAGGTCACCCGCTTGGCTGAAGTAGTCTTCGTCTACACGATGATCGTAGTGATCAGCGTTGCCGTTGATGCGTAGAGGTGGCTCAGAGTAATCTGGTTGCTCTGCCCATTCTTGTTTGTAGTTTGGTTCGTAACCTAGTGTTGAACCAAAGTTGCCATCAACGCGCATTGCGCCATCGCGGTGGTAGCTGTGAACAGGGCAACGAGGTGCGTTCACTGGGATTTGATGATGGTTCACACCTAGACGGTAACGCTGAGCATCGCCGTAAGCAAACAGACGACCTTGTAGCATTTTATCTGGAGAGAAGCCGATACCAGGTACAACTGCTGCTGGGTTAAACGCTGATTGCTCAACTTCTGCGTAGAAGTTTTCTGCGTTACGGTTCAGTTCGAACTCACCAACTGGGATCAGTGGGTAGTCTTTTTGAGACCATACACGTGTTAGGTCGAATGGGTTGAAGTTGACTTCATCCGCTTCTAGCTCAGGCATGATCTGTACGTACATCTTCCATTTAGGGAAGTCTTGACGCTCAATCGCTTCGTAGAGGTCACGGTGATGGCTTTCGCGGTCTTTACCTACGATTGCTTCTGCTTCTTGGTCAGTTAGGTTTTTGATGCCTTGCTGAGTTTTGAAGTGGAATTTCACCCAGTAACGCTCGTTTTCTGCGTTGATGAAGCTGAATGTGTGGCTACCAAAACCATGCATATGACGGTAAGAAGCGGGGATACCACGGTCACTCATTACGATAGTCACTTGGTGGAATGCTTCTGGTAGTGATGTCCAGAAATCCCAGTTGTTGGTAGAGCTACGCATGTTAGTGCGAGGGTCGCGTTTTACTGCGTGGTTTAGGTCTGGGAATTTTAGTGGGTCACGTAGGAAGAATACTGGTGTGTTGTTACCAACCAAGTCCCAGTTACCTTCTTCAGTATAGAATTTTAGTGCGAAACCACGGATGTCACGTTCTGCGTCTGCTGCACCGCGCTCACCAGCTACGGTAGTGAAGCGAGCGAATAGTTCTGTTTTTTTGCCGATGTCAGAGAAGATCTTAGCGCGAGTGTATTTTGTGATGTCGTGCGTTACTGTGAACGTACCGTAAGCACCAGAACCTTTTGCGTGCATACGACGCTCTGGGATCACTTCGCGGTCAAAGTGTGCCAATTTTTCAAGGAACCAAACGTCTTGTAATAGTTGAGGGCCACGAGGACCTGCAGTCATAACGTTTTGGTTATGTGCGACAGGGCAACCTGCTGCTGTAGTCAATTTCTTGTTTGTCATTTTTCTTCCCCCTCCAGGGTTCAATACCTTAGAAACTGTAGAGGAGGTTATTACGGAAAAGCTGGGGGAGAAAACTGATATTGCTTATCAATTCAATAGATGGTGACTATGGTCGAAACTATATTAGAATCAGAAATTTACTACATTAGCTTGATTGACATAACAATCGACGTTCTCGAAAGCGATTGACTGGGGGGAGCGCTATCCAGTTAGCGTGTCTACGATGTTAGTAATATCGCCCCTTAAATGAAGTTTTACGCGTCATCAAAGGGGCGAAGTAATTAAGAGTACTTCACTTCAAGTTGTTCAGCTTTTGCAAATGCTGGGTGTGTCGCGAGCTGTTTCCCATAACGTTCAATATTAGGGAAGTGATTAACTAAACCAAACTTTTGAACCAATTCGACAATGAAAGACATCATGATGTCTGCGCCAGTCAGACGCTCTTCTACTAGGTAAGTTTTGCCTTCTAAAGATTGCTCGAAGTAGCCTAGTACATTCATTGCTTCCTTGTCGGCATAGCCTGATAAAAACTGAGTTTCATTTGGCTCTTTGCTTACGAAGATTTTTAGCAGCATAGGTAAAATTGCAGAGCTTTCTGCAAAGTGCATCCATTGCAAATATTCTGTGTGTGCTTTTGTACCACGCTCAGGAGCAAAGGCTCCGTCACTGTATTTCTCAATCAAATATTCGGTCATTGCACCTGACTCAATGATAATCTCGCCGTTATCTTCAAGAACAGGTGACTTCCCTAATGGGTGAACACTTTTTAGTTCTGGCGGTGCCATGAAGGTCACGGAATCACGGACATAGGGTACAATCTCGTAATTTACATCTAGCTCTTCAAGTAACCAAATGATGCGCTTTGAACGAGACTGATTGAGGTGGTGAAGTTTAATCATTTACATATCCCTTTTTATAATGGGTCGTTAATCTGTACTACAAGTTTGCCGAAATTCTTACCTTCCAACAGACCGATGAATGCTTCTGGCGCATTATCCAGTCCTTGTACTAGATGTTCGCGGTATTGGATCTTTCCTTCTGCCAACCATTGATTAATATCTTGCGCAAATTCACCGTAACGATGTCCGTAATCATCAAAAATGATGAAGCCTTGCACCTTGATTCGTTTGGTCAGGAGCTTACCCATTAGTAATGGAAGGTGGTCGGTACCTTCAGGCAGCTCTGTCGCGTTGTACTGAGAAACCAAACCACAAAGTGGGATACGCGCATTTGTATTCAGAAGTGGCATTACAGCCTCGAATACTTTGCCACCTACGTTTTCGAAGTAAACATCAATACCTTTGTCACAGGCATTTTTCAGTTGTTCTGCAAAATCTTCAGCTTTGTGATCAATACACTCATCGAAACCAAGCACCTCTTTAGCGTAACGGCATTTTTCGTCTCCGCCTGCTATACCAACAACTCGGCAACCTTTGATTTTACCAATTTGACCAACTGTTGCGCCTACAGGCCCCGTAGCAGCTGCTACCACGATGGTTTCCCCTGGTTTTGGCTGACCAATGTCGAGTAAACCCATGTACGCGGTAAATCCTGGCATACCTGCAACGCCTAGCGCGTAAGAAGGATTTTGCGGTTCTTTACCAAGTTTAATGACCATCTCACCAGTTGAGATAGCGTAGTCTTGCCAGCCAACAGTGTAGGCAAGAACCCATTCACCTGCTTCGTAATCTGGGTGGTTTGATGCTTCTACCTGACAAACTGTACCACCGACCATTACGTCATCAATTGCAACAGGGTCAGCGTATGATTCGGCATCACTCATGCGACCACGCATGTATGGATCTAGAGATAAATAAACCGTTCTCAATAGCATTTCACCCTCTTTCGGAGTCGGTTTCGTTACCTCTTCTAAACGAAAGTTTTCTTGTGTCGGTGCACCATGGGGACGTGACGCGAGTACTATTCTGCGATTTGTTGCGTTAGTCATATCTA
The DNA here is from genome assembly GCF_033344315.1 of Vibrio sp. 2132-1. Classification (NCBI taxonomy): domain Bacteria; kingdom Pseudomonadati; phylum Pseudomonadota; class Gammaproteobacteria; order Vibrionales; family Vibrionaceae; genus Vibrio; species Vibrio sp. 2132-1. The sequence goes on along the minus strand of NZ_JAWPON010000021.1, from coordinate 39,903 downwards.
TCTCACTTGTTGATTAGACCGGTCGTCTAGTATTCATTTCAAAATATCCCGCTTATGTAAAGCGGGAAGGTTTACTGTGTTAACACTGACGCTTTTTCTGACAGTGAAACGTGTGTAGGGTGTTCATTCTGCTTCCACGCCGCCTGTTATGGACAAGTGCGCGTATTCTGCAGTAAGTGTTGAGTATAGGTCAGACTTTGCGTCAATGCTGCCTGATCTTGATAAAGTTTGTTCAGCAAGCTAGCGCCATTCCAAAGGTAGTATATCTGCCTTGCTAATAACGCACTGTCACCATTGGGGATTGAGCCATCTTGAATGCCGATGTCTATGCAATCCGCTATCGCTTGAATGGTTTTGTCTGCTCCTTGGCGTAATGCCAAGCGCATTGACTCAGAGAGATCGGAGACTTCTGCACTTAACTTGACCAATAAACATTTGTTCGCATTACACACGTCGTCTTCTACTTTGACCATTTCTTCGAAATAGCTCATTAGGCGTTGGTAGCCACTCAGTTCAGTATTGGTAAAGCGTGCGTTTAAACGCTCAAAATACTTAGTAAAGTAGTCTTGAATCATCGCTTCACCAAATTGTTCTTTGGACTTGAAGTAATGATAAAACGAGCCTTTTGGCACTGCGGCCTTTTTTAACAGCTCTGAAAGACCAACACTCGTGAACCCTCGGTTTACGATCAACTCGTATCCGACGTCGAGAATATGTTGGCGTGTGTCATTCGTCTTTGCGTTCATGGAGTGTACTATAGAATGAATTAGACCAGTCGTCTAGTGTTTGTTGTGGGTTATTTAATCAGCTCATACTCAATAACAAAGAGCGTGTCGGTATTTGGGTAGATTTCTCGAATTAACTGCTTGAGTTTTGGTAGTTCGATGGCTTCTTGTTCCGCATGAAACTCATTAATATCTTCAAAGTGAAGTGGTTCTACAGAACGTATCTTGATATCGCAGACTTTACGATCCGTTTCTAAGGTAAAAACTTCGACTTCTGTATTGGGAACGTAATGGCTTTCTGATTCATCTCGAATCGTTATCGTCTTTTTGCCTGACGTGATCAACGGGGTTAAGAATTCAAAAAAAGTAATCTTGGTTGGATGAGATGGCATGATGTACTCGTTAGTCTGGATGTTTGGCGCAATTATATACCCAAATCCCCCAGAGATTCCTGTATTACTAGAACGATCGAGTGCGGATGAAGCGAATTAACTTGGCACTAAAGTAACCTGAGATAACGCCTATCCAGTTGGTGCTGAGATCATCAAAACTAAATGATCGATTTGGAATAAAAAGTTGGCTTATTTCTTCCATTGAAACGATAGCCAACAGCAGTAGCAAAAGACGAATCCCAAAAACGTCGGTTTTATTCGAGCTCACCAGAGAAGGGAACGTGAAAACCGATAAAAAGCCGATCAATAAACTGAAAGTAAAGTGAAGCGTACTCGATCCGCCTAAGTAGGTTTCCATTTGCAGGTAAGCAGTATGGTGTAGGTCAGAGCTTTTCCACAAAGAGAGTGAAGCGGTTAGCATCAGGACTAAAACAAAACTCGTGCGTGCCAGTATTAAAGCCATAATTAACCTATTGGAAAGAAGCCTAAGTAACGTTTTACAAAGTACAGTGCAGCTAAATTCTGGATAGCCATGCCAATTGCCATTGCCCACGCTGCACCAATCACCCCAAACATTTGGCAAAGCGTAACAAGTAGGCAGATAGACACCGTACCGGAGGAAATTGTAATGTATTTCATGGTTCTCTCATGACCGCTCATTAATAATAAAAACCCTACTGAACCAGTCGCAACATTGACTAACTGCCCCAGAGAAAGGACGACTAATAGTGGCGCCGCGGCGAGAAACTCCTCACCAAAAAACTGCATTACAAACTCGGGGAAGAGGGTGCAAATAACTACGGGTACAATCGCTAAACCAACATTGGCTCGGCACGCCAAGCGGCTCAGGTTCTGCAGTTTGAGCATTTGACGCTCTTTGTAGAGAGAGGCAAACATCGGGGCGACCACAAAGTTAATGGTAATCAGCACAAAGCCAATCAGTAGTGATGTGCGTTGGGCTGCGGCTAACAAACCGATTTCCGCTGTTGAGATAAAAAAGCCCGCAATAACAAGGCTTCCCCATTGAAGAACATTCGTGAAGATACTGCCAACCCAGACTTGCTTGGCAGAAGCGACCATTTTTTTGTTTGGTACGAAAGCCGATGTTTGATATTGATCTGAGCCAAGCCAATTGGCACTAGATATGACCGCGACACCTATGCTCGCTAAAAGCAGTGCGGTCATTAGATTGTTGATATTTTGCTGACCGATATAGTCTAGGGCAAAGACAAAAATGACCATCAACATGCTTACCCCAAGCTGCAACGCAAACAGAGATGATACAACTTTTCTACATGCTTGAAGCACCCGACTGTTGGTTTGCGCAAGCACCAAGAAAGGTATGCAAAGCAAGCATAAAGTAATCGCATACATTGGTGATTGAGTCTGGTTTAGCTGTTCTGGAAACAGATTAAACGCTGCCAACAAAACGCCTATGGCGAGCAAGCAAAATGCCATACTTCGATAAAGTGCGGTTTTATAGTTTTGGCTTTGTTCAAGCTTCTCTTTGTTATTAAAAGCGATCGCATTGTAACGAACTAACGAGACATCAAAACCTAGCTGAGAAACGATGGCGAGTAGCGAGACTAGGTTGAATAAAAAGAAGAATTGACCGGCCGTCGAAGCGTCACTGGTCTTCGATACAATCAGAGTCAGTAAAAAAGCAAATAGCGCACTCAACACACGCGTGATTGCGGTTTTTAATCCAGTAGATAACAAGCTTTTTTTACCGCTGGGCATCAACAGTAATTTTTGTTGAACAGTGTGAAACATAGGGGCATTTAACCGTAAATATTATTGAGTGCGAGGCGCTGCTTTTCTTCACTGAAGGCATCGTTTAATTCTGCTGTATATTGGCGAAAATCGATCTCTTCATAATGATTGACACAATGCGCGATCTGCTTGGCCATTTCTTCAGGTGTGAGCGCTAAAAACGGGTAGTTGAGATCTTTGGTTGCGCCGATGGTCCGAATAACCATAGGAAGATGTAACTTGGATGCTTCTAGAATGGTTAACGGCATCCCTTCCCATGCTGCAGTGTGTAGATAAAGGTCTGAACCTTTGAGCTTTTCAACTACCTCATCGCGAGGCAGCATACCCGTTACATCCACATTTTCAGTACGTAATTTCTGTTCGAGTACTTGGTCACCGCCACCTATCCATGTGATCTCTATCGGGCGGTTAAGCGCATACCGATTAAGGAACTGCAATGTGCTGATAAGAAACTGAGGATCTTTTTGGGGCGCGACACGGCCAAGTACAACGAGCTTCAGGGCTTCTTGCTTGTTTCGCTCTATACGATCTTCACTTTGATAAGACACGTAGTTGTTGAGCAGTTCGGCACGTTTCGCACCAATGCTAATGGCTAGGTCACACTCTCGTTGGCTACAGCCTGCAACCACATCAATTTTGCTCAGTTTTACTTTCTCTAGTGCTTTATAGATCTGGCGTGCAAGCTCTGAGATATCTTCACGTTCGAAGGCATAACAGTGCGGTGTGTAAACCAAGCGTGCCTTGCCAAGCTTTAGAAATCGGCCGAGAAATCCCGCTTTACTCGAGTGCAAATGCACGACGTCGGGAGCAAGTGATGCAATCATGTGGTTTGCATCGCGAATAAATTGAAGCAAGCCGCCTTCTACCCACTTTGTCTGTACGAAAATGTGGTGGTTGTTCTCATTGGTCAAGTCGTTTTCTCGGGCTCTGGCTAGCAAGAAATGTTGATAAGGCTCGTCTCTGGATGAGTGAACATAACTATAGAGGGCGGTTTGAACGCCACCTCCAAACGCTTCTGTAACATGGAGTACTTTCTTCATGATGATTTTGTCCCTGGTGTTTGCATCCATTTGTGTTTAAAAGCATCACGCTCTTGCTCTGAATAAACGTGGCGATACAAGGGAAGATCGTACATATAGAACAGTTTTGAGAAGTCGTAGTGATTCTTAAAGTGTTGGTGGATATTGGAGTACCACTTGTTTTTCGCTTCGTTGCTGTTTTTCAGTACGAAGTCTTGCAACTCAAGAAACTCACCGATTTCTTTATCAAGGGAACTGAGCTGTTCGCATTTGATTAGCATGACGTTGGCCTGATCGTTCTGGAATGTGAAGAAAGGTTGAGTGTTGTCCAGCTCTTGGCGCATCACATCGATATTGAAATTACGCTTTAACTCGTTGTCGAACCAGTCCGCAAAATAGTTGAGATTGATATAGTTATCAAAGCAATGCTCGAGGTGCTGATACGTGACTTCCATATCTCGGTGAATTGCATCATTCTTTTTGCCTTCGATAAATTGCAAATGGAGGTCTTGAAAGAAACGAGAAAAGACAGTTGCGATTGGATCGCGGACCAGCGTAACGATTTTAATCTGCTCGCGTTTTTGTAAGATACGTTTTCGCTGCTTGAGCACTAAGCGATAGAGTGCGCGGTTTCGGAAGTCGAAGAATTTACTCACGTCTTTTTTATTGTGATACATGTGAAATTCTTCGTGATCATCAAAGGTGTGGATGTGATAGCTCGGGATATTTTTCTCCCCTAGCGTGTGCTCAATTGATGAGGAGCCAACTTTGCCCATTTGGTAAACTAAAACAAAATTATCAGCTTGGAGTTCTCGGTTCTTTTCAAATTGTCGAGAGATTGAATACTTCATCTATCCTATCCTTGATTATTCATATTCGTGGTGATGGTTTACCGGAAAAGTATGAGCAATGGCCCTTGAGTCGTTGCTCATGCTGATCATGACGGGTAATAAGAGTATTAAAATTATGGTGGTGTTTACCGCAACGAAAAACACCATGATGAGGGCGTATATCGCAAGTAATAAGCTTTTTCTGTTTTCATTAAGACTACGGAAGCAAAAGCGAATAAAAAGAAAATAACCACCAAACAGCAGACCAATACCAAGCAATCCGTATTCAATTGCGGTATCTAACACAAAGTTGTGGGTGTAGATCGCCAGCTCATCATAGTTAAAGTAACTGATCATAAAGTTGGGTAACATTTTCGCGCCGACACCTAACACTGGGTGTTGAAGTAAAATATCTAGCCCATTGGCAAGTAAAAGTTTTCTATGAAGATTCGATACCCAGCGGGCTTCACTTTGGTTGGCAAATAAGACGTCTTCTTGGGTTATTTCCAATGTGTCTGCTAGAGTTTCAAACCCAACGTAGAGTGTGGTTGTGACGGCAGTAAACACAATGAAGCTCAAGGCTAATAAAATCGCCCACGTGTACGTTTCGCTGAGCGATTTTCTCATTAAGTTTTTTACGAGCAGTTGGTCAAAGAAGAAAAGCAGACAAAAACCAAGTAGCGCTTTTCTTTCTTGTGACAACACCAGTAATACTAAAGCTACGAGCATCAAAAGGTGGAAAGCGCGAATTTTATCTCGATAAAGGTACAGTAGTGAGCACAGTACACCGAACCCATATTTACTTACCCCGAGTAACTTAAACCCGCTTTGATAGCCCTGAGCAAAGTGCCATAAGGCAACGAGCGTACAGATGAAAAACAACAAATACGTGAAATAAACCATTATCCGTTCGTCATCAAACACGCCATAGGCGTACATTAGGCTCAGTAGGCACAAAATCGCTAACCATTGCACAGTTTCTATAACTAGCGGCATTAAAGGGACGCGATTTAGCAGACCATTTATGAACACATACCCAGTGAACAATATGAGGAACCCCATACAGGGATGCATGAGTTTTTCAGCTTTTCCTTCCAATACCACTAATGCAGTAAAACCAATGGACAAAAGGCTTGCGATGTCAGATGGGGCTAGCGCTATTCCTCCAGCACGAAACTTCATAGGAATAAAGAACAATGCTAATAGGCATGCTGCAAGCAATGAGGCGCGATGGCTCGATGGCACGGAACTATTTGTTGGCGCAAAGCTGCTGGTAGATTCCATAGTAACCTTCACGAAATTTATCGATGGTGTAGAGAGAGGCCCTATTGACTGAGTATTGACTTGCAGCGTCATACCGCTCAACACTTTCACACAGCTGGAGAACTTTTTGGCTCAGTTCAGTGACGTTACCAACTTGAAATAAATATTCGGCACGTCCGGTGACGTCATCCAAACCAGGTACGTCCGACGATAGTACGGGTAAGCCTGCTGCCATCGCCTCAACCGCCGCCAAACCAAAGCCTTCGACGTGCGACGATTGCACGTAAATATCCATGTCGTTCAAAAAGGCTGGAACGTCAGAAACTACGCCATGAAAGTGAACACGTTGCGCGACGTTGATTTTTGTTGCCAATGCTTGCAGTGACGATTTTTTTTCTCCATCTCCCGCAAGGTGGAGTTCGTATCGTCTTGGTAAATGGATAAGTGCTTGGATAAGCGTTTCATGATCTTTATGTTGGTGAAGTCGGCCCACCATTCCAATCTTGATAACTGGTTTGTCGATTAGGTGGCTGGCGCATCTTGGCGTCATAGAAAACCTTTTTAAATCAACGCCATTGTGCACCACGTGATATTTGTGTTGGTAGCGAGGCATGAACTTCACCAGTTCATCTTGTACTTTTTCACTAATACTGACCGTCAAGTCGTGGCCCCAATACAAGACGTATTCCATGAACTTAAACAGCGGATAGTCACGTCGACGGTTATAAGAACAGTGCTCAGTCTGGATTCGTTTTTTACCTACCGCCAATAGCGCTAGGTAAATGGAAGGGTAGAGGTGCCCGTGAACGACATCCGGCCAACGCAGCAAAGAGAATTTCTCACTCAATGACAATGTGCGCCAGTTAAAACACTCTACCCCTTGGGCGGATAGCATTGGTAAGTAATCATTTTCATCACACAAGACCAAAATTTTGATTTCGTATTCAGGCTTATGTTCTAAAACAAGGTCGACTAAGAACTTCTGAGCACCGCCGTTCTGAGAAAGATCATTAATAATATGTAGAATCTTGGTTTTCATGATTAATTGGTCAGATATTGCTGTTTAAGGTCGGTGATTTCTGCATTTGAGAAAAAGTGCTTCGTCAATTTAGAATTCAGCATTTCTTCAACGTACTCGGGTGTAGGTTGAAATTGCGTTTTGAATTCTTTCATTAGTGGCGAGTACCATTTGTTGTCTGATTGATTTTCATAAACAACATCCACGGGGTAACCTAAAAAGTCTTCAACTGCGGAGTTAGCCTTCGTTAGCTTGTCACTTCGAATGACCAACAGTGAGAAGTTATTGTTATGGTATGTTTGATAGCCTACTTCGTGATTAAAAGACTCGTTAAACACATCAATCCCTGTTAGTTGTTTGATCTCGTTGTCAAACCACTGCAGCGCATATTGATGATTCATGTGCTTATCAAATGCTTCTTGGAGTAATTGCGGTCGTTCGGTACGTATTGCGCTGTCATCCTTTAGATATTTGTCCGCCATCCAAAAAGGAAGTGCTTGAAAGAACATTGAGACATTTCGTCCGATCGGTTCACGCACCAGCGAGATAATTCGAACTTTTTTTTTGCGCTTTAACATATGGCTCATCGTTATACGCTTTAGTCGTCGCTTTAACGCATTGATCTGAGGCTTATGCAATTGCGCTCTAACGGGGGATATTTGTTTTTGCGCATCGACGGTCATAAGGTCGTGCAAGTGAATCGAGTCAGGAATGGAATGCTCTAATGCACTCGAACCTACTTTGCCCATTTGATAGATCAATACCGGCTGTTCTTGGCTTTTCAACGTTTGGTACCAAGATAGGTTTACGTTAGTAGGCGTATTTCTGGACATAAAGCGTCTCTCCTTCCTTGGCCTTGGCTTGTGTGATTAAGACGCCAAGAGATGGAACTGAGTGTTGTATTTGTTTAGATAACGCAAGGTTAACCAGTGATGATTTTGTCGATTCTGAGCGAATGACGGTAATCAGACCATTGGCATACTGACCAAGAATAAGTGCGTCACTCACTGACAGTAGGGGCGGTGTATCGATAATGATCCGGTCATACTTATTTTGAAAATGTTCGAGCAACTTTTTAAAGCGATCAGAAGCCAATAATTCCTGTGGGTTTGGCGGAATTAGGCCGGCCGATAATACATCTAAGTTGGCTTCTTTTATATGTGTAACACAATCTTTGATTGGCGTATCCATCGTCAGGATATGCGTTAAGCCAGGGCTTGATTCAGCAATACCGAATCGCTTTGCTATGGAAGGTCGACGTAAATCGCAGTCGATGATCAATACCTTTTCCATTTTTGAAAACGACACCGCCATATTGATACTGGTTGATGTTTTTCCTTCTTCTGGAATAGCAGAGGTAAAGGGCAATATCTTTTGCTTCGTGTTGGTTAATCTGAGCAGAAGCGAGGTTCTGACGGAGCGGCAAGCTTCACTAAATAGCTTTTCTTCATCATCTAAATACGCGGTATAACTGACGCCGTTTTTACGCAAATTGCGTTTTTTGACCATAGGAATCACACCTAAACACGTAACACCAAGTTTTTCCTGCACATCGGCTGTGCTTCGGATAACTTCTCGCATCGTTTCTAAGATGATGACTAGAGCGCAAGCAATGGCAAAGCCAAAAAAGGTGGCAATCAGTACCAGTTTGATTCGTTGTGGTGCCACCGGGAATAGAGGAATGATGGCTTTATCAGTAAAGCGAGCAGTGACATTCTTGTAGTCGCTGGTGGCGTTGGTCTCTTTCTCACGATTTAAGAACGCTTCATAGAGTGCCTTATTAGATTCAACCTCGCGTTTTAACTGTTCGTAACGCGCTTTTTGTGACCCTAACGATTGGAAGTCTGACTTTTTGTTATCGAGTTCTGCTCGAAGCATGTCCTCTTGCGCTTTTGCAGCAAGAAGGTCTTGTTGCTTACTGAAGGAAATGTCACGGATGAGTTGCTGGGTTCTTGATTGAATTTCAGCAAGCTGTGCTTTCGCCTGAATCATTCGATCATGTTTAGGTCCGTAGCGCTGTGCCAGTTCAGAGAGATTTTTGGCTGCCTGTGCTTCCGACAATTTTAGATCGCGGATTTGCGCTTGATTAGCGAATTCATCAATTGACAACAAGCTGTCTAAACTTTGCGAAGATTTACGTCGTAACAGTTGGATTAACGTCTGCGCTTCAATACGCTTATTAACAGCGATATTCAGCTTGCGAGTGAGTTCTTCTAGCTCATTTGCGTAAATTTCATCAATACCGTTTATATCGATCAACCCTTCTTTTAACAAGAATTCTTGCAGCGCTTGCTCCGAGTTACGCAATCGCTCCTCCAATTTTTGAGAGTTATTTGTCAACCAAGTAGCCGCATTTTGTGTAACGACCAGTTTGGCTTCAAAATTTGCGTCAATGTAGGCTTGGCCGACCGCGTTGGCGATTGTCGTCGCAAGCTTAGGATCGGTAGAACGAAAGCGAATTCTGACTAATTGGGTGTTACGTACTGGCTCAATATCGAGTTTACTTCTGAAAGCTTGAAGTGCCTGATAATAGGACTCTGAAAACTGGGCGGTTTCTTTTGGGCTTGGTGCCACATTCAGTAGGTCTTGAACAAAAGGAATCGACTTTATTTGGTCGATTTTTTTATTTAACCCCCCTGAGCTTGTGAATTCAGGTAATTGGGTGAGGTTCAGCTCTCTAATGACCTTATCTGCAATATGATTCGATTTTAAAATGGCGATTTGCGTTTGAAAGTACTCTTTTTTTGTCGTGTCGACGCCATATACTTCCTCGATTGAAAGGGCGCTTTTTTGCTCCTCTTGGATGAGTAGCGTAGCTGTAGCTTGGTATATCGATGCTTTGGAGTAGATATACCAAGTACAAGTTAATGAGAACAGAAGCGTGAATGCTGCGATGCTTAGCCAATTCTTTTTAATCGCTTTGAAGTGATGGCCAAAACGAATCAGTTCTACTTTGTTCATCTGGAGATTATTTGGATGAGTCCCGTTCATTTGATTCCCTGTCACTTAAAAGAAGCTCTGGTCAATAAATACAATGTCACCAGGTTCAACGTTGCGGTGCATACTGACTCCTTCCATCGTTTGACCTGTTTTATGCTTGGTGAGGTTAATGCCTTTGCGTGAGGCTCTGTCGGTCAAGCCACCTGCTAGAGCGATCGCCTTCTCTATGGTTAATCCTGGACGGTACTCAAATCCACCAGGTTTCCTGACTTCGCCATTAACGTAAAACAGACGAAAGTTATTGATGGTGACCATCACTTTTGGATTGATGAGATAATCGCCTTTTAAGCCCGTTTCTATTTCGTACTTGAGTTGTTTCGGTGTTTTTTTGATTGCTTTAATTCGGCCAAGGTAGGGGTAATCAAAGTAGCCATCTGACGTTATTAGAATACTTTTAATCGTAAGATCTTCTTCACCATAGACCTGCACGGAAATGGTATCGCCAGTATCGAGTAAGTAATCTTCCTCGTTTGAGTCAGCGTTGACCAAAGTGCTAAATAGCAACAACGCTACACTCATGAATTTGATGAATGCCTTCATTAATAATCCTTTTTACAGAGAAAACTGTGCGCTTAAAGTCCAAATGTTTTGTTCGAAGCTATAACCCGATCGGCTAGAGTTTTTATCTTGGTATTGCCAATCGGCTTGCAGCAGTATCCAACGTTTGATCTGATAATCAATACCAAAAGATAGAGTGTACCGATCGTCGTTTCTGGAGATTCCCGTGTAATCATCTTGTTGATAAACAGCACCTAAGCGAGTTGCAAGGTAACTATTCCAATCGTGCTTGAGGTTCAGTCGGTAACGAGTTTGTAGGTTGTAATCGCCATCTTGATCGGGGTTAACCGCCGCTTGAGTGGTTTTCACGCTGACTAGAGTTTGTTCTTGAGGCAACCATTCAAAGCCGATATCCCAACTAAAGCCTTTAAATGTCTCTCGTTGAGCGCTGTCAAAATCTTTGATTTGATAACCGATTCGAGCGATGCCTTTGGTTTTTCCTGTGACTTCCCATTCGGCACCGGTGTAATAGAAACTGGTGTTGTTATCTTTCGATGGCTGCGCAGAATTTCGGTGCTGATACTCGGTTACGATTTGGTTTGTTCCGACTAACCAATAGGTTCTTGGCGTCGCTCTTAAATAGAACTCCAAATGTGCATTGGGAGCTCGAAAATCGTTGTATTTAGTTTTAGCGTTTGGGCGACCAGGCAAGCCGTCACGATAGTTTTGATAGGTTTTATCACTATAGCCTAAACCGAATTCGAGTCTGCCTTTGGCACCGTTAGATCCAAAGACATAATTGGTTTTTACATCGTTACGGTTGAACTCTATTGGTGAGTCGATTGCGCTACCATTACCTTCGGTAATATCTTCTCCTCGAACTTCATGCTGGGCGCGAAAACGGTAATCAACCACTAAACGATGACGATGATTAAATTCGAAAAAGTTGGAAAACTGAAAAGTGTGGTCGTCGAAGTCGTTGCGATCGTCAGATGAAAAGCCAGCTTTTAACTTATATAAAATATCTGCGCGATAGCGATTCCGTTCTATACGTGCTAGTAAGCTTGGTTCTATACCCCAAATATTGACCGATTCCACATTGCCGGATTTTTCCGCTTTATTGATGTTGTCATCTCCCTCGTAGAAAGTTTTTACGAGGGGAATCAACTCTATACCAGACTCGGTTTGGTAAGCCATCGGTTCTGCGAGCAAGTCAGTAGAAAACAGACTCAATGCTATTGCCATTGTCAGTTTCTTCATAATCTCAACCTTAGTAAGCGTTAGCACCAGTGAAGCCTTTGAAAACGGTCATAAAGATGATTTTGATGTCCATCCAAACCGACCAGTGGTGGATGTAATCCAAATCAAATTCGACTCTCTTTTCCATTTTTTCTAAGGTGTCGGTTTCGCCGCGATAACCATTAATCTGCGCCCAGCCAGTAATGCCTGGTTTTACTTTGTGACGTAGCATGTAGCGATCCACGATCTGACGGTATTCTTCATTGTGTGCCACGGCATGAGGGCGTGGGCCGACAATAGACATGGTCCCTTGCAGTACATTGATAAATTGAGGTAGTTCGTCCAAAGAAGTGCGACGCAGAAATCCGCCAAAAGGCGTAATACGAGGATCGTTCTTTGTCGCCTGTTTCACGTTGGAACCTTGATCCATGGTTGTCATTGAACGGAACTTCCAGACTTCAATCTTGCGTCCATCAAGACCGTACCGATGTTGTTTAAAGATGACAGGGCCTTTAGACGTTGCCTTAATGCCAATCGCAATGACGAATAGAATAGGGGCGATTAAGACCAAAATAATGCTCGAAAACAAGATGTCTTCAAACCGTTTTACCCAAGAAGAAATTCCAGCAAAAGGTGTATCAAAGACACTTAGTGTTTGAACTTGGCCGATCTGCGCCCAACGAGAATGTAAAAGGTTATAAGTGAAGAAGTCGGGAATCAGATACGTATTTGCGGTGGTATCTGAGAATTGGTTAAGAAGTGACGCAATGCGCTCTTTTGCGTGCATTGGCATCGCGATATAGACGTAATCTACTTCCCCTTTTTTAGCTCGCTCAAGGGCGTGGTCAACAGCTCCTTTAATAGGATAATCAGAATTTGGCAATCTGTCGGAAGATCGCTCGTCGTAAAAGCCATCAAAAAGCACACCGTGTTCTGTGTGGTTTTGAATTTCGTTAGCTAGGGTAATACCGTGAGGAGTTTGGCCGATGATGATCGCAGTGCGAGTGTTGAATCCTTTTTTTCTCAAATAGGCTAATCCGGTACGGAATGTTACTCGCCATGCTAAGAGCAGAGCGGGCGTAATCGCAAACCACAGCGCTAAAATTGTGTTATCAAATAAGGTATGGACTTCAGAAAAATACAGCACAATAAAGATAAGTGCAGAAGTCACCGCCCAAGCAACACAGACAATAAACATCTGCTCTTTAAACGAACTGGTTCGCCAAGAGCGATACAGATTGCCGCTTTCTGCCATAAATAGAAAGGAGATGCCTCCAACGAAAGCCAATATGACGTAATCTTTCCCCATCGCAGTATTCATGTCTTTGAACACTAAAAGCAGCATAAAAGAGACGATGACAGCAAGATCTGAGATGCGATATAAAAAAGCGAACTCCATCTCATGAGAGCGGATAAGTCCTTTTTGTTTCATGACTCAGTTTCCCTTCTGACACGCTACCGCCCTTGGGTGTCTTCCCCAATTGCCGTGTCGTGAACGTTATTAGTAGTTGGTGCACAGAGCATTCTGTTGAATGCTGCTGAGTTTTTTGTCACGTGTAATTTCGTTGATAAGTGTAAAAATTTGCGTTGTAGAGGTAAGTGGAAATAAGAATGATATTTAGCCCTTTGGCTAAGTTTGGCGGGTTAGGAAAAAGCTGGTACTTACTTATGAGGAATGAGGAAAAGTATTAAAAATGAAGTATCAGTACAAAGACAATGGTTTATGTGAGGGTAGAAGAAACGGGTGATTTGATTCGTTAACGATTAATGATTTAGTATCGAATTGCTGATATTTATTAAGATAAAAAATCCCTCTCAAGTGAGAGGGATTTTTTTGAGTAAGGACGAATGAATTATTCGACTTCTACGCCGTTTTCTTTGTATAGGCGGCGGCATGCGCGACCATCACTGTGGAACAGGTGACAACGATGAGCTGGAATACCGATCTCGATTTTATCGCCAGTGTCGACTGCAAGCGTGTCAGGCTGACGGAAAATAACGTCGGCGTCCGCACCTTCTAGGTTTAGGTATACTTGAGTTTCGTTACCTAGCTTCTCAACAATCATCACTTCACCGTGAATACTTGCATCAGCTTCAGAAGCGGATAATAGGTGCTCAGGGCGAATGCCTAAGGACATTCGGTCGCCGCGGTTAACTGTTGTACCATCCACCGGAATCCAGAAAGATACGCCGTTAGATAGTTGAACTTTGACGCGCTCTGCTTCTACTTCATCAATGAATACGCTCATGAAGTTCATTTTCGGAGAACCGATAAAGCCAGCTACAAAGCGGTTTTGTGGGTAATGGTAAAGCTCAAGCGGCTTACCAACTTGCGATACATAACCGCCGTCTAGTACAACGATTTTATCTGCCATTGTCATCGCTTCTACCTGATCGTGCGTTACGTAGATCATGGTACAACCAAGTTGGCGCTGAAGTTTCGTGATTTGTGCACGCATGTTTACACGCAGTGCCGCATCCAAGTTTGATAGTGGCTCGTCTAGAAGGAATACATTTGGCTGCGATACCAATGTTCGGCCAATCGCCACACGTTGACGCTGTCCACCAGAAAGTGCTTTTGGTTGGCGCTCAAGCAAGTGGCCTAGTTGTAGGATTTCTGCTGCTTGTTCAACACGCTTGTCGATTTCTGCTTTGTCTGCTTTTGCTAGTTTCAAGCCAAATGACATGTTGTCATATAAGTTAAGGTGCGGGTAAAGAGCGTAAGACTGGAATACCATACCAACACCACGTTTGGATGGTTCGACGTCATTCATGCGCTGGTCACCAATATACAAATCACCTGAAGTAATGTCTTCAAGACCGGCAATACAACGTAAAAGGGTAGATTTACCACAACCTGATGGACCTACGAAAACAACAAATTCACCTTCGTTGATTGTTAGGTCTACGTTCTTAGAAATCAGTACGTCGCCATACGCTTTACAAACATTTTTTAACGTGACACTCGCCATGTAGCTCGTCCTCGATCAATTTTTTATTATTCACCGCTCATCATTATATGAATTATCTAGCGAGCAGTAACAGTAGGAATCGGTAAGTTCTTGCGGTTGGTAAGAAAAGTAGGGTAGCACTTCAATAAAATGTCCTGAATAGAAGTGCTACCCATCATAGCCAAGTACGAGTTTCTCTCCCCCACATTATTCGTATTGTCTCCCCCGTGAAATAATTACCACAAACAACACTAATAATGACATTCCACTCGTCTGGCAATGCAAAACCAGCAAATCTTTTTCCTAATACGTAGGCACTGCTGGGAAAGGGTTCTTACCATCCACTCTTGGATGACTGCAGTTTCTAAGATTGTGCGTAGTGCGACATCCTCCTAATAGAAATAATTGTAGGGGGAGTAGAAAGGGAGGAGTAAAAAAGGAGGAGGAAGAAAGCAGTTGGTCGGAAATCACATTATTGCACCACCTAAAGTTGAAACCGATCACAGGAACTATCCATTTTGTGATTTGAGTCTCTTACCCTTGGCGATTTAGATCACGAAAATACGTCATAATTGTAAGGGCGTAGGGATTAGGAGGATGAGACATATTGGATTATTTCAGATGATATATGTCGAAATACGGCTGAACCTCAATGGACTAGCCCTACATCAAAAATATAAAAAGGATACGAACATGAAAAAGTTAAGCGCTGTAGCACTAGGTACTCTTGTTGCTTTGGGTTCTTTTGGTGCTAATGCTGCCATCGAAGAAGGACAACTTACTATCTGGATCAACGGTGATAAAGGCTACAACGGCCTTGCTGAAGTTGGTAAGAAATTTGAAGAAGACACAGGCATTAAAGTGACTGTGGCTCACCCAGATGGCCTTCAAGACAAATTCCCTCAAACTGCAGCGACTGGCGACGGTCCTGATATCGTATTCTGGGCTCACGACCGTTTCGGTGGTTACGCAGAAGCTGGCCTGCTAGCAGAAATTAAACCTTCTAAGAATATTCAAGAAGGTATCGTTGATTTCGCTTGGGATGCAGTACGTTACGACGGCAAATTGATCGGCTATCCAGTTGCGGTTGAGTCTCTATCTCTAATCTACAACAAAGACCTAGTTCCAAACCCACCAAAGTCTTGGGAAGAGGTTGCAGCATTAGATGCAAAACTTAAAAAAGACGGCAAGTCTGCAATCATGTGGAACCTAAAAGAACCGTACTTCACTTGGCCATTAATGGCGGCTGATGGCGGCTACGCGTTCAAATACACTTCTGAAGGTTACGATGTTAAAGACGCTGGTATCGCGAAAGAAGGCGTTAAAGACGCAATGAGCTTCGTAAAAGGCTTAGTTGATAAAGGCGTAATCTCTGCGGATATGGATTACTCCGTGTCTGAGTCTGCGTTCAACCAAGGCAAAACAGCGATGACGATTAACGGTCCATGGTCTTGGGGCAACATTGAGAAGTCTGGCGTTAACTACGGCGTGACTACGCTACCTAAGTTCCAAGGTCAATCTTCTAAGCCATTCGTTGGTGTTCTAACGGCTGGTATCAGCACTGCGTCTCCAAACAAAGACCTAGCAGTTGAGTTCATTGAGAACTACCTACTAACAAACGATGGCCTACGTATGGTTAACAACGATAAGCCTCTAGGTGCGGTAGCACTTAACTCGTTCCAACGTGAGCTAGATTCAGATACTCGTATCGCAGCAACAATGGACAATGCGATGAACGGCGAAATCATGCCAAATATCCCTCAAATGAACGCATTCTGGGGTGCGGCTAAGAACGCAATCATCAACGTAGTTGACGGTCGTCAAACTGTCGATGCAGCTCTTGCAGATGCAGAAAAACAAATGACTAAATAATTAAGTAAGACCTTTTTAAGGAGGAGGCAACTCCTCCTTACTTTTCTATATTTATTCTATATTCGCTAGCAGGTTCCCTATGCAGTCAGTTCAAGGTACAAATGCTATGACAGCACCAGAAGCCAGCCTTCCGAGCAGCAAAAAAGTGTTCATGAAATGGTCACTTTTAGGCACAGTCGGCATCATCAATGGCTACGCAACAATCCTTATGTATTCTCGCGGTGAGATTGCGTTTGCACTACTTACGCTCATTCTTACCGCTTTAGCGTTGTTCATCTTTGGTAGCAAAAAGACGTACGCACACCGTTACATCTACCCTGGTATAGCAGGGATGATCCTTTTCATTCTTTTTCCTTTGGCGTACACCATAGGTTTGGCGTTTACCAACTATAGCGCGAAAAACCAACTCTCTTTTGATCGCGCTCAGAACGTACTTTTGGACCGAACTTACCAAAGTGGTGATAGCTACCCGTTCACTTTGTATAAAACGGAGCAAGGCCATCAACTTGTGGTTGAAAAAGATGGTGAGCTACTTGCAAGCCCGACTTTTCAGCTTGATAACCTTTCAGCATCGGAGTTTGATCTTTCACCAATTGAAGAAGTAACGGGTGAAAAAGAATCAATCAAGGCGATTGTTAAGAACCGCAGTGCGTTGAGCAGTGTCGATTTACATTTGCCAAGTGGTGATGATATCCGCATGAGTGGGCTGCGCAAATTTGCTGCAGTTGTGCCTTTGTACACATTACAAGAAGATGGTGAAACGCTTTACAACAACCGGACTGAAGAAACGCTACGTCCAAATATGGAAGTAGGTTACTACCAGCCTGTCGATGAAAACGGTCAATTTGTTGGCAGCACAGTGTCACCAGGTTTCGTGGTGAACATTGGTACCCACAACTTTGAGCGTGTTTGGAAAGATGATGGTATCAAAGAGCCGTTTATCAGTATCTTTATCTGGACCATTGTTTTCTCTGCGCTAACCGTATTATTTACGCTTGTTATTGGTCTTGTCCTTGCCAGTGTGGTTCAGTGGGAAGCACTTAAAGGTCGCTCAGTTTACCGTTTGTTGCTAATCCTGCCTTATGCAGTTCCGGCGTTTATTTCTATCTTGATCTTTAAAGGTTTGTTTAACCAAAGCTTTGGTGAGATCAACATGTTGTTGGAAGGCTTATTCGGCATTAGCCCGGCTTGGTTCTCTGACCCGTTCATGGCGAAAACCATGATCTTAATTGTGAACACTTGGCTTGGTTTCCCTTACATGATGATTTTGTGTATGGGCTTACTAAAAGCGATTCCAGACGATTTATATGAAGCATCAGCAATTGATGGTGCGAACTTTGTCACGAACTTTACACGTATCACACTACCAATGATGTTGAAGCCGTTAACACCATTGTTGATCGCGAGTTTTGCATTTAACTTCAACAACTTTGTACTTATCCAGTTGTTGACTGGCGGTGGTCCAAACATGATTGGTACATCAGAGCCTGCGGGTTACACCGACCTACTAGTAAGTTACACCTACCGAATCGCATTCGAAGGTGCTGGCGGTCAAGACTTCGGTCTAGCAAGTGCGGTAGCAACGCTTATCTTCCTATTGGTTGGCGCATTGGCACTTATCAACCTACGTGTAACTAAAGTAGCTCAGGACTAAGGAGAAATTACAATGGCAATGGTACAAGGTAAGTCATTAAAGTATCGTGTTTGGGCTACTCATATTGCAATGTGGGCATTCTTGGCACTGATTATTTTCCCTTTACTGATGATCATCGCGATTTCATTCCGTGAAGGTAACTTTGCAACGGGTAGCCTGATCCCAGACAACCCAACACTTGATCACTGGAAATTGGCATTAGGTTTCTCGGTGACTAATCCAGACGGTACAGTTACACCGCCACCATTCCCAGTAATGACATGGTTGTGGAACTCGGTAAAAGTGGGTGGTATTTCTGCAATCCTAATCGTGGCGCTATCAACCACATCGGCTTACGCGTTTGCTCGTATGAAGTTCAAAGGTAAGAACACCATTCTTAAAGCGATGATGATCTTCCAGATGTTCCCTGCGGTGTTGGCACTGGTTGCTCTGTACGCGTTGTTCGACAAACTGGGTCAGTACATTCCTTTCCTTGGTCTGAACACGCATGGCGGTCTGATCTTCGCTTACTTAGGCGGTATCGCACTGCACGTTTGGACCATTAAAGGCTACTTCGAAAGTATTGACTCGTCTCTAGAAGAAGCAGCGGCTCTTGATGGTGCTACACCATGGCAAGCATTCCGTTTGGTATTGCTGCCACTGTCTGTGCCAATCCTAGCGGTAGTCTTCATATTGTCGTTCATCATGGTAATTGGTGAAGTTCCTGTAGCGTCACTACTGCTTTCTGATGTAGACTCGTACACACTTGCAGTGGGTATGCAGCAATACCTATATCCACAAAACTACTTGTGGGGTGACTTTGCCGCAGCTGCTGTACTTTCAGCAGTGCCAATCACTGCCGTATTCTTACTTGCGCAGCGCTGGTTGGTTGGTGGTCTAACCGCTGGTGGTGTGAAAGGATAATCTCTTGTGGTCTGAGATTGATAAGAATAACTAGAAAAGGGCGACCACATGGTCGCCCTTATACTTAGCACGGATATTACACTTTTGGTTTGGCCGCCGATCAGTAATATCTTGGCTTTTATTGGCGTTACGCATAGCTGGCTGTTAGCTTAGTTCCTTACGATTCAATCACTAACAGTTTTTGTAACCATAACCTGAGTTTAGACTCAGGTTTTTTTATGCCTGTTAAAGGCAATTTTGCAATAAGTAGACAGAGACTAGCGGCTTTGCAATGGATTACACAGGGCTTGAATAATGCCCTGCGTAGCACTTCACATAAATAACTAGAGCTTAGTAAAAAGCTAAATTGAGGTAGGGAAGGAAGAGATTAAAACTCTCGGCTGGAAGGTGCGCATCCAACGTATTGAAGCAGCGTGTACAAACTTTCTTGCTGCAGTGCGACGCGACGAAATAGATTAGCAAAGGTAACGTCACCGCCAAAGCAAGTTTGAATGTAATGATTAATTTCTGTTTCGTTATACCCCTCGACGTACATGGTTCTCACCCACTGGTACTCGACCGCTTTTAAATTGGTCAACGTCTCTTCACTTAAGGTCGTTTCTTTTAGTCTCAAGATCCAAACTCTATCCAACTCTAAAATAATGGATGGATTTAAGCAAAGCTAGGTGAAGGATTTATGACAGAGAAGGGCGAGCGTGAAACAAATGGCAAAACCATGATGTTGCTCCACACTCTGGGTCTAGGTAACGTTGAGGTACTTAATAGCGTTCTTAACGGATGCCAGTTACTTGAGATATTTAACGTGTGCTTCCATTTCTTCCCCAATCTCTTTACGCATGTTCATAAGACGGATAGCGGATTGCTCTAAGGCTTTGTCTTCATCTGACTCTGGAATCCATTTCGGTACATCGGTTGGTTTTCCGTTTTCATCTACAGCAACCATGATAACGATACAGTGAGTGGTGAGTCTGTTTTTCATTTGCTTTGGATCACTAGCTTGCACGTCAATCGCAATGTGCATTGAGCTTCGTCCGGTATAAATGACTTTCGCGCTAACTTCGACTAAGTTGCCGACATGAATCGGCGCAACAAACCGAATGCCGCCAGCATATGCGGTAATGCAATATTTACCACTCCACGCTGCAGAGCAGGCGTACGCTGCCAAGTCGATCCATTTCATTACGGCGCCGCCGTGCACTTTTCCGCCAAAATTTACATCGCTGGGTTCTGCTAAAAAGCGAAGGGTAATGTCTCTTTGACCACTGCTCATCTGTCTTTCCTTGATGGGTTATTGTTTTCCCAATTTAGCAGCAAGATGAATTTTCGGGAATAGCGAATGAAACAAAATATTAACTTTTATTCGAACGCTGGAAGTGACAAGCCACAGCGTAGTTCTGTGGCTTGGGGTGTAGATGTTAATTGGCGGTAGAGGCAATCTCAGAATTGGATAATGGTTTTCTCTGTCTTACTTTTATTTGCGACAAGATAACGCCAGAGATGACTAACAACCCACCAATAATGTGGTAAGCGTAAATTTTCTCACCAATTAGTGTTGAAGCAAGTATGACGGAAACCACAGGCATTAGGTTCATGAACATAGCACTTGAATCAGCACCAATTGAATCAATCGCTTTGACCCACATCAGCGGCGCGAAAATGGAAGCAGCAATACCAGCATAAGCGATTAATGGTAGCGCGTCTTGGCTTGGTAACAGTTGCTCACTAGAGAGCCAAAGTGGTGTGAGCATCAAAACAGAAAAGAAGCCCTGCATGTAAACCAGAGTCAAACTACTGAATGGCATTTTCCAGCGTTTTAGCAGAACACAATAAGCCGCGTATACCATGGCAGCAACGAGCATTAAGCTGTCACCTTGCGTTAAGTCTTGATGTAAAAAGTAAGTGATATCACCGTGACCAAGCATAAATGCCAAGCCGCCGAGCGAAATGACACCACCGACGATACTTAACATTGATATAGATTTACCGAGCAATGGGACACTTAAAAACACACTGATCAAAGGAACTAAAGAGGTGATCAGGGCCATATTAGAGGCCGTTGTTGTTAAACCGGCATAGTATCCAAGTGACTGGTTGAGAACCATACCAAGTAACGCAAGAAACGCCAACTTAGCTAAGTAAGGTCGAATAATGTGTCGTTGTTTGATGATTGCAGGCAGGCAAAATGGCGTTAGGAGTACCATTGCGACAAACCAACGGTAGAAACTCATCGCACTTGGTTCAATGGCGCTCGCAGCCATCTTGTTCACAATTGAGTTACCACCCCAAATCATAACGGTGAAAAACGGAAGTAAATAAATCATGAGAACCCTATAGCACAATTATTGATGGCGCTAGTCTGGCAGGTCTTTATAATAAAAAGTATCTCTTAAAAGACATCGTAAGCGATAGGAAGACAATTTTGAAAAAGAGCGCCAGAAATCTTCACCCCTCCTTATCAATCGATCGTGCGCCATCAGATGTATTTATGAATTTCGAAGCGTTTCTCTCTAATACAGAAACACGAATTCATAGCCACCCTTGGGGGCAAGTGCAACTGATCAGCGGTGGGATTCTGGAGATGGATGCAGAAGACACAAGATTTCTAGCACCTCCACATCTTGCTATTTGGGTTCCCGCCGGAGTTCGTCACACTAGCTACAACCGTAAGCCAATCGAATATTGTTCTTTGAACATTGCCCCTGAATTGACGGCGCATTTTCCAACCAAAACCAGTTTAATCAAAGTCACCCCCATCGTTTCTGCCATCATTGAGGACTTTCGTCAGCGTGACATTAACGTCGCGCAGAGCGATGAAGACAAACGCTTGGTGCGAGTGTTGTTGGATCAACTGGCGAAACAAGAAGTGGAACATCACTTTTTACCGACAACCGACAACAAATATCTTCAGCCAATCTTAAAAGCAGTAGAAGAATCGCCAACCGATGAAATTAGTTTGGCGGAGTGGGCGGCAAAAGTGCATACTACAGAACGCACGTTAGCGAGACATTGCCAGAGTGAGTTGGGCATGAGCTTTACTGAGTGGCGCTTACGTGTGCGATATTTACATTCTATGGAGTTGCTGCGTAAAGGGCAGACCGTAAAAGAAGTCGCTCTGACGTTAGGTTATAACCAAGCTAGCCCTTTTATCGCGATGTTCAAGAAATACTCCGGCATGACACCGGAGCAATACAAGAATCGATTGTTGTAAAAGTGTAGAGTCTATTTTAAAAAAATTGACAATGCGCTGTATGATGACCGACTCGAAAAGCTGATGGTATTGGAAAGACTTACGTCTATCTTGTGTCAGATTGAGTCAGAATTATAACCTTGAGAATTCGCTTTATTATTATTGCTTTACAACATGCCTGTAAGATTCTTTAGATGATACAATGTGCTAAAGTGACAAAAAACTCAATTGACACCGCTTAGATTTAAGTATTGATTGTTATTAGTTTCTTCAGCCGCCAATTTGTCCCTACTTTTCAAGGAAGTAGAGTTGTACTGTGCAACTATAACTCTTCTACCCTCAATCGTGAGTTCCAATGTGGGTGACCATATATTCTGATCGCGATGCGTCACAATAATCACGGTCGAGTTCAATGTTTGAATATGTTGAGCAATACTTTTTTCGGTTGCTTCGTCTAATGCTGCCGTCGCTTCGTCGAAAATGAGGATTGGCGCCTTTTTAATGAGAGCTCGCGCAATTGCGACTCTCTGTCTTTCACCTCCTGACAACCCTGAGCCTCTTTGTCCTACTGTTTGATGTATTCCTTTAGGAGATGAGTCAATAAGTTTGTCCAATTGTGCGTGTCTTGCAAAGCTCTCAACTTCATAATCACTTGCATTGGGATTACCTAACCGAATGTTATCCGCCAATGTGCCAGTAAAAATGACCGGTTCTTGAGCAACATAGGCTATATGCTGGGTGAGCACGTCATAAGGGATATTCTTTAGATCTATCCCTCCGAGCGAAATAAGACCTTGGTCAGGATCATCAAACCTTAGAAACAGGCCCAGTAAAGTGCTTTTGCCACTGCCACTGACTCCATTGATGACGACGGTATCACCTTGTTTGATCTCCGTGCTAGCATCTTCAAAGAGATCTAAATGGCCCACAAGGTTCAGTTCGAACTTATGGTTTTTGGGGGAGGTTGCAAATTGAGGATTAGGCTCAGGCAGAACAGGGACATTCGTTAACTGAGCGTAATTTTTAATTGAGGATTTTACGTCGTTAATCGCAAAGCCTGCCAACGCGAGTTCACCCAAAGGTGCAGCTGCACGGGTAATCAATATCAATAAAGCCAAGACTAATAAGGGTTGAGTAATCGGCTCTAAGACGAGATAGATGGCGATACCTGCAAGGGGTAAAATCGTTGCCAATCCTGATACTAAGGTTGCGATAGAAGCGTTACGATTAATAGTTGAATGAGCTTCTTCTTGTGCGTGCCAACTCTGTTCAATACGCTCGATTGAGCGCTCAGGCCCCGCTGTTGAGCGAAGTAACTCAAGGTGATCTATGAGCTCAAGTGTTGATTTAGTCGCTTGAAGCTCTGCGTCATGTCGGTCGCTATCTGAGCGACTTAGGTATCTTTGCGCCTTGTACTGAACGAGCAGTGCAACTAGTAACAGTACGGCACTGAGTAGTGCAATTTCACCTCCTCCAACGACCCCAATACCGATAATTAAAAATATGGGTAACATTGGAGCGTGTAAAAATGTTTGTAGCTGATGAGCAGGAATGGCTATAAAGCCAGGTATTCCTCGTTCTGCTAGTTGAGTGAGCTGAGTTCTATGCTGATCATTAAACCAAGCTAACTTTGCTTTACTGAGCGAATGACCTACTGATGAATAAAGATCCCCAGCCAGTTTCGCACCAGAGAGAAATCCAGAACGAGTTACAATAACGGTAACTATCACAGTTAGAACAGCAGCTATTATGACGTTCAATGGTGAAGCTTGTTCGACAATAGATATTGCAAGAAATGTGTAAGCCGTTGCCTCAAATAATGCAACTAGTCCCCAACCTATAGCGACTCGATATAGACGGTGCTTTGCACTTTGTGGAATTGTCGAATTGGAATAGAGGGTATTGTGAGCCGTCATACTTCTTCATCCTGTCGTTGAGCCTTTCTGTTGAGCATCAATGTAGTGTCTGCAAGTTTCGCGAGTTCTGAGTCGTGAGTAATTATGATCAATATCTTGTCTTGTGTTTTCGCAAACTTCGCGAGATTTCTGATCACAGTGAAGGCCGTATTTTTATCGAGAGCACTGGTTGGTTCATCCAGTAATAGAACGTTGGCTTGAGTTAGAAATGTGTTAGCTATTGCGACACGTTGTTGCTCGCCTCCTGAAAGCACGCTTGCATCAGAATTGAGGTCAATCTTTAATTGAGCTTGTTGCAAAGCTTGGTTCAGCTCGTCGTCACTTGAACTTGGCGTTGATAGTTTCAAATTCTGCCTAATGGTAGTTTTGAGTACACCGATATCTTGGGGTACATAGCGTATGGCGGAGTATCGGGATATCTCAGAGAGTTTAGACAGTTGATTGCCTCCTAAGGTAACGAAGCCTGAAAGAGGTGTTTCTTGACCTGCTAATAGACGTAGTAACGTACTTTTGCCTGCTCCGCTAGGCCCCATGATGGCTGTAAATGAACCCCGTGGGAAGTAGTGGGAGAAGTTATCAATAATATTAACAGTTCCATTAGCCACTACGATATTTGATGCTTGTAGTGATAGCGGTTTTTCTCCCGCGCTCAAACTGCCACTTTCTATTTGTGGTTGCTGTAAAAAGTCGCTGATGTTCTTTGCAGCATTCTTTCCTGCGTTAACGTAGTCCAATCCATGGCCAAGCTTCAGTGCGGGTGATACGACGGCCAAACCAAAAAAGAATAGCGACGCCATTGCCACGGGACTTAATTCATAGCCAATGGTATAGGCCATTGCGAAAGTCGAAACCGCTTGAAGTAATGCGGTAGCAATTGCTGCTGGAAGGGCAACGCTACCAACCCATTTCACTATGCCGTGAGTAAAGCGTCTTGTGGCATCATTATAGCTGTCGAGTGCTCCTGCTTGCGTGCCGTAAATTCGATTTACTCGGATACCTCTTGTGTAGTCGTTTACTGCGGTAACGATATCACCCATTATTGTCATGCGCTCTTTGCCATGTTTAGCGGCGAACCTAGGTAAAAAGAGTAGGTAGTACAATGATGCAATTAGACCAGGGAGCAGAGTAAGCATCGCTACCGGACCTGTGAGATTCAACATGATAAAAATAGAAGTTGCGGGTACGACAATGAATGTCACGAGTTCTGAAGGCAAATGCGCAACCATGTGGTGAAGCGTGCCGATGTCTTCGGAAACTATGCGACGCAGTTGATTATCACCATATTGAGAGATGGTCTTGCTTGGCAAGCGCGTCAAGTGCTGAGCAACTTGGCGACGTAATCGAGTGGAAAACTGCGACTCGGCATCATGAACTAACCACGAGCCCACTGATGAGGCAAGTGCGCTAGCCGCCCAAAGTCCTATGGCACCGTAAATCCATTGGTTTGCAAATTTATCGATAAGGTTTATCAAGCATAGCAGTGCACCAACTTTTGCCACAGCGGCAAGTGCTTCACAAAACGTTCCCAAAGCAAGCTTCTTAATCGATGGCTTTAAGGCTGGCATTAAGCTAGGCGTAACGTAATGTTGGCTGATTTTACTTATCATATTGTCACCTTATCTAGCCTATCAAGCGAAAATAAGGAGAACGTGGTAGAGCATATTGAGCTCTTATCGTTTTTCATATAAAGCCTATGGAAGTGGACGTTGATGGATTATGTTTTGAATTAACTTTGGCCGTAGGTGTTGCGAGCTCTTTGTCTGCTTGAATGTTGAAGATGAGTACTTCCTTTGATTTGTTGTGAATTTTCATGAACAGCCAAATGGGAGTAAGTCCCCCTTAGAAGGCAGGCTAAAGGGGAGGTGGAGGGATTAGAAATCCGCAGTAGCTGACAGCATCACTGTGCGTGGTGCGCCTAGAGCTAGGTCCGCATAGTGGGTGGTTGTCCAGTAATCTTCATCCAGGACATTGTTTACGCTAAGGCGCCAAACCACGCTTGTTTCAGCAATTTTTGAGTTGTAGCGTGCGCCAAGATCAAGAATAGTCTGTGCAGGTAATGCCTGAGTGTTTTGTGCATCAATGTACTGTTCAGACATATAGTTCGCTTGGCCGATAAGCGTGAGATCACGCATCGCAGGGAGGTTCCATTCTAATGCGAGTTTAGCTTGTAAATCGGGTAGCTTAGTTGCTTGTTTCCCCTCCTCTGTCACATCTGTTGCTTTTGTAATCTCTGCATCTGTATAGGCGATACCACCGATGAGCGTATAGTCCTTTGATAGTGTGCCGTAGAACCCCCATTCAATACCGCGATTGCGCTGTTCACCACCGAAAGAAAAAATGTTGGTATCCGGATCTTGGTACCCATTTGGCTTTTTAATCTCAAATAAACTGAACGTATGAGCAAAGCCGTCCAGGTCAAGCTTCACGCCTGCTTCAGTCTGTTTGGTTTTTTGGGGTTCAAAAGCCTCTCCTGCGTTTGCGGCGCTAGAGCCTGCTGTTTTCCCATTCGTTAAGCCTTCGGTGTAGTTACCATAAAGCGAAACTGAGCTCGAAACTTTGTATAATGCTGCAAGTGCGGGAGTGTAAGTACTTTCCTTAAACTTGGTGGTAGGAAGCGACATTCCGTTCATTATTATTCCAGATTCATAATCAATGCTCTGGTAACGCAAGCCGAGCGTGATTTGATATTTCCCATCAACAAAAGATAACGTATCGGCAATGCCATAGCTGACCTGAGTTGAATCGACAGGTAAACCATAGTAGTTGTCGTAAACTGAATTTTCTGGTCCCCAAACAGGATCATAAATATTCGAGTTCCAAGGGGCTGGATTATTATTACCTGTTGGAGAATCATTTTTATCTTCTCTAAAGTAAGTACTATTCAGTACAAGGTGGTGTTCTACTGGGCCAATGTCAAAGTTGCTACGAACACCTATCTCACCTGAAGTTCGTTTGTTCTCAAGCTTAACTGATCCGAGAGATACCTCTAGGTTACCCTCGTTATCGATGATTTTGATTCGTTGCGGTACATTTGAATGAAAATCTGTACGGCTACCACCCAATGCGCTGTATACAGTTACAGAGTCACTAACGTTTAGCTCCCCGCGAATCATCATCCCTTTATCTTCGCTATCATTGTAGGCCCAACTTGGCGTCAATAATGTGTCAGATGGAGGAGGTGATGGGATTTTGAGACCAGAAGCGATGCTTAACCCACGGTTTGCACCTTCAACTCGCTCTGTACTGTAGTAAAAATCTGCTTCAAGGAAAGCAATGTCATTACGCCAATCAAGGCTTAATGATGCAAGTTGAGTTTTTTTGCTTTGGTTGTTTATCGCGGTGTCTCCATCTTTAAATGCACCGTTGAAACGAATACCAAATTCTTCATTTGTACCAAAGCGACGTCCAATATCGATATGTCCTCCGAATTGAGTGTCCGATAAGTAGCTGCCGGTGAAAGATGTGATTGGTGTTTCTTGTGCTCTTTTTGTCACTAAGTTGATGGTGCCACCAACAGATCCATTCGGTGGCATACCGTTGAGCAAAGAAGCAGGACCTTTAAGTACATCAATACGTTGATACATTTCAGGAGAGGTTCGGTAATAAGGAGCGATACCATACAATCCATTAAACATAACGTCGCTAATGTCTGAGTTGAAACCTCTTACTTTGAAACTTTCTTTGTTTAAGCCGGTTTCACCGCTGGTGAAAACAGAGGGATCAGAAGCTGAGATTACATCTGAGATATCGCGTGCTTGTTGGTCTTGAATGTGTTTTTCTGTGTATCCAATCGTATTGAAAGGCGTTTCCATGAAGTTTTTGTCGCCAAGCATTCCCATATTACTCGCGTGAGAAACTTTGCCAGCGGCATAAACTCTGTTTGCTTCACCATAAACTGTCATTGATTCATCTACGACTTCTTCAGCTTGAGCGATACTAATTGGTACGACAAAAGTACTAAATTGAAGTGAAATAAAGAGGGCGATATGACACGGGCTTGGTTTGTTTTTCTGTGAAGAGTCCATCGCTATCTGATGATAGTCATGAGTCATTATAGATTCCTTTTCTTTGTTTGGGCTAGCTCACATCCGTTCTGACGTCGGTTGAGTGTTGAATTACTTAAGATCCAACTCATTGTTATTAGATTTAGCTTTGGTAACCTTTTAGGATGTCATCAATTATGATTTTCAGAGATGTGATGCTTGCTGAAGTGATGTACCAAGCATCGACATCAACAAAAACGACGTTGTCGTTTTTCCATGCTTTGGTTTGACGGAGTAGCGGGTTTGCTAAGTGTTCCGCATCAATGACAGGCTTTCCTTCCATTACTGCTGTTCGATCAATGATGTAAAGAATGTCTGGATCAGCTTGGCTAATGAACTCGCTAGAAATTGGCTGACCATGCAAACCTGTCTCCACTTTTTCACTCGCTGCTTTTACCCCCAGAACATCGAAAACGAAGCCATAACGAGACTCAACGCCAAATGAGCTGAAAGCACCATTGTTATGCATGACAACCAAAGCTTTTTCTGAACGCTCTTTCGTAACAGCGCGCACTTCTGCGACTTTTGCATCGATTTCGGCAACTTTCTGTTGGGCTAGCTCTTGCTTTTCAAAGATCTCACCAAGCTCTACAAGGTGTTTCTTAATGGTATCGACGTGATGGTCACGACTATTACGGTAGCTGATGTCAAAATGTAAAGTCGGAGCGAGTTGAGAGAGTTCTTCATACTGATTAGCATGTAGCGGAGTCATCAATACGAGATCTGGTTTTAGGGCATAGATCTTTTCCATATTAGGCTGAACTATCGCACCAAGATCCGCTATCTCAGGTGTGTCTTTGTATTTCGCTAGAAAGTGAGGAACAAAGTCTTTCACCATTCCTGAGATTGGAACATTTAGCTGATCTAAAAAGTCCACTTCGTTCATATCTAATGCTGCCACTCGTTGAGGGCGATGAGAAATAGTAGTTGCTCCGAGATTGTGTTCAATCACGATGAGCTTTTCTAATGGCTGAGTATCTTCAATTTTAGTTATTTCCGGCTCGCAACCTGATAAGGTTCCTAGAGCGCAGCAAGCAAGCACGATACTCAAACGTAGGGGGCTCTTAAACATGGGGTATTTCCTTTTTGTCAGTGAGTTGTCTTTAAACAGGCGAGTAACAGTTTTCATATTTGGCTTCTTGCTCTTATCGTGATGGCTAGGAAATATCCCCCACAAAGGACATTCACCAAAATAGAGACGGTGGTTTTAAAGTTAAATAAGTGCTCTACCAGAAGTTGACCAGACAAGAACATGACAATTGCAATAGCACAAGCAACGAGCAATATGTGTCTGTAGTTCGGTGCGCTAGTAATGGAATAAGCAATATTGGCAATAAAAATTCCCATAAAAGCCGTTGGGCCAATCAAGCTCGTCGAAATTGCTACCAAAATGGCGATTACAGCAAAGAACTTTGGTACATATTGCTTATCATTTAGTCCTAATGACATCGCTTGGTCTCGACCTAGACCTATCACATCTAGCTCGCGTGACCATCTGTTAGCAAAGAGTGCCAAAACGCTTAACGCAATACTGGAAAAAAGTAACGTAGAAGGTTTCGCTCGCTCAAACGAGGTATAGCTGAATCCTTGAAGGATAGAGAATTCTCCAGGGCTTATTCTGATCTGGATAAATTGAGCAAGAGTTGTCAGCACCATTGTCAAAACAAAGCCAATCAGCAGAACTTGGTGCATGTCATGTTTAAATCTATTGAGTACCCAAGATTGAATCGCTAAGGAATACAACAGAATGAGTATTGCAGAGACAGCGAAATTACCGACAACGCCTAATGTAGCGATGCCAGAAGTGCCCGCTAGTAATAAGAGTAGGGTTTGCCAAACCAGATAAACCGACTCATATCCCATAATGGATGGCGTAAGAATACGATTACCAGCCAAAGCTTGGAAAATAACAGCAGAGATGGCCACGCAGCTGCCCCCAATAACTATGGCACCAAGTTTAATCAGTCTCTTGGGGATGACGTAATCAAAATCCCACCCAGAGCTTGTAAAGATAAAGGCGATAGATAGTATGCAAACGAGTATAATGCTCACTCGCATGTTTGAGTAATGTGATCTCATACTCGTGCTCCTTTCAAAAGAAACACAAGAAACATAACTCCCCCGATAGCACTGGCTGTTAATCCAATTGGGACTTCAAAAGGAAAGGCAACAACTCTGCCTATGACATCGCAAAAAATAAGTAACGAAGCGCCGCCTAGTGCAACGATTGGTAGGGTATTTTTAAGGTGATCGCCATATTTTAGTGCGACTAGGTTAGGTATGACTAAACCGATAAAATGAATGGCACCTACGGTCACCACTGTTATAGCAACTGTCACGGAAACTAGCATTAGACCCAAGGCGGCAGTGAACGCAATATTAATTCCTAAGTTGGACGCAACATCTTCGCCCATTCCCATCACAGTAAACTTATGTGCATATAAGTAAGTCAGTAGGGTGATGGGTAAAATCAAGAAAATTATTTCATAGTGTTCTTGGACCACTTTGGAGAGATCTCCCATTAACCAACCGGACATACTCTGTAAGATGTTGTTTTGATAAGCATAAAACTCCGCTATGGCACTTAGTACACTACCAAACATAAGCCCAATCACAGGTATTAACGCAGAGTTACTGAATTTAATTTTTCGTACGATGGCAATGTAGATAAGGCCAGCGGCGAAGCAAAATAGTACGGCGAAGAGCATACGTTCAAGCTTGTCTGAGGATGGAAGCATGACGATAGATACCAAAATACCGAGCTTTGCCGCATCGATACCGCCTGTGGTGCCCGGCTCAACAAAACGATTTCTAACAATATGTTGAAGAATAACACCACATATTGCGAGACCAGATCCGGTAAGAATTAGTGCGATTAGCCTTGGTAATCTGCTAGCAGTAATCGGTAGCCAAGCTTTGTCATCCATGGTCAGCAATAACGACCAATCTAGTTGGTTTGCGCCGACGAAAATTGAAGTTAAGCACAGTATAAAAAACAGGCTTACTACGTGAATACTCATACAGAATCTGCCCCAAAATAAAGTGAGTTTCTCTTAACTTATGACTTGGGGATGGAATACGAATAATGAATATCTATTCGCATATAGGTTCTAAATTCCAACAAAACATAACCAAGTTATTTTTTATAAACATTAAGGTCACAATCCAGCCCTCAAAGTATCACTAGGCCATACCTAAAAATTCAACGTGCTGATTTGGCTTTAAAACTGGATTAACTAGCAAAAGAAAAGTGCCGCTTTCAATGCAAAGAGAAAGAGGTTCTCGATTTAAAATTAAAATACAAATGATAATTATTTTCATTATATCTTTGTTTTTTCGGTTAAGCAATGAGGTTCATATGTGTTTCTCTAAAAAGATCAATCGCGTATAAAAACAAGGCAATGGCTAATGCATGTGCTTTTGGGTAAGTGATTAAAAAATAAAGCCAAAGAGCATTAAGCTTTCTTATTGTTTAAGGATGTTTTTCGCTTCAGAAGCTCGTTGGTTGAGGTTTGATTTAAATGGTATGACGATAGTTTGTTCAGGAAGAGGAGTTAGTAGTGACGATGATGTCTAGATGTCATTTGTATTTTAGGATTTATTAGATACCGCATTAAAATAGCGTCATAAAGTCGTGATGCTTCGCATCTTCAGTGTTAGCGATGTTAATGCGGTAATTTCTAATAAACTAGCGGATTAATGTCTCAACTTGCTTTTGGAGCAAAGTAAAGCTGATTCACAATTCAAAGACATCGTCAGTTGCTTTATTGTTAACCTGTGTTATTCGAGCTTACTTAGTACGTAATTCAAACCACCAACTACGGCTGCAACTTGCGCATCGTTGCATTCTTCGTCGGTCACCGTTGGGCTGTCTGGGTACACTTCCGTTGTCGTGCCGTAAACGCAATTTGTTACGCCGCCACACAGGCCCAGTTTTACCATTGGGTAGTTGATAACGCCAAACTGTACGACGGGTGAACCAATGATTTCGCCGTTTTCATCTGCTGGTGCAATGTGAGTCACTTTTGCAACTGACTCAATGACCGCTTTTTGGAAGTCAGGCTGAGGGTTTTCACTATCTCCCACCGTGTAAAAGCCATCTGGGATCATACCTTCAATGTACTCAATACCATCACGAGCAGCTAAGGCTGGACGGAACTCAGTTTCGTCAGAATCTGTCGTTTCATGTAGATCAATGTGCATTAACACATCGCCTAAAGTTGCAACTAGCTTTATGAGGTTAGCGGATTCTTCGGCAGGACTATTCTTATAGAAAGAGCGGTTTGGATCAATCGCGTTTGGATTCCAGCGGTTGATCACCTCGTAACCCCAAGGGCTTACGCAGGGGGCAACGACAATATTGAAATGCTCTGCATAGCGCTCTGCTTCCGTTTCTACAAACTTTAATGCGCCATGTACACCGCTGGTTTCGTAACCGTGCACGCCGCCTGTGACCAACACAACAGGTTTAGTTGAATCCCAATTGCGTGTTTTGATACAAAACAGAGGGAAGCGTGCCTCGTTGTATGAGAGCGCACCATATTGTTCAACATCAAAATGCCCGCGTAGGGCATCGATTTTACTGACGACTTCATCTTGGTAGCTACGTTTTACTTCTTGCGTTGCTAACCAAGCTTTACGTTCTTCTTCGGTCCAAGGTTGGCCAGGAGTACCGATCGGGTAAATGTATCCACTTTTCATCTATACTTTTTCTTTTGACTGCTGAAAGGTATCACAAGACTAGACCCGTCTTATCTTTACGGCAATATAAAACACCATTTGGGGTGGTATTCTTTGCAAAATCATCACTTTGATGAGTGATTCATTGGTGTTACATTTTGTTACTTACTCAATTTCATATAAGAGACCAAAAATGGCTGGAGCAAGTTTACTCACACTGTTGGACGATATTGCCACGGTGCTTGATGATGTCGCCTTAATGTCAAAAATGGCGGCAAAGAAAACCGCAGGTGTGTTGGGAGATGATCTAGCGTTAAACGCTCAACAAGTGTCTGGTGTTGCATCTGAGCGAGAGATTCCAGTAGTTTGGGCGGTTGCAAAAGGCTCATTCAAAAATAAATTGATTTTAGTTCCTTCAGCTTTACTTATTAGCGCGATTATTCCATGGCTTATCATGCCATTATTGCTAATTGGCGGCTTATTTCTCTGCTTTGAAGGGGCAGAGAAAGTACTTGAGAAAGTGTTTCCTCACTCGCATCCGCACGAAGAAAAAGAGGAGCTAGTTAATACTGGCGAGTCGATAGAAGAGTATGAAAGGCGTAAAGTTTCTGGTGCAATTCGAACAGACTTTATCCTTTCCGCAGAAATCATCGTGATTGCGTTAGGTACCGTGACAGGAGCCAGTCTTGTTACGCAAATTTTAGTTGTCAGTTTAATTGCAGTGATTATGACGGTTGGGGTTTATGGACTAGTCGCTGGGATTGTGAAGCTAGATGATTTAGGCCTTTACCTTGAAAGTCGCTCAAACGGTAAAGGTTGGGTGGCGAAAGTCGGAGGGGCCTTGGTCGCTTTTGCACCAAAGTTGATGAAGTTGTTAACCATTGTAGGAACTGCTGCGATGTTTTTGGTGGGTGGAGGAATTGTGGTGCACAACGTGCCAGCCATTCATCACTTTGTAGAGCCGATTATTATGAACTTTAGTGGCCATTCGGTTGCTACAGCCATTTTGCCTATTTTATTGAACGGTATTATCGGCTTTGTGGCAGGGTTAGTTGTGGTTGCGGTATGGACGATGGTTGAAAAGCTTCGTGGTCAATAATCACATCTAAAACATGAGACGATAGTAACAAGGGTCATGACTTCTTTTTACAAAAAGCATGACCCTGTTTTATAGGTGAAACGTCAGTAAAGTACTTACTTCACTTTCCACTCGATCTGTTCATTTGCTCGAATAGGCACAACGATATCATTGCCAAATGGCATCGTTTCTGGCACATCCCAAGCGGATTTTTCTAACGTTACCGTATCTGTGTTACGTGCAATGCCGTAAAAATCAGGACCGTTGAAGCTTGCGAAAGCTTCCAAGTTTTCCAACTTGCCTTCTTTTTCGAAGACTTCTGCATAAAGCTCTAGCGCTGCGTGTGCAGTGTAAGAACCAGCACAACCGCAAGCCGATTCTTTTGCCCCTTTCGCATGTGGCGCTGAGTCTGTACCTAGGAAAAACTTCTTGCTACCACTAGTTGCTGCTTCGATCAGCGCTTGCTGGTGGGTTCCGCGCTTAAGAATTGGCAAACAGTAGAAATGAGGTTTAATACCACCCACAAGCATGTGGTTACGGTTGAAAAGAAGGTGGTGGGCAGTGATGGTAGCCGCTACGTTGTCTGAGGCGTTGCTAACGAAGTTTGCTGCGTCGGCGGTGGTGATATGTTCTAGAACGATTTTAAGATTAGGGAAGTCATTGACGATAGGAGCGAGGACGGTATCAAGGAATTCTTTTTCTCGGTCGAATATATCAATATCGTGATGTGTTACCTCCCCATGAACCAAAAGTAACATTCCTACTTCTTCCATTGCTTCTAAAACGTGATAAATGTTTTTCGCATTGGTCACACCGGAATCTGAGTTTGTGGTAGCGCCTGCAGGATAAAGCTTGGCAGCAACAATGTGTCCGGTTGCTTTAGCCTTACGTATTTCGTCTGGTGTCGTGTTATCTGTAAGGTAAAGCGCCATTAAAGGCTCAAACTGTTCGCCATGTTGCTCTTTAATAATTCGGTCACGGTAGGCTAGGGCGAGCTCAGTTGTAGTAACAGGTGGGACGGTATTTGGCATAATCAGCGCACGGCCATTGTAGCGGCTGATGTCGCGAACGGTGTCTTTAAGAACTTCCCCATCGCGTAAGTGAACGTGCCAGTCGTCAGGACGAGTGATAGTCAGTGTTGTCATTAATTGCTCCCACCATTGAAAAGTTGTCTGATTGGAGCCTAAGCGCCGTATTTGCTTTTGAGCAAACGCTTGCGCTTAGGCGACAGGATGATAGAGGAATTGCCCTCATATTTCATCCCATTTTTCAATTTTATAAAGAGTGAGAGTGTAAGTGGTTACTTCATTGTTAACCAAAGCGCGTGGATCGTACCTGGTAGAAAGAAGAAACACGTCAATATTAGATTAATCAAAAAGTCTTTATTTAGACCTTTCTCCATAAACACCGCGACAGGCGGAAGAAAGATACATAACAAAATCAGAACCAGTTTTCTTGTATCCATAATTAAGCTCCAAATCGATAAATGGGAGTAGTGATAACTTGGGTGAATTATGTGTGTCGTATCACACTTTATCAAACGGTATTTGGTCAGAACGGTGTTAAAAAACGCGAATGTTGAGTGTAGTAAATACTTGTCACTAAAACCAAATTTATAAGAATATGGTTTCGAGAAAGTTGCGATGGATGAAGAGGCAGTAGACTCTGCAACTTAATGTGATTTGAGTATACAATACCGCAACAAATAAAAAACACCCGTAGGAAGAAGGCAATGTCGCAACCCGTTTTATCCCAAATTAATGTTTTTCCGGTTAAGTCAGTTGGCGGATTATCGCTGTCGTCCGTATGGGTTGAGAAGCAAGGATTGAGCTTCGATCGTCGCTTTATGATTGCGAAAGCTGATGGCTCGATGATCACTGCGCGAAAGTATCCGCAAATGGTAACCATTAAGTCTGCCTTATTGTCCGATGGAGTGGTGTTTAGTAGTTTGGGTATGGAGCCACTTAAAATCCGTTACCAAGATTTCAAAATGCAGGAGACACCTGCAACGGTTTGGAAAGATACATTTACTGCCTATACCACGACAGATGATGCAGATGACTGGTTTAGTCGTGTTTTGGGGCAGCGCGTTGAGTTGTTATTTAGTGGTGAGCAATCGAATCGTGTCCGTGAAAAGCTAGGTCAAAACGTCAGTTTTGCTGATGGTTATCCGGTTTTAGTGATCAGCCAAGCTTCACTTGATGAGCTGAATCGAAGAAGTTCAGAGCTGCACTCAATGGATCAGTTTCGTACTAACTTAGTTGTCTCTGATACTAAGCCATTTGAAGAAGATTCATGGAAGCGCATACGAATCGGTGAGGTAGAGTTTGAGTCTCTCAAACCTTGCGAGCGCTGTATCCTGACTACGGTGAATACCCAAAGAGGCACATTCCGTGAGAGCAAAGAGCCGCTCAAAACCTTGCAACAGTTCCGTGCAAACGATGTCGGTGGTGTGTTCTTTGGCCAGAATCTTGTCGCGCGAAATGAAGGCATTATTCGTCAAGGCGATAAAGTTGAAGTATTGGAGTACAAAGAGCCGGAGTTTTACGCAGATAACTCGCCAGTGCGCATGAAGCTTACATGTGTTGAGCGTGAAGAAATTGCCCAAGACTTTGTGACCTTATGGTTAGAGCCAAACAAAGGTTCGTTGCCTAATTACTTGCCAGGACAACACCTGCCAATAGAGGTGAATATTGATAGTAAGAAAGTGGGTCGACGCTATACCTTATCATCCAGTCCTTCTCGTCCGGGTCGTTATGCTATTTCTGTAAAGCGTATCGCGGGCGGAAGAGTCTCTAACTCACTCTTAGACAACTTACAAGTCGGTGATGTTTTAGAGGCAGAACAACCTGACGGTCAGTTCCACCTTAAAACGCATGAAGCGCAGCCTCTGCTGTTACTCTCTGCGGGTAGCGGAGTAACACCAATGTTATCAATGGTGCGTTACTTAGCGGATCATAATCAGTTGGAGAACGTGGTTTTCTACCATCAATGTCGGACCGAAAATGATATTCCTTGTCGCTCAGAGTTGGAGCAGTTAAAGCGTGAGCACCCAGGGCTAGAAGTAAAAGTCTGTTTAACGCAGCCTGCCGTTGATTGGTTTGGGTTAAAAGGGCGTTTAAGTTTGTCACACATTAAGCAAATCAAAGATGTTGAACAGCGCCAAGTGTTTGTGTGTGGTCCTGATGGTTTTATGGAGAAAGCGAAAAATCTCCTGCTAAGAAAAGGGCTGCCAGAAGAAAACTACCATCAAGAAGCGTTTGGAGTTTCTTCTCTTACGTCAAAGCCAGAGAAAAGTCTCGCTATTGACTTTAATGGAACTAAAGTCGTAGGCAACAACCAAAAAACGTTGTTAGATCAGCTCGAGGATGCTGGGAAGGTTGTTAGCAATAGCTGTCGTGCTGGCTTATGCGGCGCGTGTAAGGTTCAGCTTACGTCGGGTCAAGTACATCATCCGGACGTGCCTGCGTTGACAGATGAGGAACGTGCAATGGGAACCGTATTGGCGTGTTGTGCTGTGCCAGAGACGGACGTAACAGTAACCAACTAGGCGAGAGCAATTTTGTCCTTCGACAAAAACTGTTCCTAGACAAAAAACGCTGCTATTTTTAGCAGCGTTTTGAGTTTTAAAGAGAGCTGAAAATATCGCTTAGTCGTAAATCGTCGGGATTGGCTGGCGTTTGTGCTGCGTTGCTTTGTAAATCGCTACCAGACGGTCACTCACTTGCTGTGGAACAGGTTTGCCCTCTAAGAAGTCGTCGATTTGCTCGTAAGTTAGGCTTAGGGCATCTTCATCTGCTTTTTGTGGAGCAAGCTCTTCTAAGTCTGCTGTTGGCACTTTCTTAACTAGTTGCTCAGGTGCACCCAATGTAGCAGCTACTTCACGAACTTGGCGCTTACTTAATCCGAACAATGGTGCCATGTCACAAGCGCCATCACCAAATTTAGTGTAGAAACCAGTGATGTTTTCTGCTGAGTGATCAGTACCAAGAACAAGGCCGCCTACGTAGCCCGCGATCTCGTATTGAGCAACCATGCGAGCACGCGCTTTTACATTGCCTTTTACGAAGTCGACTTTTGCTGCATCAGTTGGTAGAAGGTCTGTGCCTTCTAATGCAACGTGAGAAGCCGAATGAAG
Organism: Vibrio sp. 2132-1; assembly: GCF_033344315.1. NCBI lineage: Bacteria > Pseudomonadati > Pseudomonadota > Gammaproteobacteria > Vibrionales > Vibrionaceae > Vibrio > Vibrio sp. 2132-1. The sequence continues at coordinate 1,724 of NZ_JAWPON010000021.1, read as the reverse complement.
CCCGTCAACACCTGCTTTGATGTTCACCGATACAGAATGGGTTGGCTGGATAAAAGACAGAGCGAGCTGAGCCTCATCTTCATCTTTTTGCTCCCCGTAAGGCAGACGAACTGCGATAAATTGGTAGCTATTGTTGCCCGCTTCTTCGTTTAGTTGGTCTACAGCCAACTGAGCTAAACGACCACATGTCGTTGAGTCAACGCCACCGCTGATGCCAAGAACAAGAGACTTACAGCCCGCTTCTTGCAATTTACGCTTAATAAAAGCGACACGGCGTTCAATTTCAAAATGCGGATCAATTGAAGGGAGTACGCGCATTTCGTCACGGATGGATTGTTCCATTTAGGGTTCCTTTTCCTGCAAATATTTCAGACTCTAAAGCGCATTTGCTCAAATGGTGATAAACCATACAGTTGAGGCTCATTAAACGCGACTTTAGGGTCAAAAGCTGTAAAGATTAGTAGTATCATACCGAAATCATCAGATTAGAAAACTCTCTTCAACCAGGTAATCACCGGATATGAAAAAAATCGCCATTTTTGGTAGTGCATTTAACCCACCTAGTTTAGGGCATAAAAGTGTTATTGAGTCTTTGAGCCACTTTGATCTTGTGCTACTTGAGCCAAGCATTGCACACGCTTGGGGCAAGAACATGCTTGATTACCCAACTCGGTGCAAAATGGTTGATGTGTTCATCAAGGATATGGGGCTTTCTAATGTTCAGCGTTCTGATGCAGAGCAAGCTTTATACCAACCTGGACAAAGTGTGACGACCTATGCGTTGTTAGAAAAAATTCAAGAAATCTACCCAACTGCCGATATAACTTTTGTCATTGGTCCTGATAATTTCTTCAAATTTGCTAAATTTAGTAGAGCTGAAGAGATTACGGAACGTTGGACTGTTATGGCATGTCCTGAAAAAGTAAAAGTCAGAAGCACGGATATTCGCAAAGCATTGGCCGAGGGTGAAGAGATCGGCGCCTATACAACACCTTCCGTACGTGATTTATTACTTAGTAAAGGCTTATACAGAGAAACATTGTCTGGGAGCTGAGAGGTCAGATTTTCATGGTCAGAGTCGTTTTATTTAGTGCATGTGCGCTGCTTGTGGTGACACAAGCTCATTCCGCGTGTAACTATTTTTCTGATCGTTCCGTGGTGTTTGAAGATAACACGCTTCCAATCTGTGAAGAAATTTTAGATTCCATCGGCGTGTTAAGTACTGAAGCATTGATTTGGTATGCAGCGGAAGCGAAGCTTGAAGGACCAACAGAAAACTATTGGGAGGAGTGGGCGATTAAGCCGGAAGACACCCCACTTCTAACTCAAAACTTAGAAAAGAATTACTTTGGTCTTGGTTTTTGGATGCCGGAAGAGCTTCGAGACGAAGAGAGTAAAATGGATACAGAAGAGTGGCTACGTAGTCACGGGTTGATGTTCAGCGTTGGTTTTGGTGATAAATCCGACGGGCAGCCAAGAATGCGGTTTGATTATCGTTGGCACGAATATTATGACGCTGACTGGATGATGCAGATAGAAGTACCTTTCTAGGCATCTCAAGCAAATGAAAAAAGGGCGTACATTATCAATGTACGCCCTTTTTGTTTTAATTGTGCCGTCCTAAATAAGGTTGACACTTTCCCCCCAAAAAAAATTGGAGAGTGTTATGAAATCAACAACTAAAAGAACTCAGCGCGATTACTCCCTCGCTTTTAAACTCACTG
>NZ_JAWPON010000219.1:0-797 GCF_033344315.1 Vibrio sp. 2132-1 | reverse complement strand
GATCCCTAGACAAATAATCAAAATCCCTATTCCAAGCCAAACAAGAACTGGAAATCGGAAAATACTCATAGTTTGCTCTTATTAATGATGGTGGTGATGAGAATGATCATGGTGTTCGTTGTCACCCGTTGTTTGGTGACAACCGCTGTTGATGGCTTGTTCTGCTAATATTTCCAGCAACTTCGGAGAGTTATGGACGATGATTAGAGATAGCCCCAACATGATGGACATTCTCAACACCTGAGCGAAAATGGATTGAGAAAAAGGCATGCATTGTGCGCTCATATAGAAAAATGAGCGCGAAGTTTAGTGACGATTAGTCAATGAAACAAATGACAAAAAGTGAACTAATGTATGCGTTTCATGCATAGATTGGTTCTAGGGATTAATTGCAATGCACGGCTTGTTCTATGCGTTGACAGATCTGCTCTGCAAGCTGGTGGCTCGCTATGTTGCGTTGCACTGTGTTTGTAGCCAGCTTGCCTGATTCAACAACCTTAAACCAATCGAATAGCATAGCGTGAAAACCTTTACTCGTGAGCATTGGTGTCCAATCTTTTAAGTTCAACTTACGTTCTTGATTGTCCTGCCACAATTTACCTTCCACAAACGAATCAAACTCAAATGCTTGGTTGGCATAACATGCCTGAACGCGTTCGTTTGTGATGCCAAAATGATGATTCATTGAAGCGTGTAGTAGGGTATCACCATGTTGCCATTGCACATCCAGACGTGCGAGTTGTTGGCCGTCAAATTGGTGAGTGATGTAGACGTCTTGCAAATCGGCTTTTGCTACA
>NZ_JAWPON010000218.1:0-797 GCF_033344315.1 Vibrio sp. 2132-1 | reverse complement strand
ATGTTCGATCTCGACACCGATATCTGTACTGTCGAGCAGCATTTGGATTATGTGGCAGCGGGGCTTGTTTCGAACCGAGGCTTTCGGATTCCTGGGGTGTGGAATGCTTGGGAAGCCGGGGTTAGAGCAGTTTTGGGTCAACAAGTGTCGGTCAAGGCCGCGATAGGCCAGCTTAACTTATTGGTAAAAACGCTCAGTGGTGATGCTGACAAGCGCTTTTTCCCGACACCAGATGCGATTGCGAATGCCGACGTGAGTTTTTTGCGGATGCCGCAAAGTCGTAAAGAGACGTTGGTGCGTTTCGCTCAGTTTATGCAAAGCAACGCGGAGACGGATCCGCAACAATGGTTAGCGCTGAAAGGCATTGGACCTTGGACGGTCAGTTATGCTCAACTGCGTGGGCAATCCCAACCCGATTGCTTTTTAGATAAAGACTTAGTGGTGAAAAAAGCGATGCAGCGCTACCCATCACTCAATACGCACACCGCAGCCCCTTGGGGAAGCTACGCGACGTTTCACTTATGGAATCAATCATGAACACAGTTTATACCGAGATGCCGAGCCCACTAGGTGCGGTCACTATCCAATCTAACGCTGAGGGCTTACTTGGCATTTGGTTTGAGACTTGTACGACCAAGCCAAGTGAATTGGGGCGAAGAGATGATCAGCATCCGATTTTGCGCCAAGCCGTGACCCAGTTGGACGAATACTTTTCGGGTCTGCGCAACGAATTTGATTTGCCTTTGGCAGCGACAGGTACCGATTTTCAAAATCAAGTGTGGCATGCGTTAACGACC
>NZ_JAWPON010000217.1:0-799 GCF_033344315.1 Vibrio sp. 2132-1 | reverse complement strand
TGGCCAATGATAAGTAAGGAACAGTGAAATGAATACAGGGTTTACTGCCATTATCGCCGATGATGAGCCGTTATTGCGGCATCATCTCGATAAAAGCCTCGCGGAAGTGTGGCCGGAGTTGGACATCGTTGCCAAGGTAGCTGATGGCGAACAAGCCTTGCACGCCATTGAGCAAAGCCAACCTGATATTGCCTTTCTCGATATTCGTATGCCCGTGTTAGATGGCATGAGTTTGGCGCAAAAACTCAATCGTTTGGCCAACCCGCCTTTGATCGTGTTTGTTACTGCTTATGATGACTATGCCATTAAAGCGTTTGAGCAAAATGCGGCAGATTACCTGCTCAAACCCATTTCCGATGCTCGTTTGCAAACGACCTGTGAACGAGTCAAAGCTCGACTCAGCCAACGAGGAAGCGACAACAGCCATGTTCAGATGAATAGTTTGTTGGAACAACTGCAACAGTTGTCTGCGCCTCAAACACCGCAATACTTACAGTGGATTAAAGCCACGCAAGGTGACGATATTCATCTCATCGCGACGTCTGATGTGCTGTATTTCAAAGCGGAAGAAAAATACGTTTCGGTGTATGCACAGCAAGGGAAGGGGGAAGTGCAAGAATATTTGATCCGCACATCGCTCAAAGAGTTGATTGGGCAGCTCAACCCAGAGCAGTTTTGGCAAGTGCATCGCTCAAGCGTGGTGCAAGTGTCTAAAATCAGTAAAGTAAACAAAGACTTTGCAGGAAGAATGTTTGTTTATGTTGGCGAAACTAAGTTGCCAGTGAGCCGCGCTTCTCAA
>NZ_JAWPON010000216.1:0-800 GCF_033344315.1 Vibrio sp. 2132-1 | reverse complement strand
CTTGAAGAAGAAAAATAAGTCGCAAAGTTGGCTAACCCAACAAACTCTCCATCGCTGTTTTGTACGCTTTTGGCCAGCATCGCCCACAATGGCATCAAGATGAACAAGATCATCATCGTGGAAAGACCCGTCAACAAGCCAAACAGCACGATATTGTCGCGGCTAATGCGTCCCATCATTGATTTCGCTTTGTCTTGAGTCGTCAGGCTATTCATCGTCATTGTCTTCGCATCCATGTTTGCACCTATGCCGCCAACGCTTTTGTAAACGCATTCCCCTGAGAAGGGATTACATAGCCGTGCAAGCCACTTTCCAAGAACTGGATGTAACGCACATCACCAATGCGAATATTGAGGTTTTGCACCGTCTCGACTGGCACATCAACAACAATTGGTTTCGCTTGGCTGTCGTTTTGTAGCTCACAATCCACGCGGAAAAATGCGCCCAGAAACTCGGTAGCGGTAATGCGTACAGGCAACGAGTTGCGGTAGTTTTCGACAAACTTGATGTTTTCGGGACGTACCGCCAAATCAAAGCGGTCACCACGTTGAACCTTACGATTGGTTAAACTTGGTGCTGGCAGTAGAGTCTCAGCAATACGCACCTGAGATTCGGTCACAACAGATGTCTCGATAAAATTCATGCTGCCGACAAACTCGGCCACAAAGCGCGTTGCCGGTTGTTGGTAGATTTCTTGAGGCGTGCCGACTTGCTCAATTACGCCATGGTTCATTACCACAATTCGATCTGCCATCGAAAGCGCCTCATCCTGATCGTGCGTAACCATAATGGTAGTGATG
>NZ_JAWPON010000215.1:0-814 GCF_033344315.1 Vibrio sp. 2132-1 | reverse complement strand
ACAAAAAACAGCACCAAACTCGGTGCTGTTTTTTAGTCACTCAACGCTGATTATTCAAATGGATACACCACTTTAAAGCGTTCTAGAACCAGCAAACGTTGCTCATGCCAATCGATGTTCAACTCATCGCACTCGGCTTTAAAAAATGCAGCATGCGCGTCACGCCACCAGTTCAACGTTCTATCACCTTCGCCTTCTGCGTAGGCGAATTCTGCGGTGACTTCATCATATCGACAAGTGCTCACGTCCGTCATTTGAATCACACAAACAGGCTCACCGTCCCAATTGGTGACGACTTGCAAATGCCCGACCTCTGGCATCGGCTCCCCGTGCTCGCTGTACCACAGCTCCATACTGCACGATGCCGTTTTCTGCCCAATACGAACGAGTTCGGCGCACACATTCGCGTTGTATTCATCGGCACAATAGTAGTCAGCACTGACTGATGGAATAGCACTTTTCTGCTCTGGGGAGAGCGAATCAAGATACCGATTTAAGTAGTTTTTTGCTTTTGCATCCATGCACTTATCACACTTGAGAAAGAATTAATGACGAGCATAACCAGTTGTAAAACAAAGAACAACTGACCAAAGAGTTTACCGTTCACAAACCCGTCTTTCTGCTTCCACTTTTGTCTTGAGCCATAAAAGTTGCGCAAAAGCGTGACAAGCATTTCTTTTGTAATAACTTTGCTAAACGTTTGTTCGATTTGCTATGGTTGCAGTGTCTATCTGTACTCTTCACGCAAAAGGACGTTTTATGCGCTTATTTATTGCCCTCTTCTTCTCCCTGATTCTCTCTCTCCCGACTCTGG
>NZ_JAWPON010000214.1:0-814 GCF_033344315.1 Vibrio sp. 2132-1 | reverse complement strand
AAATCACGACCATGATATACAGGTCAAATAGGGTTGAGATGAGAAAACTCATTGAATTCATAAGGTACCCTTAACAAGTAGTGGATGATGTTTCTTGAGAATCATCCAGATAATTAAAACAGTTTTTCCATTTCTTCTGCGCGAGCAACCGCAGCTTGCATGGCTTTTGCAACGATGTCCGTTAACTGATGTTCGTTGAATGTACGAAGTGCTTCGGCGGTTGTGCCGCCTTTCGAAGTCACGTTTTCACGCAGTGTCGACAGTTCGGTGTCTGGATTGCTCACCACCATACTTGCCGCACCCAGCGCTGCTTGTTGAACCAACAAACGAGCCGTTTCTTTATCAAAACCTTGAGCTATCGCTTCAGCTTGCATCGCTTCCATAAACAGGAAGAAGTATGCCGGAGCGCTGCCTGCTGCTGCAATCACATTGTTGATGCCTGATTCTTGTTCCACCCAGCAAACTTTACCAACCGCCTGCATCAGTTCTGCGGCAAAGGCTCTGTCTTGTTCTTTGACATGTTCTGGAGCGAATAAGCCACTCATGCCCAAACCCAACTGAGATGGAGTGTTTGGCATGACGCGAACCAAATTCAATTTTGTCGCTAGCATCTCATCCAAACGTGAACAATTGATGCCTGCCGCAATAGAAATCACGAGCTTGTTGCTAAAGTCGATAGATTGCAGAGGTTTACAAACATCCGCCATCATTTGTGGTTTCACAGACAGAACCACCACATCGGCCTCGGACGCGGCCAGCATGTTGTCGCTGGTGGTGCGGATACCAAAATCTTGCTCAAGCGGCAGACGACGCG
>NZ_JAWPON010000213.1:0-815 GCF_033344315.1 Vibrio sp. 2132-1 | reverse complement strand
CAAACCATTAAATAATCCAGAACTGCTAGAAAACGCAATGCAATACGCAAGCGAACATACTCAACTTAACGTGATTGTTAGAGGTTAACCATGGACCTACATACCCTTCCAGAGCGAATCAAAGCCCACAAATCGGCACTGGTCAACATCGTAACGCCGCCTATCTGTATTGAGCGCGCAGAGGCTTATACTCGAGCGTATCAGGCAAATGAAGACAAACCTGTGATTGTGCAACGAGCGCTGGCGCTACAAGAGCACTTACGCACTCGTACCATTTGGATTAAGCACGACGAGCTGATTGTAGGCAACCAAGCGAGCAAAGTACGCGCTGCGCCGATCTTTCCTGAATACACGGTGCGTTGGATTGAAGCGGAAATAGACGAACTGGCCGACCGACCTGGGGCTGGTTTTGCGGTAAGTGAAGAAGACAAACAAAGCATTCACGCCATTACGCCATACTGGCGCGGTAAAACGGTTCAAGATCGCTGCTATGGACTTTTTACCGACGAACAACAAGAGATCCTAGCCAGCACCATCATTAAAGCCGAAGGCAACATGACTTCGGGTGACGCGCACCTTGCGGTGGATAACGAAAAAATCCTGAAGATCGGTATGAACGGTCTGCTGGATGAGGTTCGTCAGCATCGCGCTAATAACGACATGTCGACGTATGAAGGGTTGAAGAAAGAGCAGTTTTATAAGTCCGTCGAAATTGTCTTGCTTGCGATTCAGGAGCACATGGTGAGTTACGCCGATCTCGCTCTGGAAATGGCACAAAACGAAACTCGACCAGAGAGGAAAGCGGAACTGGAGAC
>NZ_JAWPON010000212.1:0-816 GCF_033344315.1 Vibrio sp. 2132-1 | reverse complement strand
AGGGCTAACCCTGATCCACCTGGATTGGGCATAAAAAAGTGCATGGCCAGTAAAAACAGAACGGCCAAGGCGATGAGAAACTTGCGATTGAGAGGAACTTGTACTTTTTCAGGAGAAAGTTTGGTTCCACTTACATGTATAGTAGCCATATATATTGCGTTGTTTTGAATGAAAAAAGACCAGCATTGGCTGGTCTTTGTACTTTACCCGTTTTTTCTATTTCAACATAGGCTTAAGGAATCGAGCTGTGTGCGAACCTTCGATCTGAGACACATCTTCTGGTGTTCCCTGGGCAATGATCTCTCCGCCGCCTTGTCCGCCTTCTGGTCCTAAGTCGATGATCCAGTCTGCTGTTTTGATGACGTCCAAGTTATGCTCGATAACCACAACGGTATTCCCGTGATCGCGCAGGCGATGAAGTACGGTCAATAGCTGCTGAATATCATGGAAGTGCAGACCAGTTGTCGGCTCATCCAGAATGTACAAGGTTTTACCCGTATCACGCTTGGATAGCTCTCTTGCCAATTTCACTCGCTGCGCTTCGCCGCCTGATAATGTGGTTGCCGCTTGACCTAAACGAATGTAAGACAGACCAACGTCCATTAGAGTTTGCAGCTTGCGGGCAATCGCAGGAACAGGATCGAAGAAGGTGCGAGCATCCTCGACGGTCATTTCCAGTACTTCATCGATGGTTTTGCCTTTGTAGCGTACTTCCAGTGTTTCGCGGTTATAGCGCTTACCTTTACACACATCACAAGGCACGTACACGTCTGGTAAGAAGTGCATCTCGACTTTGATAACACCATCCCCCTGACA
>NZ_JAWPON010000211.1:0-820 GCF_033344315.1 Vibrio sp. 2132-1 | reverse complement strand
GATGGATACGAAAACCAGTTTGAAGTTCCTAGTGTCACGATTCAAGGTGACGCACTCAAGATAAGCGATGAGTGGCTTGTTACTATCACCATTACCGATAGCCTCAATAATTCTATTACTGTTACAACGACCGTAGAGAACGAGTCTTATACCCTATCAGGCGTTGATCTGTCTTCTCTTGCCGAAGGGCCGCTTACGGTGACTTCTGTGGTTTCTGACATTTATGGCAATAACCTGAACGCTGTCGATACGACCATTAAAGATACGCTTGCAACGGTGAACGTCAATTTTGATGGTGGAGGGGATGAGTATTTAAATCAGTACGAAATCGCGACTACTCGCCTCGAAGGGACGATTGAAAACATTGAAGATGGCCAGCGTATCCAAGTTACGGTAACCGACTCGTTAGGAGCGGTCATAAACTTAGAAACGGTGGTGACTGGTGGAAGTTGGTCTCTGGACGACGTTGACCTTTCTGGGTTGTCTGAAGGTACGTTGACTGTTGTTGCTGAGAGTATAGATATAGCGGGCAACCCTGCAACCAGTGAAAACACCATCATCAAAGATACGCTCGCAAGTGTGACGGTGGACGTTGACGATGGCGGAGACGGCTATTTAAACATTGAAGAGCGCCAATCTGTCACTTTGTCAGGGCAAGTCAGTGATGTTGAAAATGGTCAGACGGTTTCTGTCACGGTTCAAGACAGCTTGGGGGTGATGCTCTCGTTCAATACCGTTGTCGTTGATGGTATGTGGCAAGTCGAAGGGGCGAACTTATCCACGTTAGCCGATGGGGCGTTAACCGTATCTGCCTCCGTGA
>NZ_JAWPON010000210.1:0-824 GCF_033344315.1 Vibrio sp. 2132-1 | reverse complement strand
CGACAAAACACTGGTTAAAAATACAGTATAATTCAATTAACGAAGCAAGAAAATGAAAGATTAAAACCACCGCACAGAGAACTTTCTAAAGGGTTGAATTATCTTTTTTTTATCGCGGTTCAATCACGCAACATTACATCGAGCTGATCCACAAGCTCAGCCCAATCAGCATCTTCTTCAATCGCTTGTTTTAAAAATGCGGCCTGAGAATGTGTCCAGAAACTCGCTTCGTGTAAAGGTGCTGATTCACGTTTATGTCGATGCGTATTGACGAAATCTTTAATTTCTTTGGAAGAGCTCCCTAACCCGAGCTGATTGAAAAGATCAGCCATGCCATGTTGATGTAATTCCATTGTGTCCTCCGACTCGAATGAACCTTTATTTGAGTATATACCTCACCCAATTATGCGCCCGTGAAAGTACTAATATTTCACTCTCTATGTAGAAAGCACGGCGCTTTGATACACGCAAAAAATAACCCAGCCGAAGCTGGGTTATAGAAAAATGATAAGCACTCTATGCTTGCGCGTTACGCTATACGGTCTTTTTCCCACGCAGCTAGCTTTTCAGCACGAGCAGCTTCGCGAGCTTCACGCTTCTTGCGCGCGTCACATGGCTCTGGGCAGTTACATACTTTCTCTATGCCGACTGCGCCAAGACCACCACAGCTGCCTTTCACTACTTTCTTCTGGAAGATGTAGCCAACGGCCATCGCTGCGATCACCGCAACAAACACTGCAAATGTAATTAGAAATGTACTCATAAGAACATGCTCACTTCTGATGTTATTTGTTCATGAATGGCTTGTATGCTTCCGAAGCCAG